>CAZLRK010000109.1:0-12282 GCA_964561845.1 uncultured Desulfobacterales bacterium | reverse complement strand
GTAGATTATAAGGGGCTTGCTCCACAAGGTGGGACTTCACCTTGGATGCTCCATAAACCCTAAGTTGTTTTGTAAACATTCACAGGTTGCATTTATGCCGTACGGGGTTGTTTTGAAAGATGAACGTTCAACATCGAACGCCCAACATCGAACGTCGAATAATGATGTCGCTTTCAGCCGTCGTAGCCACTATCCAGCCTTCGTAGCCAAAGTTACTACGGCGGAGTAGGCTGGCGAAGTCTGCTCGCTCCATTTATTATTAAATCGAATGAAAAATCCAAGGCCGAAGCTACAAATGGTTATTTCTTTTTCTTTTCAGCCCTTCGACTCCGCTCAGGGCCGTGAGCCTGTCGAACGGCCGTTTTGATACTCATAAAAAAAATCTTAATTCATTCTTCTGTTTTTTTAAAATATCATATAGTAGTTCAGTTTTTAGCTTGAATTCCTGAAAATACGTTCAACAGCTTTCACGGCCAGAGTCAGAGCGCCGAAGTCTTCCTCTACTTTGCCATAAAGTATGAAAGGGCGGCTTCGATCCAACATGGCACAGAAGCGACGATATGTTTTTGGAAAAAAGATGGTTTCAACTATACCGGTTTCATCTTCGAATGTGAGAAATTTCATTGGGTCGCCATGTTTAGTGTGTACGACTTTGCCTGTAATCAACAGACCGACGATGCGTATATACTTGCCCACATAGCGGGGTAAATCTTGAATTTTAACGATCCGAAGTTTCTTCAAAGCGTCATTATATAAGACCATTGGATGACGGTCACATAAAAAACCAAGAGCTGAAAATTCTTGTCGCAAGCGCTCACGTTCTTTTTCAGGAGGGAATGACGGTTTAGCAGTCTCTACTATAGTGTTAAACAGATCTTGTGACCCTGATCGGGTTGTTCTTGACTTTTGCCAGCATGTTAACTCCCACAGTAATGACGCCCGGTTCTCTTCCGGATGGAGCGAATCAAAGGCGCCTGAGTAAATCAGGGAACGAGCTTCGTCGTCGTTGGGACAGACACGCTCAAAAAAGTCGATCATACTGTAGTATGGTTCGGTTTTACGTGCAACATCGATACGTATTTGTGTTTCAGCGTTCAGGTGCTTTATGGACAACCATCCCACGTGCATGGCATTTCCATTTCCTTTCCAACGGATATTACTTTCATTAATATCGGGCGGCAAAATTTTTGCTCCCATGCGTTGCGCTTCAGACACGTATGCAAAGGTACTGTAAAAACCGCCCTGGTTACTGATAACCGACGCCATAAACTCCGCGGGAAAATGTGTTTTAAGATAGGCAGCCTGAAAAGATACGCGGGCATAGCTGGCACTGTGGGGTTTGCAGAAAGAATAACCGTCGAAACTCATCATCATGTTCCAAACAGCTTCAATCTGCTCATCGGCAATACCGTTTTTACGGGCGCCTGACGTGAAACGTTGCTTATAGTCGCGCAATTTGCGGATTTTATCTTTCTTGGACATAATTTTTCGGAGACCATCTGCATCAGCGTGAGAAAATCCCGCCAGGGCCACGGCAACCTTTGAAACGTCCTCCTGATAGACCATGATTCCATAGGTTTCATCGAGCACGTCTTCAAGCAGCGGATGAATCGGCTCCCACTCACCACCGTGCAACCGGCGGATATATTCCCGAATAAAATCATTTGCAGCCGGACGGATAATACTGCTGTGGATAACCAGATGTTCAAAATCACCTGCTTTTGTCTTTTTCTGCAATAAACGCATGGCAGGACTTTCGATGTAGAAGCAACCCATGGTAAGTCCTTTAGCTATGTTCGCTTGCGTTGCCGCGTCTTCTTCAGGCTCCCACTTGTGATCATCAAAGGTTATGCCGTTTTCGCGAAGATTTGAAACGGCATCGCGTATAACTCCCAAGCTTCGGTTACCCAAAAGGTCAATCTTAATCAGGCCTCCGTCTTCCGCACCATCTTTTTCCCACTGGATAATAGGAACCCCTTTTGGGGCCGGCTCTATAGGCACATAGTCATTAATGGGATTAGGGGTGATCACAACGCCGCCCGGATGGACGGAGAGATAGCGAGGAATGCCGATGATTCTGTGTGCTATACGGATAATCTCCGGCCATGGTTGAGGAAAGTCTAATTGTCCAAGTTCGGGCAACTGCTTGAGTTGGGTTAACAGATCATCGCCTGTATAAGTAACCCGCAAGAACCAGGGCAACCGTTTAGAGACTTGACTTATTTCTCGACTTGTGAGCCCGTAAACCTTGGCCACCTCACGTATGGCCATACGCGGTTGAAAGGCAACATGATTACAGACAAACGCTGCGTGGCCGTTATACTTGTTCAATACGGAATACAAAATATCATCCCGCTCATCCCATGCAAAATCGATGTCAATGTCGGGCGGATCCGAACGACCCGGGTTTAGAAAACGTTCAAAATACAGATTATGCTTGATCGGACAGACATTTGTGATTCCGAGACTATAAGCTGCCAGCGATGCGGCGCCACTTCCGCGCCCACAAATCCTTGGACTGCGCAATACGATATCCTGAACCACAAGAAAGTACGATGAAAACCCCATCTTTTTAATGATACGCAGCTCGTGTTCAAGGCGGTTTACAATCGTTTCGGACAGATCATCTCCATAACGCCGCTGCGCACCTTTATAAGCGGCGTCCCGCAAAAGTTGGTCAGCAGAACAGCCTTCTTTGTCCGGCCATGGTGGTAGAACAAGCCCATGTTGAGGTCCTGTGAATGTAAGCCGTTCGGCGATCTCCCGGGTAGCTCGAATAGCGTCAGGCCATATGGCAAAGCGCTGAGAATATTCAGACGCCCGGGCAAGCCAGGCAGAGGAGTGAGCTGCGTCTTTTGCAGTCAAACGGGAAAGAGTAGTATTAAGATCAATCGCCCTTAGCATGCGATGAATCTTGATATCATCAGAATTGAGAAAAAAACTTCCCGGCGTGGCAATCGTTGAAATATCAAGCTGTTGAGATATACGTCGCAATCTAAGACCAGCCGCATTCGGTTTGCGAGGCACTGCCGCCGCAACCGTTAATCCTGCCTCAACCCAATCCGGCAAAAGATCATGACACTGAGTGATGATAACCAGCCCTTTGGCATAGGTAGGAATGATCGATTTTAAATCGAACCGATCACCTGAATGGCGACGAGTAATCAGGTGGCAGAGATTGCGATATCCCTCATCGTTTTCCACAAGACAGATGGCGCGATATTCTGATATCGAATCCGTCAGTTCCGCTCCGATGATCGGTGTAATCTCTTCGTGTTCGCAACTTCTCAAAAAATGCCACAACCCATAAAGATTGTCGGTATCAGTAAGGGCAAGTTTATGATAACCGCGCTGTTTCGCGGCACGGCAAATTTCTTCCGGTGAGTTCGTGCCCCACAACAGAGAATAATATGAGCGGACGGTTAAAGGGATCATGATACACGCCAGTTGTTATTTGTTAAACCCTAATCGAGTAAAAACTCGATTAGGCGTTATCCGTTAATGGTTAGGTGATTATCATTGCTGATAGATATATGAAACCGTGGCAAATGCATTTTCAAATAACGAATAACCAATAACGAATAACATCCAATTGAGCATTTTCGCTCAATTGGGGTTAAACCATCAGAGTTCGGCCCACACGAATTGCGTTGGAACCAAATCGACGTCGAATTAAGTCAAGAGCAGTTACCAGCTTATCTCTTACTTTGTTTTCTTTTTCGTATTCGGGAAAAAGCTCCAATTGTGCGGATGGATAGGCCAGGCGATCACAAATTAGGTGTATATGTCGAATACGCACACGGCGTGTCCAAGCTCGTTTAAGCGCCAGCTTTGCTACGGTAAATAAGCGAAAATCATTAGCCGTGGCAGGTTTGGCCATAGCTTGGCGAGCAATTCGCCCACCATCGGAATAGTCGAGAATAATTCTGATCCGTTTTGCGGTTAGATACTGCTTACGCAAATTTGCGCCGGCTTGTTCGATGAGTCGATATAATACGCCTTCCACAAGCGGCACATCGTTAGTGTCGTTTCCAAACTCATGATCGGCACGTACAACCGGCCGTTTCTGTCCAACGGGAAAAACCGGAGACATGTCAATACCGCGCACGGCTTCATACATACTTTGGCTTCGGCTGCCAAAAATAACATTCAGTTGCTCTATGGAGAGTTGGATCACCTGATAGGTGTGTGTTAGATTAAATTCCCGAAAGCGTTTTAAGTCATCTTGTTCTATTCCGGGAATAAGATTTATTGGCAGGGGTTTCAGAAAATTCGCCTCATCACCGGCCATGACGATGTATTCTCCGGTTGGCTTAACCACGCGCGTGGCGGCTTTAGCTGTCAGTTTGTTGGGTGCAACGGACCAGATCGGATCAAAGCCCAAGTCAGACCGTATTGCCCTATAGATGTGCCGGGCCACGTCATACGGTGGACCGAATAGTTTTCCTGTCCCAGTAACATCAATAAACAGATGCCCCTTGTGGTCCGTTACTTCGATCAAAGGCGAATAGGGCAAAGCGTGTTTAAACAGCTCCGTCATTGAGCGCTCATAGCGGTCGGGATGTGGCGGCAGAACGACAGCATCGCGGCAATAACGCAGCGCCCGCCGCAGAGCCATTCCTTTGTGAACACCACTTTTATATGCTTCGTCACTCATGTCATACACTGCTGATCGAACCGCCCCCCCGGGAGCGATAATCACCGGACGGTCTCTCAGCCTGCTGTCCACAACCCGCTCAACTGCTACCGCGAAATCAGCTATGTTTAAATGAATGATGGAACGCTCATGCATATCAAACCTCAAGCTGAGACCTTTGCAAAACACCCCCTTTTGCCCAATTTCTGCGTTAGGCTCAAATTTTAATCCTCAAAATACTCAATGTATTCCTGTGGTTAAAAATTTCGCCTGCCTTGAACTTGAACAAAATTGGGCATTTTTCAAAGGTCTCAAGCTGCCGTTAAGCCATATTCCTTTAGCAACTCGGCCATTCTTAGTGCGTTCCGAGGCGCCTGGGCACGGACATGGTTATTAAAAAAAAGAATGCCTTTGTGTGTCTTGTCACTCATTTGTTCAATTTTCTCTTCAATCCATTCACGCAGCTCATCATCGGAATAGTTGTAATCAAACTGTTGTTGCATTTTCCCGGAACGCCAGCCCCTGGCATTGCGACCGTGAAAACGGACATAAAACAGATCGGGGTTAGTAACCACATCAAGGGCCGGGAAGAGGCCCGGCAGATCTGGTTCGTCAACGCTTACCAACGTCACGCGGCGATGTTCCAACTCTGCAAACACACGATCACTTGCCCATGAGTGGTGACGGAACTCTATGGCCAAAGGCAAGTCGTGGAGTCTGTCAAGCAGGGAGGCCAGATATTTTCGGTTGTGTTCAGTGCGTTTGAATGAGGGAGGCAGCTGGATCAATACGGCTGCTAATTGTCCGGCCTGTACAAGTGGCGACACACCATCCCGATAACGATCTGCGTAATCGGACCAAGCCTGTGGGTCAATTTTGTGTGTGAGGTCACGCGTCAATTTGGCGGCAAATAGATATCCCGGCGGAACTAATTGGCGCTGACGCTCAATAACCTCTGGCTTTGGCATTTGATACCAGGTGTAGTTAAGCTCAGTAATCGAAAAGTGCCGGGCATACAAAGGCAACATCTTGCCCGACTTTGTGCCGGGCGGATAAAACCCAGCCTCTACCCATTCTGTATAGGAATAGCCGCAAGTGCCGACAAACAGTTGGCAGGTGTTGGATTTTTTTTGTTTTTTAACGATTTTTTCGAACATATTGACCTTTTTTGTTTATGTTATGCCATTAAACGCCTAACGACGGTTATTGGTTATCGGTGATTACCACATCATTCCATTAACGAATAACAAATAACCAATAACTTAAAGGGTCTAAAGCTTTTCCACTACTTCCGGGCCACGCTGGACACCTATAACCTTGCCTTGTACCAGTATCTCGTTAAAGGAATAACTCATCGGTTCGTAGGCAGAGTTTTCGGGCCGTAATTCAATGTGGTTTCCCCGAAGAAAGAAGCGCTTGACCGTTGCTTCTTCCTGATTAATCAGGGCAACAACAATCTCGCCGGTTTCCGCATATTGGCGTGGTTCACAAATGACAAGATCCCCTTCCAGGATAGCAGCACCTTTCATTGAGTCTCCCTTTACTTTGAGCGCAAACAGGTTCGGACCACGATATATAGTAGCATCAACCACCAAACTTCCATCCCATTCTTGCTGCGCATACAACGGTAATCCTGCGGCAATGCTTCCGACAACCGGAATTTCTCGCCAGCGCATGACGCCTGCTGGCTTCCGGGCGCGATTAAGCAAATAGATGGTGCGACTATAGCGTCCACCACGTTTGATATTTCCCTTTTCCTCAAGTGCTTTTATAAGTTGAGATATTGCCGCATGGCTTACACCAATTTCAGATGCCGCCTGACGCAAGCTAGGCGCCTTTCCGGTGCGAGCTATCTCACGCTCCAGGTAACTAAGAAGTCGTTGCTGTTTTGGGGTTAAATCAGGATGCATAGAACAAAGTCTCCTTATTAATATTTGATTAAATTTTAAGATAACACATCAGAATGTAAATGTCAATGTAAATATTAATGTAAAGCATATTTATCTTAATAAAATCGTATTAATTTAGCCTTCTGAAAACAATTAGAGATAGCAAACTTCAAAGATTGTTTAATTTTAATCGTGTAACTGTCTGAGCGTATTAGTGAAAGTTAAGAAAGAACAGGGGTTTGCATTATGTGTTTTAATGGCTAATCGACATTTATAGTTTATCTGCTTTATTTAAAAGACATGCACTGTTCTTTTTTTACACTCACTTATGCGCGAGTTTTACACGGTTTAAAATTTAATTACCTTTGAAGTGGCTTTGTTTTCAAACAGCTAAATTATTACATAAAATCTGAAATTGCTGTGCGCATTTTGAATTATGGTAATAATTCACCACTGAAAGACATGGAATCCGCCAGAGGTCGGTGGCGGACTTAAAATGTAAAAAAAGGTTACATTATTTTGTGTATCTGCTATCCTGTCCAATAACTGAATGTTATCTTTTTACAGATTCATCGATAAGTGATGCTATTATATAACCTTTTAAGATATATCAAAATATTTGTTATAACAGCAATCATATTGTTAGTATTGACTACTATTCTTCCTGTCCTGCTCTTACGCTGGGTGGACCCGCCTACTTCTTCTTTTATGTTACAGCGAAAAATATCAACGTGGTTAGATAACAGGAAAGACTTTAAAATTCGCTACCAATGGGTGGATATTGATAAAATATCGCCCCACGCCCTTATTGCCGTGATGGCGTCAGAAGACCAAAAATTTCCAAATCACTGGGGCTTCGATAGTGAATCTATCATTGAAGCCTTATATGAAAAGACAAAAGGCATTCGTGTTCGCGGCGCCAGTACAATCTCCCAGCAGGTTGCAAAGAATCTTTTCCTTTGGCCCGGTAAAAGTTTTATACGAAAAGGGATCGAAGCATATTTTACAGTCCTTATAGAACTTCTATGGCCAAAAAGTCGAATTATTGAGGTCTACTTGAACATTGCCGAGTTTGGCGATGGTGTTTTCGGAATAAGCGCAGCCAGTAAAAAGTTTTTCAGAAAACCTCCCATTCGTCTTGGACGAAGAGAATGTGCACTCCTGGCGGCAGTACTTCCAAATCCGTTAAGGCTCAGAGTGGATCGCCCATCAAAATACGTGCAAAGTCGCTCAATCATGATTTTAAAAGAAATGGACCTGCTCGACAAATGGGGTTATCTAAAAAATTTATAAAATGTGCTGCCCCGGACAAATTGAAAGCAATTATTCTTTAAAAGACTAACTTTACAAATTCCCATTATGATGTTAATTTACTTTTACGAGATCTAAAATAAAATACAGGAGTCGAAAATGGAATATATAAAAATAAATTTTGGAAACGATTTTGATAGGTTAACTTCTAAAATCGAAAAAACTATAGAGGGAATGTTTCGACCCCGACCGGTGAACCCTATGTTCTCCTCTTCAGAACAGATGTGGGTTCCGCAAATGGATATATATGAAACTGTTGAAGAAATTTTCATTCGTGCCGAGATCGCAGGAGTCGAAAAAGAAAATTTGGAAGTTGAAATCAATAAAAAGGCCGTCAAGATCTCCGGAAAAAGGAAAGAAATGCCACTTTCGGAAAATGCAACTTACAGGCTGGCGGAAATCCAGTACGGGAAGTTTGAGCGTTTTCTGTATCTCCCAGCACCCATCGATACTGAAATAGTAACATCATCTTATTCAAACGGTTTTCTCCAGATTCGACTTACTAAATTGCAAATTGATAAGACGCACAAGATACCGATTACAGAAGGATAACTAGTAAACAGCAGGCTTTTTGAGGAGTTGGAGGTAGCCATGACTGAGCAACAATCACCTACAGAAATTTCCATGGAAAAAATTCCGGAAATTTTACCTATCCTGCCTTTGTTTGATACGGCCCTATTCCCAAAGATGGTTTTACCCTTGATCGTCATGCAGATTGAATCTATTCAACTCATTGACGAAGCAATGTCTAAAGATCGCATAATTGGGCTCCTTGTATCTACAAAGAAGACAAAGGATGGTACTTATTCCAAGGATGATCTATCTTCCGTAGGCACCAGTGCTTTAATCCTAAAAATGGCAAAAATTGAAGACAGCAAAGCACAAATGCTGGTGCAAGGGATAGGCAGATTCAGGATAAAATCTTTTATAGAAGGTAAACCCTACCTGCTGGCCAATGTGGAACCGATTAAGGATATCGAAAAGATAGATAAAGAAACAGAGGCGCTTATGTCAAACATTCGCTCCTTATTCAACAGGGTTATTGAGCTTTCTCCAGGCTTGCCACAAGAAATCGGGGGCATGGCAGGTTCAATACAAGAACCTGGTACACTTGCTGATATCGTTGCATCCACAATTAATTCTACTCCTGAGGATAAGCAGAGCGTCCTGGAAACTAATGATGCAAAAAAACGATTAAAAAAAGTTACAAAACTTATAAATCATCAGCTTGAAATTCTTGAACTCGGCAATAAGATACAGTCCCAGGTCAAAGGGGACATGGATAAAAAGCAAAGAGAATATTTTCTGCGCCAGCAGTTGAAAGCAATTAAGGAAGAACTGGGTGAAAAAGATGAATCTACTGTTGAAATTGATGACTATCGGGAAAAAATAAAAGAAAAAAATCTTCCCGAAGAAGCTGCCAAAGAAGCTGAACGTGAACTCGACCGCCTTTCCCGCATGCATCCGTCATCCGCCGAATATACAGTTGCCTCCACCTATCTTGACTGGATGACATCATTACCCTGGAATGAAAGCACCAAGGATAATCTTGATATAAAAAAAGCTCGAAGGGTCTTAGATGAAGACCATTACGGCCTCGAAAAAGCTAAAAAGCGTATCATAGAATATCTTGCCGTACGCAAGCTAAAGCCGGATTCAAAGGGCCCTATCCTTTGTTTTGTTGGTCCACCGGGTACTGGAAAGACATCACTTGGCAACTCAATAGCCCGGGCTCTGGGGCGTAAATTTTTCCGAATATCGCTTGGTGGAGTCAGAGATGAAGCAGAAATCAGGGGACATAGGCGTACTTATGTCGGAGCGCTTCCCGGGCGGATCATCCAGGGAATCAGACGCTCCGAATCAAACAACCCGGTTTTTATGTTGGATGAAATAGACAAAGTCGGAAGCGATTTTCGAGGCGATCCATCATCAGCTCTACTGGAAGTTCTTGATCCTGAACAGAATTTTTCTTTTTCAGATCACTACCTGGATGTGCCGTTTGATTTGTCAAAGGTCATGTTTATCACTACTGCAAATATTCTTGACACCATACCACCTGCTTTGAGAGACAGGATGGAGGTTTTACAGCTTTTGGGTTATACGGAAGACGAAAAAATAAAAATTGCAAATCGATATCTCATTCCTCGTCAGCGGACAGAACACGGTCTTAAAGCGGATCAGATATCTTTTACAAAGGGTGCAGTAAAACTAATCATTTCGGGCTATACCCGGGAAGCAGGGCTAAGGAATCTAGAACGGGAAATCGCTACTATTTGTCGGGGCGTTGCAAGCAATGTCGCAGAAGGGAATGTAAAGTCTGCGGCAATAAAAGTTATCAGCATCTCAAAATATCTTGGTCCGATTCGCTTTAATTTCGAAGGCAAAGCAAGAATCTCAACTCCAGGAGTGGCCATGGGTCTTGCCTGGACACAGACAGGAGGAGAGCTGCTTTTTATTGAAGCTACCGCCATGAATGGGAATAAAAACCTGACCTTAACCGGTCAACTGGGGGATGTCATGAAGGAATCCGCAACAGCGGCATTAAGCTTCATTCGCACAAATGCTGCCTCGTTAGGGATTTCCGAGGATTTTTTTGGGAATCATGATATCCATATACATGTCCCGGCAGGTGCTATACCCAAAGACGGTCCTTCCGCCGGAGTTACCATATTAACAGCTCTCACATCCCTCCTCACCAATAAGACTATATATAAAGATCTTGCAATGACCGGCGAAATAACCTTAAGGGGGCAGGTGCTGCCGGTTGGAGGTATTAAGGAAAAAGTACTTGCTGCACACCGTGCCGGTATAAAAACAATTATCATGCCGCAATGGAATGAAAAGGATTTAGAAGACATACCGAAAAAGGTTCAAAAGGAAATCCATTTTCATTTTGTAGACAAAATGTTAGATGTTGTGAAAATAGCTCTTGAAAAGTAGGAGACAGAAGACAGAGGACAGATGACACAAGGCGGAAGGAGGGTGGATGACGGCTTTTAAGGAACGACAAGAAAGTTTTTCTATTTTTTTTCAATTCCTTTTCATTTTTGGTCTTGCTATTTTAATTGCTTCCGGCTGCTCAAAAAGAGTGGCCCCTTCTAGTCCGCCCGGACATACTAAACCGTATAAAGTAGGAAAAAATTGGTATAAACCCTTACCGGATTCTAAGGATTTTTATCAACGCGGAAAAGCATCCTGGTATGGCAAGAAGTTTCATGGCAGGAAAACGGCGAATGGGGAAATTTATAATATGCATGCCATGACAGCCGCTCATAAAACTCTTCCCTTGGGAACATATGTCAGGGTGCACAATCTTGAAAACAAACGGGAAGTTGAAGTCAGAGTTAACGACAGAGGTCCCTTTGTCCGTGGCAGGATCATTGATCTTTCTTACAAAGCTGCAAAAAAAATAGGAATTGTGGGCCCGGGTACCGCCATGGTTGAAGTCGTTGCACTTGGCGCCACCAAGCAAAAGTCCAAAAAAGGTGCTGAAGCTGCATTTACACCAGGCGATTATTATACAGGGAATTTTACGTTCCAGGTGGGTGCGTTTACCAACAGGGAAAACGCAGTAAAACTTCAGCAAAAGCTCGATCAAAAATACAAGAATGCTCATATAGTTACATATAATAACGGATATGAAACCTTTTACAGGGTTCGGGTAGGTAAATGCTCAAGTTTGGAAAAGGCCATAGAATACGAAAATATTTTGATTAAAAACGGATTTGAAGGGGCTTTTATAGTTGCCGAATAATTTTTTTCGCTTTTGCAGGAGATGGGAGTAAAAAATATTGTTGCAAAAGGTTGTTTTTTTGGACAGAGACGGTGTTATTAACCGGGATTCACCGAATTATATAAAAAGCTGGGCCGAATTCGAATTTCTCCCCGGGAGTATAGAGGCGATAAAAACCTTTACTAATAACGGATTTACTACAATCATAATTTCAAACCAATCGGCAATCAATCGCAACCTGATGCCAATGAAAAAACTTGATTATATTCATCAAATGATGAAAAAGACCGTCAAATCTCAAGGTGGAGAGATAAAAGATATTTTTTTCTGTCCACATACGCCTGAAGACGGATGCGACTGTCGCAAGCCAAAGCCCGGATTAATTTTTACGGCACAAAAGATCTACAAAATTGATCTTTCAACTTCAACAATGATAGGCGATACCGTGAAGGATATTGAATGTGCTAAAAAAGCCGGGTGTGCGCATACCGTTCTTGTCAAAACAGGCAATGGAGTGATGTCTGAAAAAATACTTGCAAAAAAAAATATCCTTCCCGACCATGTGGCTGAAAATCTATATGAAGCAGCCAGATGGATATTGTCTTGGGATAAATAGGTTAGAACTCAGCAATTCTAATTTCAGGGCTCCTGACCCGGCGTGGAGTTATTGTCAAGAGTTGTGTATGGAAAAATTAGGCGGCGATCCGTTTTTC
>CAZLRK010000108.1:0-12475 GCA_964561845.1 uncultured Desulfobacterales bacterium | reverse complement strand
CCGAAACCTTCAATTTTATCCTTGATATCGGCCCGTCTTAAACAGCTCCACATTTGCGCCTGGTTGCTTGTAATAACCGGTTTCCCGGTCAGAGCTTCAATTTCCTCAGCGACCTCCAGTGATCGTATTCCTCCGCAGCTTAGGAAAATGGCTTCAGCATCCGGTCTGTTAATTTCAAGGGCGAACTTTTTCCAGTATCCAGGAGTTACAGTTCCAAAAGAAATTCCCGTTTCCAGGTTCAAACCCTGTATGTCCAGAATTTCGAACCCTTTTTTATACAGGAACTCGGCTTCGTTGGTATTAATTTCGTCGAGGTACGGTGTTCCCACCACAATCTTTTTGACACCAAGCTCGTTTAGGGCATCCACCACACCGGTGACCAGGGTCATCGGGATGGCATAGGGAGCTCCTTTTTTGATTTCCTGCATGATTCTTTCTTCGCCAATTACGATTGACCCTGATGTGCAACTATAGCTAATGACATCGGGCTTAGCATCGGGCTGAATTTTTGCAGCGGCATCGGCCATGTGTTCAATATGACGGGACAGGGTTTCATTGGTTGTGTAGTCGTCGGTCTTTAACCTGGTGATATGAACCGCTACATCCTTAGGCGCCATATCGAAGAAGTCTGCTTCGGCTGCCAGGTCCGTGGACATCAATATAAATCCAAGTTTGGCCCGATGATGTCTTCCTGCGTCAAACTCAACAGTTCGCTGTTTGGAAACAATTTTGTCGCCTGGTTTAAACATTGTATTTCTCCTAAATAATAATTATGTTTTTCATACTTTTTTATTGCCATTTTTTCACAATGTCGATTGCACCGGGCACAGATGATCAAAACCATAAAACACATCCAGACCTGCCCGGAAATTCGGATACTTTTGGCAATGGGCTGTAAGAGCGGTCTCATGGACTACAGGACCGGGGCTGCTGTTCACCAAAATGGCATTTTCCTTCATCAGTGACTATTGAGTATTAACAATGAGATCCTCTATTTTATTGGAATAATTAGTTAATTTCTCGTATCCGTCGTCGGTGACAACGATACTGTCTCCTGTCTGTGCGCGGGAAACCCCGGGATCATTGACCGCACCATCCACTGCAAACACCATTCCCGGAACCAGTTCAGTTTTATCGCCCATTGCAAGTTGCGGCATTTCATTATAGGAATATCCCACACTTCTTCCCGCTCTAAAAGAGCACTCTAATCCTGAAGATCTAATTACTTCCGCATACTCTTTGAATACGTCTTCAGCAATTGCTCCCGGTCGAATTGCCGATAAGGCGCCTTTCTGAGCGCGCAGGGCTATATCCCAAAGCCTGGCGTCGGATTCCTTCGGTTGACCGATATAAAGAACACGGTCAAATCCCAGTTTAAATTCGCGAAAATCGGTTATTCCGCAGAAACAAAGAAAAAGCGGGTCGTTTTTCTCTAATTTGCGCAAGGAAGCACGTTGATGTGGAAAGGAGGTACGGACGCCGGAGGTGACAATTTGATGAAAATGCAACACTGGTGAAGTGAGCCCATCGTCATAATGGGTTTCTAAAAGTTCGGCCGCCTTCCTGGTTCCGGCATTGTATACTGCCAGAGCGATTTCATATTCCGAGACACCCGCTCCGGCGGTTTCATGTGCGCCATTCAGCATTGCAACTGCCACTTCTCCGGCATGCCTTGCTACTTGTAGTTCTTCGGGAGATTTAACCATTCTCATTTTGTTGATTATGGGCGTGATGTCTTTCACGGCATCCGGGTTGCGGTCTTTAACGATGAAATCGAAAATGATTCGAGGCATTTCGTGATAATCCACGCCCACGTTACCATTCTTGTAACCCTTAAGGATTTTTTCCAGAGGATTCCGCCATTCTCCATCTTCCCCGTCCATCCATAGTATCAGGTCGTCCAACCATACCATTTCCCTTAGCATGGATCCTTCACACAAGGGGGCGATGATGGAACAAAAACCGGATTGAAGAACTATGAGAACTGTCGGGCGCCCAAAGTTCATACCCAGAAAGCTGTGGGCACCGGTGAAGTAATATATGGAGCTAGGGTCGGAAATTACTGCTGCTTCTATATTTTGCTTTTTTAATTGTTCCTGTAATGCTGTCGCATGTTTTTTCGCAAGTTCTTTCAATGGAAGGCCCTCCTCAGCTTCTCTTTTCAAGTATTTGATTTATTTTGGCCATTACTTCAGCCGGTTTGGCTTCAGGAATATGACCGGACATAATATCTTTGGCTTCATCATTAAGACGTTGATAAAGGTCTTTTTTGCCGCCTTTTTCCCAACCGTCGAACTGGGCTCTGTCCAGCCGCTTGGGCGCCCATTGGGCCTGCCTGAAGTTTTCAAAGGTGTGGTCGTCCGCGATAAAGCTGCGTGTGGACTTGGCTCGCCCATAGGCTTCCATGGGAATGGTGTCCTTATTCAAAGAGATGGGTTCAATAAACCGGCGGCACATGTCAATCACCTCGTCACCCATGATGAGCATTTCCATGGAAGACGTAAGACCGGATTGGATATATCCCACATCGTGAACCAGATTGTTACCGCTAAGCATGGAGTTGTAAATCGCGAAAGTAGCCTCAATACCGGCCTGGGCGTCAACCACCTTTGAGTCACTGCAACCTGAGGTTCCCCAGGATGGCAACCCGTAGAACCTGGCTAAATCCGCCATAGCACCATCTGTGATCCGGAATTCAGGGGCACCATAGGCTACAACTGCATGTTTCATATCCAACGTGGCGATATTGTAGCCGTATAAAAAGGGGGCGCCGGGATTTTTAAGCTGATGGACCACCAATCCTGCCAGAGATTCGGCATTTGCCAAAGCGATAGAACCTGCATTGGTTATGGGTGCTCCGGAGCCGGCGTTGGCTGCCGGAATCATCCCTACCGGTATATGGTGGTGGGCGCAGCGGATCAGTCTTTGAACGGATTCTAACGGGAAAAGTAATGGGGAGATCGGTTCAGAGTAATGCAGCAGAAAAGGATTTGCCTTAAGATGTTCAGGGCCGCCGGCTACAGCGCAGGCCATTTCGTAAATATCGTCGATATTCTGTGGGGCATCGGCGGTGAACACTATGGGTTTATTGGAATTTTTTATCATTTCGGCAAATTCGTATAAGTAGGTCGCCGTGACTGGAACATCATGGGGTATGCCCATGGACATAACAAAATCGATATTGGCAAGAACGTCACACAATTTTGCCATTCGCCCGATATCTGAGCGAACAGTTTTCCGGCGTTCGCCGGTTTCTATATCGTCCGTAAAAACCGTATCGGACCCAGGACCGAAGTAGGTGTTGGTGTCTTCTAAAAAGAGAGTTCTTTCCCCTTTCTGATTCGCCAGAACGATGCGGTCCGGAGCAGATCGTAACGCCTTTTTAACCAAAACTGATGGAATATTGATCCAACTGTTTTCCTTGGCCATGGCACCGGCAGTTAACAGCATGTCTCTGCCTTCCGGGTCCAGCATCCGGATACCGTGATATTCCAGAATCTCCATACTGGCACTGTGGATATGCTTACAATGATCTTCCTGCAGCAAGCGCAGGGATGGTTTCGGCGTAGATAGGTCAACTTGCTTCATGTGATCCTCCATCGATTTTCGAATGTCGATCAATTAAGTACAACTGAAATTTTACTGTCAGGACTGAAATATTATATTTGGTAATACCCCATCAAAACTGCACTTAGTTCATTGATAATTTGCTGATATTAGGCATTATGTTAAGAAGGGATTTTTGTCAAAAATACTGAAATGCCTAAAATTTAGGCGATCCGGTTGAGCGATTCGTTATGCCCTTACAATACTTTTTGATGAATTGAATTTGATTGCTTCTTCCCAAAGAATTTTACTAGACGGATCACGAAACGTTTTCATAAATTCAAGAAAGAACTTGTTTATTCTGGCGAGTCGAAACCGCGTCGAAGCTAACCAAAGCGAAGGCGGGTTTGCTACGCCGAATTCCGATAGATACCCCGCCGCTTGCGGCGGGGAGCTTCATTACTTTGGCATATTCTCGTAGAAAAAGCTTCATTCATTTACTCCCAAAATTGAAAAAAGTGGTGTACAGGTCCATGGCCGTGGCCCAGCTTGTACTGAGAGCCGGCACGAATGGCTTCTGAGATGTATCTTTTAGCTTTTCTTACGGCAGACTCAATATCATATCCTCCGGCGAGATAGGAAGCAATAGCCGAAGACAGGGTACAGCCGGTACCGTGGTTATTCCTGGTTTCGATTTTTTTTTCCTTTAGAACAATGGATTGATCCTCCCTTGTAAGGTAAAGGAGATCGGTACTGTTATCATCATCCAAATGGCCGCCCTTTATGAGTATACTTTTACTTTTGTAGCGGGCCAAATCTCTTGCTGCATTCTGCATGTCTTCAAGACCTTGCAAATCACGACCTAACAAAACTTTAGCTTCTGGCAGGTTGGGAGTAACAACGTCGGCCAACGGCATGAGGTACTCTTTTATGGCTTCAATTGCATCATCCTGAAGAAGCTTATCTCCGCTCTGGGCCACCATCACAGGATCTAATACAATTTTATCTGCGCCATGTTTTTTTAGTTGTTGCGCCACGACCTCAATCAGCTCTGCAGAGTAAAGCATTCCGATTTTTACTGCGTCAGAACCAATATCAGTAAAAACAGCTTCCATCTGTTCTTTTGCAAAGGACGGCGGTATCGCATGAATGCCGGTAACACCCTTTGTATTTTGAGCCGTCAGCGCCGTAATAACGGACATGCCATAGCAACCGATGGATGAAATAGTTTTTAAATCCGCCTGAATGCCTGCTCCGCCGCCACTATCCGAACCGGCAATAGTAAGTACTTTTTTATAAATTTTGCTCATTTTGTAACAGTTTATCCTTATGAAAGTGTTAGAACTATATAGCTTTATGGTCTCGTAAAAAGTCAAAAAAGCGATCTTTTTACGAGAGTATTTTGTATTTAGTGTTTAGTGTTTGGCTATCTAACAACTGGTATATAAGCATATACCTCCAGTATTGTTAAGTCGTCGAGTAGTTGAGCAGTTAAATGGTTGTAATAAAAAGGAAAATAGTAGTTTTCAAAAAAATGGATATTCAACAGTTTGCAAATATTAACATAATTATTTAATCATAAAAAAATTTTTACTACTCAACTACTCAACCACTCAACTATTTGACTATTTGAAGATGTCTGTACCTCAAACAAAACACAAAATACTAAACACCAAACACTTAATGAATTCGTCTTTATACGAATTCATTTTTAAAATGATCCCATCCTGAAGGTGAAAGGTTTTTGATTTTTCCGTTAGGGTAGATAAGTTCCATCCGGGTTGAATCGGTTATTTCGCCGATAAGATAAAGCGGCTTGTTGAATTCCTTTAAATAGCGACGGGCGATATTATCCGCTTTATCAGGTGATATCGTGCACAATAGCGTATAATCTTCACCACCTGTAAGTGCATATTCAATAGGGTTTTTATGGAATCGTTGGCAAAAATGTTTAAGATTTTTTGAAACAGGTATTTTTTCATAAAAAAGGTGAACTCCAACATTACTTTCAGTTGAAATATGTCCGATGTCGGAGCTGAGACCGTCACTGACATCAATAGCTGCGTGAACTCCTTTTTGACTTGCAAGAAAACGGCCTTGCTTAAGATGAGGCACCGGAAGGTTATGAACATTTAACAATTCATTTAATTCTTTTGAATCTGCCTTGATATCATTTAATATTAAGTATAGACCGGCCTTACTGTCTCCCAGGAGACCTGTTGAATAAATCATGTCCCCATGTTCTGCAGTATTTCGGCATAAAATTTCTTTTTCAGGTATAGAGCCTGTCACTGAAATATTGATAATAAGGTCGGCTTCTGAACGGGTTGTATCCCCTCCAAGAATATTAACGTCAAATTTGGCGGCCAGGGTTTTCATCCCCATGTATAAATCTTCAAGATAATCTATAGAGCAGTCTTTAGGAATCGCAATGCTGACAAAAGCTTCACCGGCAGTTCCTCCCATTGCTGCAATATCGCTCAAGTTTACTGCCAATGCTTTGTGTCCCAAATCAAATCCGGAAGTTTTATGCCTGAAAAAATGAACCCTTTCAACAAGCAGATCGGTTGTTAAAAGGGTTACTTCATTGCAATCTTGAGTAAACACGGCGGCATCATCACCGATTCCCCTGATAACATTTTGAGGACGAATTAAACAGCCGCGACTGATTTTTTTAATAAACCCAAATTCACCAATATCTTGTAAGTTCATTTTATTATAATTTTGCACCCCTCTTTAAGTTCTTCCGGGGTAATTGTATAAAGAGCATCCAGTATTTCTATCATAAAGCTTCCTGGTGCGGATGCCTTTTTTCCTGCAACTTCTCCTGCCAGGCCAAAAAAAGCAAGTGCTGTTGCTGCGGAGCTTAACGGGACGTTATCTACGGCTAAGAATGCTCCGATTATTGCGGATGCGATACAACCGGTTCCGGTGACATATCCCATTAATGGATGGCCGTTTGACACGCGTAGGACATTTTCACCATCCGTGATTAAGTCCTTTGCTCCTGTAATTGCAATGATTGTTTTTGCTTCTTTTGCAAGAATCTTTCCGGCTTTGGTCGCGTCTTCCACCGAGTGTATAGAATCCACACCTTTTGTTTTTGATTCAAAATTTATGAGTGAAAGTATTTCAGATGGGTTTCCCCTAATAACGCTGGTATCGATCTCTTCGATAATTTTTCCGGCAGAATTTGTTCTAAATGTTGTTGCACCTGATCCCACCGGATCGAATATAACCGGTATACCGAGTTCCGATGCTTTTTTTCCGGCTTTTATCATGGAAGCAAGGCGGTCTTCTGTTAACGTGCCGATATTGAAAACAAGCGCTTCAGCAATAGAGACCATTTCTTCAACCTCATTCCGGGAATGAGCCATTACCGGAGAAGCTCCCATTGCAAGAAGGGCGTTTGCGGTGTAATTCATTACAACGGAGTTTGTAATATTATGAATGAGCGGTTTCTTTTCTCTTACTACTGTAAGATTCTGAGCAGCTTTTTCTGCTAAATTTATCATAAAAAAAACCGTTCCCTCAGGGAAACGGTTTTCATATACAGGCAGAGCAATAAAAATTTTCGTTTCCCTTCGCTGGAATTACCCAGAGCAGGTTCAAAGGGTGTAATCTCAGGCTGTCAGAGCCACCCCCAAGATGAGACCTTTGCAAAACGCCCCCTTTTGTCCAATTTCTGTGTTAGGCTCAAATTTTAATCCTCGAAATACTCAATGTATGCCTGCCTGCCCCGTAGGTCCGGCAGATCGTACTGGGGTGGTTAAAATTTGAGCCTGCCTTGAACTTGAACAAAATTGAGCATTTTTCAAAGGTCTCAAGATATTTAGTAAATTTTATTAGATAGACAGTATTATGTCAAGAGTAAATCAATTATCCGGCATCATATTTGCGCTGAGCTGACCGCATGCGGCAGAGATGTCCCGGCCCTTGCTGTGGCGAATGATAACGGTATAATTATTTTTAAGTAGAATTTCCTGGAAACGTTGAATAGCTGGTTCTTCAGGCCGAAAAAATTTACAGCCTTCGTATTCATTGAAAGGTATAAGATTTATTTTTGCCTTGATAGACCTGAGCAGCTTCGCAAGACGATATGCGTCCTTTTCGGAATCGTTTACACCTTTCATAAGAATATACTCAAACGTAATTCGACGGCCCGGCTGCAAATTGTATCTACGGCATGCGTCAAGCAATTTTTCTATTGGGTACTTTCGATTTATGGGCATAAGCATGCTTCTGGTTTTATTGTCTGTTGCGTTTAAAGAAATGGCTAAATTAACTTTTGTATCACGAGCAAAATCAAAAATCCTGGGGACCAGGCCGGCGGTGGACATAGTAACCCTCCGGCTTGCAAAATTAAGTTCATAATCGGTATCGGTAATCGTGTTAACAGCATCAATCAGGTTTTTATAATTAGCCAGTGGTTCACCCATTCCCATGAATACTATATTGGTAAGACGTTTGGATTCGTGCAGATCATTTTCGATATCACGCACCTGTGAGACAATTTCATCTTTTGTCAGGTTACGATAAAAACCTCCCTTTGCGGTGAGGCAAAACTTGCAATCTTGAGCACATCCGACCTGGCTTGATACACATAATGTATAATGATTTTTTTCCGGAATCAGGATGCTTTCTATATATTTTCCATCATTAAGTTTAAAAAGGTATTTTCGGGAACCATCGTGTGATGTTTTAATTTCTACCTTTTCAAGACGTTTGATCGTAAAGTGGAGCGAGAGCAATTTTCTAATATCCTTTTTAAGATCAGTCATTGAATCAAATAGGTCTACTTGACGAGAATAAATCCACTTAAAGATTTGCTTTGCCCGAAAAGAACGAATTCCTCGGCTCTCAAGCCATGAAACAAGCTGTTCTTTGGTAAGTTCTTTAATATCTTTTTTGTTAAGTTCGGAAGTCATTATTTTCTTGACAAAACATTAGATAAATATTATATTCAATGGTTTATTTATATAAAATATATTAGTATTTACGCTATTTTTATGTTTGAAAATTTAAGTGACAGACTTAATTCAATATTTAAAAAACTCAAAGGGCACGGCAAATTAACGGAAAAAAATGTCCAGGAGGGTTTAAAAGAAGTTCGCATGGCTCTCCTTGAAGCCGATGTCCATTATAAAGTTGTAAAACAGTTTATTGCATCTATCAAGGCGAGGGCAATAGGCCAAGAGGTGCTTGATAGCCTAACACCCGGCCAACAGGTTGTCAAGATAGTAAACGATGAGCTGACGGAACTGATGGGCAGCCGTCATGAAGAGTTACGCCTTTCGGGTCCAAAGCCGGCATCGGTCATGTTGGCAGGCCTCCAGGGGTCAGGGAAAACAACAACAGCAGGGAAACTCGCTGTTTTTTTAAGAAAAGAAGGTAAGAAACCATATCTGGTTCCTGCAGATGTGTATCGCCCCGCAGCTATTGATCAGCTTAAAAAGCTAGGTGAGCAGCTAAATGTTCCTGTCTTTCAGTCTGAACTTAAAATGGACCCTGTTCGGATTTGCAGGGAAGCTTGGACAGAGGCACAACAAAAAAGATGTGACACGTTGTTGCTCGATACAGCAGGACGGCTTCATATTGACGAAGAGTTGATGGCAGAGCTTTCCCGCATCAAAGATGCAGTGCAACCATCTGACATACTCCTTGTGGCCGATGCCATGACCGGCCAGGACGCGGTTAATATAGCAAAATCATTTGACAATGTTCTTGATATTGGTGGTGTTGTTCTTACCAAGATGGACGGCGACGCACGCGGCGGAGCGGCAATTTCCATTAAGGCAATAACGAATAAACCGATTAAATTTATAGGTGTCGGCGAAAAATTAAGTGAACTGGAGCCTTTTCATCCGGACAGGATGTCCTCAAGGATACTGGGAATGGGAGATATCCTTACTGTTATAGAAAAGGCCCAGACAATGGTAGACGAGAAAAAAGCGACTGAGCTTGAAAAAAAGCTGAGAAAAAGCCAATTTACTCTTGAAGACTTTCGTGATCAGATGGTACAAATACGAAAGATGGGTTCTTTAACAGAGTTGATAGGAATGATTCCCGGTATCGGTAATCATAAACAAATGAAAAATCTCAATGTAGATGAAAAAGAATTTGTCAAAATCGAAGCGATCATAAATTCCATGACCCATCAGGAGCGAAGTCAATATAAAATAATAAATGGGAGTCGTCGTAAAAGGATTGCTAAAGGCAGCGGAACCAGAGTTCAGGACATTAACAAGCTTTTAAAAAATTACTCTCAGGTTATGAAAATGATGCAGAAATTTAATAAAGGCGGCATGCGAGGAATAAACCGGGGTATGTTGCCGTTTTAAAGAGGAGAATTGATATGGCGGTTAAAATTAGATTGGCTAGACACGGCGCAAAAAAAAGACCATTTTATAGAATTGTAGTAGCTGACTCTAAATTTCCGAGAGACGGCAGATTTTTGGAAACCGTTGGTACATATAATCCTTTGCCTGATCCGACTGAGGTTTCACTTAAGGAGGAAAGGATTAAGTATTGGATGGACCAGGGTGCTATTCCTTCAAACACGGTAAAAAGCCTTTTAAAGAAGGAGGGTTTTTTAGGAAATCCTGCGTAGACTATTTCAACCTAACTCTGAACAGCTAACAAAGGAGATGGAGCTATGAAAGATTTGATAACTATCATTGCGCGGGCACTTGTTGACAATTCGGATGAAGTATCGGTAACAGAAGTGGAAGGCGACCAAACTTCAGTATTAGAATTAAAGGTAGCCAAAGAGGATCTTGGGAAAGTCATAGGAAAACAGGGTAGAACTGCGCGAGCTATGCGTACCATATTAAGCGCTGCTTCAGCCAAGATAAAAAAACGCACAGTCCTTGAGATTATAGAATAGACTCATGGGAGAAAACGATTTTCTCCTTATGGGTAAAGTGGTCGGGGTCCACGGTTTAAAGGGAGCCCTAAAGGTATATTCATATGCCGAATCAATGGCTATCTTTGAACCGGACAGTCTGATTCGAATAAGAAATGCAAGAGGACGACAAAAAACCTTTAAAATCGAATGGACCAGATCCCATAAACGCACTGTTCTGTTGGCGCTAAAAGGAATAGAGAACCGTAATCAAGCTGAAGCACTCGTTGAGTCTGAAATTTTTATTAAAAAAAGTTGTTTACCCGAACTTGAAGATGAGGCTTATTATTGGTTCGATATTATCGGTCTTTCTGTATTTACAATGGATGGGAAATACATCGGTAAAGTTGAATCGATATTTCCAACTGGAAGCAATGACATATATATTGTGAAAAACTCGACTAAAGCTGCGGACAGTGAAATGTTGATTCCGGCTCTTGAATCGGTGGTCTTATCAATAGATTTAAAGAATAAAAAGATGCATGTGGATCTTCCCGAAAGTCTCATATAACGGTCGGTTTTAAATGAATTTTGCAGTCCTGACTATTTTCCCGGAAATGTTTAATCCATTCTGGGAATTTGGTATTATTAGAAGGGCGCTGTTGCATGGAAAAATTTCCGCTTTGACATTAAATGTCAGATATTATGCACAAGGTAAACACCGGGTTACTGATGACAGGCCTTACGGAGGTGGATGCGGGATGGTTATGAAACCCGAACCCCTCGCCGGTGCTATTAGGGCTGCCAAAGAAAAGATTCCAAAGTCAAAGACAATACTGCTGACACCGCAGGGACGGACTTTTAACCAGGATATGGCCCATGAGTTTGTATCATTTGACGGGCTTATTCTAATCAGCGGTCGTTACGAAGGAGTTGATGAACGGATTAGCCAGAATTTTGTAGATTATGATATTTCCATTGGCGACTATGTCCTTACAGGCGGTGAACTGGCGGCAATGGTCGTGATGGATGCTGTGACCAGATTGATTCCAGGTGTACTTGGCGGTTCAGATTCAGCAGAGACGGACTCGTTTTCAAGTGGTCTAATAGAGCACGCACAGTATACAAGGCCTGGAACTTTTGAGGGAGCGAAAGTACCCGAGACTCTTGTGTCAGGGAATCACGGTGAGATTGAAAAATGGCGGCTTGAATCATCGCTGATACGAACATTTCTTAAAAGACAGGATCTATTAAAAAAAAGACCCTTTAGCAGTCAAGAGATAGACATCTTAAAAAATTGGTGTTCTGATATTGAAGATATTATAAATAAACACCAAAGCAAGCGCAGAGAGCACGGAGGGGAAAAATAGATTATTAACAAATGATTGCAAAGATATCCGAAGAATGTACTCCCAATCTATCCATAGCTCTGATTCATTATCCTGTGCTCAATAAAAACGGTGATATAATTGCATCAGCCGTAACAAATCTTGATTTACACGATATTTCAAGAGCGGCCAGAACATATGGAGTGCGATCTTTTTATGTGGTTACACCCCTTTCGGATCAGAAAAAGCTTGTTCAAAGGATAATTTCGCACTGGGTAAGCGGGATAGGCTCAAAATACAATCCAAAAAGACGTGAAGCCCTGGAACTGATCAGTATTAATGATTCTCTAAAGGAAGTGGTTGAGCATGTCCATGGCAACAGTGAAGAGCCCCCAAAAATTGTTGTTACATGTGCCAAAGACAGTTCCAGAAGAATAAGCTTTGGAAAATTTCGTGAAATGATCCACAACGGAGGGCCTTACATCTTGTTATTCGGCACGGGATGGGGTCTTACAGAAAAGTTTATGTCAGAAGCTGATTATGTGTTGGAGCCGATTAAGGGGAATACAAAATACAATCATCTTTCTGTTCGGACTGCGGCGGCGATAGTACTCGACAGGCTGTTGGGTGTTTAATAATTAACCAAACACTTGATGAATTCGACTTTTTACGAATTCATTAAAAATCAATACTCATATATTTGAGACCTTTGAAAAATGTTCAATTTTGTTCAAGTTCAAGGCAGGCTAAAATTTTA
>CAZLRK010000107.1:0-12527 GCA_964561845.1 uncultured Desulfobacterales bacterium | reverse complement strand
CTTTGGCAAAAGTCGCTTAACTGGGTGTCCATTTTTACTTGACCAGATCAAAATTATGAAGATCGCATCAAGGCCAATCGATAGAAGTCCTGCTATTGTTCCATGTGCCTTAATGCGTTTACTCAAGGTCAACATTGGAAGGGTAAACAATGAAATATAGAATATAAAGGCTAAAGGATAGCAGGCCTTCACATTGAAGATTATGAGTTCCCCGTCTCTAAGTATGCAAAATGTTAAGTATAGCCAACCAATAAAAGCTATAATGATGTATTTTAAATAAGTTTCAATGCTTCTTATATTGATTCCACCATACTTTAGAAACTCGGCATACTTGGCTAATTTGCCCTGGCGTTTCAGGTCTTTGTCAGCTGGTCGCTGGCTGGACGGATCTTCATTTGGTTCCATTTGATTACTGCCTCTATATAGCGATAATCAGTCGGGTATAACTAGTGAGTGAGCGGAATTATTTCCTGCCGAATAAGAAAATACGGAATTATTTCGGGACGAATGGGGAAATACGGAAAAAATTCTGCCCGAATGGAAAAATACGGAATTTTCATTTCAGTTTTTGAAAATAGAATACGACATAAAGCATGTTTTTACCTGAATGAATATCCCAATCCTTCCTATGATTATAAAATCCAGCGGTATAAATCCTAAAACTTCAATATAATTGTGAAATGCACAGAAACAGATGCATCCTTGCTTAAAAAAATATGCAACGATGGTTTGCAAGGCTAATCTATATTAAGTCGTATTTTCAAATATCTTATATTAAATCAGCGTGTTAAGAATATGACATGATTAATGCTTATTAGTTTATTTATTATTTTTCAAACGGCATCATCCAGAATGTCAAATATGTGATGGATCAACCAGAAATTTATTCGTCTTCGCCAGAATACCCTGCAGCTTGCTGCAGGGATGATCAGTCTTCGCCTTTGGCTTCGCCCTGATAAAATGGCGAGTCGAAACCGCGTCGAAGCTAACCAAAGCGCCCGTCCTCCGCAGTAGCCTGCTACGGAGAATGGAAAGACGGGTTTGCTACGCCGAATTCCGCTAGATACCCCGCCGCTTGCGGCGGGGAGCTTCATTTCATTTTCTTACGACGGAACTAGCACTTAAAAGACTTGGGAGAAAATAGGTTTTTCGATTAACAATAGAATTTATACAAAATTTTTAATAAAATCAACAGAAAAATGAATAAGATGCAAATTGTTGTGACCGCTGATGACAGGGAACAAAAAAGCGGAGTCTTAAAATTTCTTTCTGAGATGGATGTCGTTCATGTTGAAATCAGGCGGCTTTCTTTGGGTGATTATATTGCAGACAATCGGGTTTTATTCGAAAGGAAAACACTGGTTGATTTAGCCGTGTCTATTATTGACGGAAGGCTTTTCAAACAGGCTGTCAAACTGGCAAATTCGAAGCATAAAAGCGTCCTGATTCTTGAGGGAACTGGAAAAGATCTTAATGAGATTGGAATCCAAAGAGAGGCGGTGCAGGGAGCGCTTATCACCATAAGCTTGATCCTTGGTATTCCGGTTCTCCGATCCATGTCTCCCCGTGAGACTGCGCTCTTAATTTTATACGCTGCACGGCAGATGAAATTGATTGCCAAGGGGACTTTTCAAAGGCAGGGCTACAGGCCCAAAGGGAAAAGAAAGAGACAGCTTTATATTCTGCAGGGGCTTCCGGGTGTCGGCAGGCAGCGGGCGGAGTTTCTGCTTGACGCGTTTGGAAGCGTGGAGGGAGTCATCACTGCAAGCAGTGAAGAACTGCAGTCTGTTAGCGGTATCGGGAAAAGTATTGCGGGAAAGATCAGATGGATTGTAAGTGAACAGATCGGCAGTTATGGTATTTGCGATGAAATTAATATCTAATAGAAAAATTCATATCTTTTCATTTTTACTTTTATACGTTTTTAATTTTCTTGTTGCACATGTACATGACATGTATTAATATATGTACGTAACATATTCAAGTGCTCATCATGAAATTAAACAAAATAGCCATTTCTGGATGGGCACTATTCTGGAAACCGGATTCTGGGAGGATGGTAAGGTGAAACCAATATCACTGACATCATTAAGAAATCAGCTTTTTAAGGTGGTTGATGAAGCCATCAGGACGGGAATTCCCGTGGAGATTGAAAGAAAAGGACACAGGCTTCAAATTGTTCCGGAAAAAAAGAAAAACATACTGGAAAACATAAAACCCCATGACTGTATTGTGGGGAGTCCGGATGATCTTGTTGACTTAAAGGTGGCGCCATGGCAGGAAGAAAAGAATCTGTAGCATTGCTGGACACCCATGTTCTTGTGTGGCTTTACGCGGGGCTGACGGAAAAACTTACAAAAAAAGCAATTGATGCCATTGAGGTATATGACCTCGCTGCATCGCATTTTTCTAGGCTTGAGTTGCAATACCTGTTTGAAATCAACAGAATAACCGTTAAACCCGCAATGATTCTGAAAAGCCATGAAAAATCGATCAACCTGAAGATCCCTGACCGCGATCTCGGCAAAATTATCGATGCTTCCTTAAAAATCGGATGGACAAGGGACGTTTTTGACCGGCTCATTGTGGCGGAAGCCACTGCATTTGGATACAGGTTGATTACCGCGGATAAACATATCAAAAAACATTTCAAGCAGTCGATTTGGTGAACAGGTTAACATAAACTTATTCTATCAATATGCGCGTACCATTCCACCGTCCGCAAGCATGGTCAGTTCACTATACAGTTAAAGCTCAGAAAGCAGAGATCTTAGCCTTTCAGGATTGTACGATCTCGAAATAAGGGGTCCCTTTTCAAGATTCCTTATACGGTCGGTGAAGGTCGGTTTTTCTTTTTTATATAGAATTCCAATGGGTATTTTCTCATCCCATTCCCTGGAAAGGGCCATGGCCTTTTCAAAATCCTCTGAATCATGGTCTGTCTCAAAAAGATCATATACACGCTTATTAAACCATGAAAAAGTATTGACCCTGTTAAAAGATATACAGGGCTGCAGTATATCGATGAGACTAAAGCCTGAATATTTTATTCCTTCCCGGATCAATCGGCTCAGGTGCTTCATATTTCCGGAAAAACCGCGCGCTACAAACCCGGCGTCAAGGGAAAGGGCTACGGACAACGGATTAAAAGGTTCCGTGGTCACACCGTGTTGTTGCATTTTTGTAACCATACCCATGCCGGAGGTTGGCGATGCCTGTCCTTTTGTAAGTCCGTAAACCATATTATTGTGAACCAGAAGTGTAATATCCACATTACGCCGGATGGCATGAATGAAATGATTTCCGCCCTCTCCATAGCAATCGCCGTCACCGGAATTAACCAATATGGTCAGATCATGATTTGCCATTTTTGCACCGGTGGCAACGGGAAGCGCCCTGCCATGTAAACCATGAAATGTATTGCATTTTAAAAAATGAGGAGTTTTGGCGGCCTGGCCGATGCCGGATACGATCAAAAGCTGGTCTGGAGAAATCCCCAGATTTACCAGGGCATCCTTCATTGCAGACAATATTCCAAAATTTCCGCACCCCGGGCACCATTTGTTTTCAAAATCAGAATCAAAATCCTTTAGTGTAACCATATAAATCACCTCAAATATTTTGGTAACGTTCAAAAGTGTTCGCCATGTTTTTGTAAGCGTTTATAATCTAAAAAGGTAATGGATGTTTCCGAATTATTGTTACATAGATCCTATTTATTTGGGGAAACAATTATATAAACACTTTTGAACGTTACAAATATTCTTTAACGCCTTGCACAATTTCAAATGGATAAAAGGGTCTTCCATCGTATTTAAGCACCGCGCCGGAATGGGTAAGACCCGTCTGCTCACGTATAAGTTGACCCAGTTGTGCTGAACAATTTTGCTCTACAACAAAAAATTTTTGTCCCTTGTCCATGCACTCCTTAACGGCATCTACAGGAAAAGGCCATAAATCTGTAAATACAAGCACTCCTGTATCAATACCATCATGTTTTAGAATATCCATTGCTTCTTTTGCGGCGCCTTCAGTTGATCCCCAGCATACAAGAAGTATTTCAGCTCCAGGGTTAAATGCCTTTGGCGGTTTCATCTCTTTGATCATATGAGATATCTTTGAATTTCGCTTGTTTACCATATTAATCCTATCAAGCCTTGATTCGCTGATATGCCCATCTTCCCTGTGCTCATTTCCGGATACAACCACCAGGGTCTTTCCCATGCACGGCAATGCTCTCGGTGAAATCCCTGATTCCGTCAATTTATACCGTTTGTATTCTGTAACGTCTTCAATGTCATTATCACTAACTATGAAACGTTCAACATTTTCGGGAACAGCTAAAGATTCCGTTTCCGTATATAATGAATCTATAAAATATTTATCCACAAGGATAATTACAGGAACCTGGTATTTTTCAGAAAGATGAAACGCCCGTGCGGTAATTTTATAAGCATCTGCAGGGGTTCCCGGAGCAAAAACAAATCTCGGAAATTCATCCTGGGATGCCCTTATCATAAAGAGTAAATCTCCCTGGGCGGTTCGGGTCGGGAGCCCTGTTGCCGGTCCCGGACGTTGACCGTTGACAATAACAACCGGTGTTTCGGTAATACCAGCAAGACCCAAGCCTTCTACCATGAGAGAAAATCCACCGCCGGAAGTTGCAGTCATGGATCTTACCCCTGCGAATGAGGCGCCGATGACCATATTCAAGGCTGCTATTTCGCCCTCGACCTGTTCAATAACCAAGGGAAGCATGTCGGTAAAATTTGCTAAATGAGCCATAATACTTGTTGCCGGAGACATGGGATAAAAAGCCCCAAGTCTGCAATCTCCTGCAAGTGCGCCCAGGGCAATAGCTTTGGCGCCATCAGTAATTACCCCTTTTGGTTGATCCTCTACCCAATCAAATCTGTACTTAAATGATATATTTGAAACAGCCTCATATCCTAGCATAGCCGCTTTTATATTTTTTGAGACAATTTCTTCACCTTTTGAACTGAAAAGTTTAGCAAGAACTGTTTTATAAAGATCAAAAGGGGCTCCAAGCAATGCAAGGCACGCCCCTGCTGCAACCGTATTTGAAGTTATTACTCCCCCGGCCTTTTTGGCAAGTTCGGTAAAGGATATCTGCAAAATGTCCTTTTCATCAAAAGCCCCTTTTTCTTCCACCATGATCTGCCCGCCCGAAACAAGCTCTCCCTTGTGTAGATCATAGGATTGCCGATTGAGGGCAACAAGAAGATTCACTTTGTGGTTCGGAGCATCCACCGGGGAATTGCTGATACGTACCTGGAAAAAACTGTGCCCTCCCCGTATCCGAGATTCAAATTCGTTATTTGCCATGATATACAACCCTGACCTGTGACAAACCAACGTTAGGAGTTCTCCCACAGTGAGTATCCCCTGACCTGCTTCGCCACCAATTTTTATCGTGATGTCGATGCTCATGATTAATCCTCTTTTGGAAATATTTTAATTATAGTTGGGTATTATTGCAGGACAATACGATATTTTTTTATAAAGCCAACTGGATTATATGATAATTTTGCTTTTCGAAGCCCTTCGTCATCAAGGTCCTGTTCACGATTTAACATTTTAAATTTACTTCCTGAATGCTCAAGGAACATCTGATTGACAGCCTGATAAATGCCTTTATAATAAGGGCTTCCCTTTTCAAAATGGATAACAAGCGTATCTTCTGAAAGTCCTTCTGCTATAGTATAGCCTGCCATTTCTTGATCTACGATGATTGCACCTCCGAAAGGGCCGCTTAATTTTGTCCAGCTATTAAGAATTCTTGAAATTACTCGATTTTCAGCAGAAAGCGATTCCAATGATTCGCAGTCACGCCAAGTGCACCAATCTTCCTGCATTGCCATGGCTTTATGGATCATTTCAGACCCAAGAGGAATATATTTAAAATCGTATTTCTTTTTGAACTGATTTAAAAGATTCTTTTTCTTATGAAACCGTTTGCCTTTTAGTTCCATGAGTTCAGGAACTGAGTATATATAATCCCAATGACCCCTTGTTTCTTCAGTAATTATATTATGCCCAAAGCTTTCTTTCCAGAGCTGGAGCAAGATTTCAGGAATACGGATGAAAACTGCGGAAGTGTGAAAATAATCATCAAAACACCTATTCCAGTCGATTTCTTCCCATACTCCTATGGGAGCCCAGTAAACTTCTTTGGGAATAGTCTGCTTTATCCAGACAAGCCTATCGGACCACGCCCAGTAAAGACCATATTCTTTAGTCCACCCCCATAGGTTCACAAAGCTGTAGTCAGAAGCTTTTTGTGAACATTGGGGAAAATGCTTAATATATTCGTGTTGTTTATCCAGGCTTATGGGCTCAAAATTTAAGGGCATATTTCATAATACTCCAAAAATGTTGACACATACAGTTATTCGTTATCTTAGTGAAAAGTAAATGGAAATTAAGCAACAAGCTTAAATTTTTCTTTTACGGCTCCACAGATGGGGCATTTATCAGGGGCTTCATCCTCGTTAATAAAACCACAAACCTTGCATACGTAATATTCCGTCTCACGATCAGTAATCATATCATCAAGTGCTTTCTTATATAACTTGGCATGACCGCCTTCTACGTCGCGAGACTGTGAAAAAATCTTTAATACTCGCTCATTACCTTCCTGAGCAGCATCCTTTATCAGTTCCGGGTATGCTTCCACGTTGGCCTTGATCTCATTCTGAAAGGCCGTCTCCAGATTTTCCTCGGTGGATCCAATTTTTCCACGCATCAGCATTAAGTATCGGCGAGCATGGACGGATTCTGCTTCAGAAACAGCTCGAAAGAGACGGGCTATTTGATGGTAACCTTCTATTTCGGCTTTCCTGGCAAAAGTTGAATTTCGGGCAGAAGCCTTAGATTCTGCAGCAAATGCGTAAGCAAGGTTTTTTTCTGTCTTTTGGGACATATTTAATGACTCCTACTTTCCTAAGGTGAGGGTGTAAATGCTATTAAGATATTTTTTAATTCATCTTCGGTTAAAATTTTATTTTCTAAAATAATCTCCTTTATATTTTTTCCTGTTTCATGGGCTTTACCCGCAATTAACGCTGCTTTGTCGTATCCAATATAAGGAACCAGATAAGTGGCCAGGGCGAGGCTTTTTTCAATATCTGCACTACACTTCTGACGGTTGGCGGTAATATCGCTGATGCATTTTTCAGCAAAAATGTCAGCTCCTGAAGAAAGTAAATTTATAGATTGCAGAAGGTTGTATGCTATAACCGGCAACATGACGTTCAATTCAAAGTTACCGGATTGTCCACCCAACATGATTGTTGTATCGTTTCCCATGACCTGGTATGCTACTTGAATCACGGCTTCCGGTATTACCGGATTTATCTTTCCGGGCATAATGGAAGATCCTGGCTGAAGAGAAGGAATAGATATTTCTCCTAATCCGCTCCTTGGTCCGGATGATAGCCACCTAATGTCATTTGCAATTTTTACAAGACTTGCGGCCACAGTTTTTAAAGCCCCACTTGTTGCAACGGCCGCATCCTGCGCACCCTGGGCTTCAAAATGGTTTTTTGCCTCTTTAAAGTCAATTTTTAAATATTCTGAAATGAGCGCTATTACTTTTAAAGCAAACTTGGGATGCGTATTTAAACCGTTTCCAACTGCAGTACCCCCAAGGGCAAGCTCCGCAAGACTGTCTTCAATGGATTCGATCCTTTTTATGCCAAGTTCTACCTGTCTTGCGTATCCTGAAAATTCTTGTCCGAGAAACAGGGGTACGGCATCCTGGAGATGGGTTCTTCCGATCTTTTTTACATTATTGAATTCCGATGCCTTTTGCATAAGGCTTTTGTGAAGGCTTTCCAGCGAAGGAATGAGTTGTTCTTTGATTAAATTTAGCGCAGAAATATGTATTGCGGAAGGAATGACATCATTGCTTGACTGGCCAAGATTAACATGATCATTAGGATGAACAGGGGACTTTCCTCCTTTCTTTCCTGTAAGGATCTCGTTTGACCTTGATGCAATGACCTCGTTCATGTTCATGTTTGTTGAGGTGCCTGATCCCGTCTGAAATATGTCCACCACAAACTGGTCATTAAACTTTCCGTCAATTATTTCCCGGGCTGATTCAACTATAGCCTGTGATATCTTTTTATCCAGAAGACCCAATTCACCGTTCACAATAGCAGAACATTTTTTTATAAGAGCGAGGGCATAAATAAATGATGATGTAAATTTAAGGCCGCTAATAGGAAAATTTTCAACAGCCCTTTGTGTATTAGCGCCAAAGTATGCATCTTCAGGGACATTTATTATGCCTAATGAATCCCTTTCTTCTCTATATTTTACCATTTTTCTTGCTTTACAAATTTATCAAATTGTAACATTTTAGTTGTTTGAAAACTAGGCCGCTTCAAAGGTAATTAAATTTTCAACCGTGTAAAACTCGCGTATAAGTGAGAGTAAAGAAAGAACAGTGCATGACATATTAATAAAACAAGTAAGTAATAAATGCCGATTAGCCTTTGAAACACACCGATTCAATCCCTGTTTTTTCTTAACTCTCACTAATATGCTCAGACAGTTACACGATTAAAAATTTAACAACCTTTAAAGCTATATAGTTCCCACTTTCATAAGGCTAAAATGTTACATCAAATTTTATTAATTTCTTTCTATTTAAAAAGCTTTTTAAATTCACCATATCCTTCTTTTTCTAAGTTTTCTTTTGGTATAAATCGAAGAGCCGCGGAATTGACACAGTACCGTAGTCCTGTTGGTTCGGGTCCGTCAGGGAAGACATGACCAAGGTGGGAATCCGCGTATTTACTTCTAACTTCTGTTCTTTTCATCAGATGACTTCTATCTTCCACCTCGATAATGTTATCCGGTTTGATGGGTTTTGTAAAACTTGGCCAACCTGTTCCGGAAGCGTATTTATCAATGGAGCTGAAAAGGGGTTCGCCGGTAACGATATCCACATAGATTCCATCTTTTTTATTATTCCAATATTCATTTTTAAACGGCCTTTCCGTGCCATTTTTCTGAGTTACTTTATATTGCAAAGGAGTTAGTTTTTGTCTCAAGTCTTCTTGACTCATTTTTTTATACCTTGGATGATGATCATTGCGACCTTCACTTCTAATATTATCTTTCCATATTTTTTTTAAATACTTATCACGGCCCGAATGGAATCTATACAATTTATATCGCAAGGGATTTTTTTCATGGTAATCCTGGTGATAATCTTCAGCTTTATAGAATTTTGAAGCTTTACGAATTTTTGTTACAACAGGTTTTTCATATATCCCGGATTTTGCTAATGCTTCTTTAGATTTTTTGGCTGATGCTCTCTGTTCTTCGTTATGATAAAAAATCGCAGTTACATATTGCTCGCCCCTGTCAACAAATTGTCCTCCGGGATCTGTAGGATCAACCTGCCTCCAGAATACATCAAGAAGTTCTGAATATTTTATTTTAGACGGGTCGTATAAAATTTGAATCGCTTCTACATGACCTGTCCCGCCGGCTGATACTTCTTTATACTTCGGGTTTTCCTTGTGTCCACCGGTATAGCCGGAGACAACATGTATAACGCCATCCAGCTTCTCAAAAGGAGATTCCATGCACCAAAAGCATCCGCCGGCAAAGGTTGCTTTTGCATAATTTTTTTCAGCAAATGAATTCATGGGAATTAAAAGTAAGAAAAAGAAAATGCATATAAGTAAAGTATATTTTACAATCATTTTGTTTAAACCTCAGTGATAGTTCAGTTATCAGACTTATCCTGACCTTCCATCATCACACGGTTCATCATCTTCAAAAGACCTTGAATGTTCAGCAGTTGATGTCTGAACACAAGCCTGTAGCCCTAAATCATCTTCTTTTAACATATTTAAGGCTTTCTCATAGTCCGGTTCATCACCTATTTCCTTAACCATTTGTGTATAAATGATCTTTCCTTTCTCATCTATAACTACAACCGCTCTTGCCAATAATCCGGATATAGGGCCGTCTACTATCCTTACGCCGTAACGGTGTCCAAATTCTCTATTTCGCATTTCCGATGCAGAAATAACATTTTCAAGACCTTCAGCGCCGCAGAAGCGGGTGTGTGCAAAAGGTAAGTCCATGGAGGCGCAAATCACATCAGCATTTTCATGTTTGCTGATTTCTTCGTTAAATCTTCGTACAGAAGTAGCACAGACCGGGGTGTCTATGCTGGGAAAAATATTGAGTACTACTTTTTTCCCTGTAAAATCTTTTAATGAAATATCGGACAAATCAGTCTTTGTGAGAATAAAATCCGGTGCATCTTCTCCTTTTTTGGGCAGCTCTCCGATTGTATTAACAAGTGTTCCTCTAAAAGTTATTTGTGTCATTTTATCCTCCTTGATATTTTTTTATTCATTATGCACTAACTTAATAATTAATAATCAATTGCTAATTGTAAATAATTAATATTTTTTTGTTTAAGTTAGCAGTTATATTCCCCTAACAGGGAAGTCAAAGCTACATCCTTATGTAATACTATCCAAGTGCAACATCCAGCACCATCATTACCGTGAAGCCCAATACGGTTCCCATGGTGGCAACATCTCCGAAATTACCAATTTGTGATTCAGGGATGACCTCCTCTATTACAACAAATATCATGGCGCCTGCAGCAAAACTTAAAGCAAAGGGGAGAATAGGGTAAAAAACCATTACAGCAGCCGCACCAAGTACTCCTGCTACGGGCTCTACCATTCCCGAAAGCTGGCCATACCAGAAGCTTTTACCGCGTGATAATCCTTCCCTTCTTAAGGGTAATGATACGGCAGTTCCTTCCGGAAAATTCTGAAGCCCGATACCGATGGCAAGGGCTACTGCAGCCCCGAATGTAGCAGACCCCAAACCTGATGCAGCGGCTCCAAAGGCAACCCCCACGGCAAGCCCTTCAGGGATGTTATGGAGAGTAATGGCAAGAACCAGCAGGGTACTTCTTTGCCAGGATGTCTTCACGCCTTCAATTGCACTGTCAGGAAAGCCCAGATGGAGGTGTGGAAGGATTTTGTCGATTAATCGCATAAAGAGACCACCTGCGAGAAAACCAATAGCAGCAGGCAGCCACGGTGGAAGTCCAACTTCCTCCGCCATTTCTATAGATGGAGCCAGCAGGGACCAGAAGCTGGCTGCAATCATCACACCTCCGGCAAATCCCAACATTGTATCGAGAAATTTGCGATTTATTTGTTTAGTAAAAAGTACAATGGATGCACCTGCAGCGGTAACACCCCATGTAAACAACGTGGCAATAAGGGCCTGGGTTATGGGCTTGAGGCTTTTCAGGGATATGAATATATCGGATTCCATATAGTTTTGTTCTCGCCCGCTCTCTATGGTCGCTTGAGTTCACCCCAGTACCATCTACCGGAGCTACGGGGCAGGCAGAGATCACAGAGAGATAAATAATTTGTCTGATTTTTTGATCCCGCTCAAAGCGGGACAGGTGTCCAAAATCAGACAAAATTCTCAGCCACTTACGTGGCAAATAGAATTCGAGGCCGCAGACAGTTGAATAGCAACAGAATAGATTGTATCATGTCAACATCTCCAGCGATAGCTGGATGTCAGTTTGATCTGAATCGCCCTCCCTCCGGGGCGTAGGCCCCACGGGCCGGAGGCTCAGCGATTCAGATCAAATACTCTGCGCCTCTGCGAACTCTGTGAGAGATAAAAAGACCCTTTTAGGGGTGGTTATTGATTATTTAAAGTACGAAATTGGTTGTTAGACGATTAGTCTCCCTGTTCAGCCATGAAATCGTCATATAAGGTTTCAAGAATCTTTTTATGTTTTGCTTCTTCCTGTGCCAGAAGTTTAAACAGTTTAGTAAAGTTGTTGTCGTCGGTTTTACTCATTAGAAAGTTGTAAAGTTGCAGTGCCTTTTCCTCTCTTTTCATGGCAAGTCTCAAGATATCCGTATAATGCATCCCTTTTTCATATTCGATATCTACCATATAATCGCTGCGCTTCATATCAGGTATCCACTTATACTCGTATTCTGTAATTTTCTCTTTATTATCGGCAAAATTTTCCAGCATGGCCTGATGTTTTCTTTCTTCATTTGAAAATCCTTCTAAAGTTTCTCTGGCTCCTGAAAAAGGCTCCTGCCTGCTTACGTCTTCGTAAAATTCCGCAGCCTCCTTTTCCCTTTCGATTGCGTAACTGATAATTTCTTCGATTGAATTAAAGTTCATAATTTCCTCCCTTCGGGTATAATTCAAAAATGTTGGTTGATGTAACATTTCTTAATACAGCAATATACATGCCAATGTGATCTGGTTGAAAAAAGATCGTTGATTTAAGGCTTTGAGTAAATTATATACTTTTGAGAGAGGGCTTAGAGTATGTTTTTGAGACAGTTGTGTCTCAAAAACATACTCTAATATACAAGGACGCACAAAAATAAGATATAATCGAGTTATTGTCAGTGTGAGACCTTTGCAAAACGCCCCCTTTTGCCCAATTTCTGTGTTAGGCTAAAATT
>CAZLRK010000106.1:0-12566 GCA_964561845.1 uncultured Desulfobacterales bacterium | reverse complement strand
CGACGGCTGAAAGCGATATCCTTATTCGACGTTCGATGTTGAGCGTTCGATGTTCAAATTGTTGCATGGTAGAAGCACATCAACTCACAATAAGAATTTATGAATTCGCGCGAGATTGCACTGAGATTAAAAACAAAAAATGAAAAACCGTAAGGCCATTAACCCTGAATCCTGAACTTTGAACCGTGAACGGTTTTCGATCTAATAAAAAGTATGTCACGGATTCAGGTAATATAGAAGGGGGAAAAAAATGAGGTACGCAGAGACGGGATTTGATTTAGAAATTGATCTGTCCCGGGGAAACATTGAGAGGGTAGAAACTGATCCAAGAGACACCGAGCTTTATCTGGGTGGTCTAGGCACTAACGCCAAGATATTATGGGACAGGGTTCCCCCTGAAGTTGAACCCTTTTCTCCTGATAATCTGCTAATATTTGCCGCTGGTCTTTTATGTGGCACACCTGCTACCGGTTGTAATCGTACCATTGTTTCTACAATTTCTCCTCAGACTTTGTTAATGGCATTTTCAATGATGGGGGGATTTTGGGCGCCGGAATTGAAGTATGCCGGTTATGACAGAGTGATCATCCGCGGCAAGTCCCCTGATCTGGTTTATTTGTGGATAAACGATGACAAAGTAGAAATACGCGATGCCTCTCATTTGCAGGGTAAAGGCGCTACTGAAACTGCAGAACTTATTAAGCAGGAGCTAAATGAGCCGAAAGCCCAGGTGGCTGCTATTGGTCTGGCCGGTGAGAACAGGGTCTATTTTGCTTCCATCGAGCAAGGCAGGTCCAGCGCCAGCCGAGGCGGAATAGGGGCAGTTATGGGAGATAAAAAATTAAAGGCGATAGCTGTTCGTGGAACAAAGGACGTCAATATTGCCCGACCGGACGAATACCTGGAGCTTTGCAACGAAGTTCTGGAATATATAAAATTCCGGGAAAATAATCCAATTCCGGGGGTAATGCCCATTTTAGCCGGGCTTGGGTCGCCGCAGGAGATGAAAGTCCATGATGAGCAGTGGCACACCGCCAATTTCACATGGGGAAATGCGCGACATCGGATAAAAGATTATTGGAATGAAGAAGTTGAAAAGAAGTGGACGGAGACGATGGAAAATGCGCGGACCAGGCTAATAAGTTGCTATAACTGTCCCATGAAATGCGGGGCAACAATTTCCATGCCGGGACTTCCAACATATATGATGAAATGCTTTTCGAAACTTACTTATACAATGGCGGCCATGTCAGACCTGGATTTTGGTTTAAAAATCGCTCAACATGCTACGGAATATGGAGTGGACGCATTCTCAACCCCGCAAGTTATGGCCTTCGCCCTTGAGCTTTACGAAAACGGCATTTTAACAGACGATGACTTCCCGGGAATGCCGTCGGATAACGAAGAGAGATTTTACTGGTTACTTGACAGAATTGTTCGGCGGGAAGGGATAGGAGATGTTTTGGCCGATGGCACTTATTGGGCGTCTCAAAAGATTGGCAACGGCGCGGAAGCATATGCCCATAATAATATTAAGAAACATGAGCAGCTGCCTCTCAAGCTATCAATGCTGAATCCCATTTATTTCCTTATGTATTCTACCGGAGAGAAGATAAACATTACCCAGATTGAAGGGCAGTTTCCCCAGGCGCCTTTCCCAACAAGAGAGGAAAGAGAAGAGTTTGTAAAGGATTGGTTCCAGGTTCCTGATGAAAAGTTTAAGCAATATTTTTTGGACTGGGAACTACGAGGAGAAAACTCAATCCCCTATTATCCAACCGTTGAAATGACTTGTGATATTGTCGACTGGCAAGAGAGGATGCACTACATTGATGACGCCCTCGGCATGTGCGCCGGTTTATCATCATTCCCCCTGAAACCTCCGTATCATATACACAATTACCCGAAATTTATCTCAGCAGGGGCTGGGATCGATATGGATGAAGCCAAACTAACGCAAGCAGTCAAAAGGTACCGAACTTTAGTTAGAGCAGTTAATATAAAAAGAGGCATGAGGAGAAAAGATGATAAGCCTCCGGAGGACCACTGGAAGAAAAGATTTCCCGAACTTGAAACCGAGCTGTTAGATGAGTATTACAAATTCAAGGGGTGGAATAATGAGGGTATTCCTGCGAATGAGTCCTTACATGAGTTGGGTTTGGATTACGTGAGCGAAGACTTTGTACAGAGGGGGATTTTGACGGATAGTGAAGATGCTCCTTCTAAAAAAACTTCGGCGGAAAAAGAGAAGAAATAGGGTGGAGGGTGGAACCGTGAAGGATGAGAAAAAAAAGAAAATAATCAAAACAATAAAAATTGATGCTGATAAATGCAATGGTTGCAGGGCATGCGAGGTAATCTGCTCCGCCTTTCACGCCGCGCCGAAATACAGCAGCAATAATCCGGCGAGATCTCGTATTCGGGTGATTCGTGAGCCTTTAAAAGACATATATCTTCCTGTATACGCGGGTGAGTATACTTCAGCCGAATGTATAGGCAGAGACAAATACACGATTAACGGAAAGGAATACGACGAGTGTGCTTTATGCAGGGCTTCCTGCCCGTCCAGGGATGATTTCAAAGAACCCGATTCCGGTCTACCTCTAAAATGCGATATGTGTGAAAGTGACCCGCCACTTGAAGAGCCCTTGTGTGTTAAGTGGTGCTTAAATGATGCCCTGATTTACGAAGAAAGGGAAGAGGGAATAGAAGAAGATGAAGAGAAACGGGAAGATCTGGAGATAGGATTGGAATCATTGGCAAACAAGTATGGATTGCATAAAATAATGGATACCGTTGCCCGAATGTCTATGTCAAAGAAGGGACAAAACATTAAAGTTAAAGAAAAGGATTAAGAAAGACAGTGGAGAATGTAGCAGACTACAAAGAGATCATAGATGTCATAAAAGAGAACGGCGGAGATGCCTTCAAATTATGCTTTCAGTGCGGGAAATGCGATGTTGTTTGTCCGTGGAACAGGGTTAGAACTTTTAGTATGCGCAAAATAGTCCGGGAAGCTACGTTCGGTTTTACTGAGATAGAAAGTGAAGATATATGGCGTTGCACTACCTGCGGAAAATGCCCCAAGCAGTGTCCCAGGGACGTAAAACAGATAGAATCAGGTGTATCCTTACGCAGAATTGCAACGGAATATGGGGTCTTTCCTACTTCTGCTATTCCTATCCGCACCATAAGCGCAAGCCTCACTGGTGAAGGCAATCCCTTGAATGAAAAGCGAAAAAATAGGGCGAATTGGGCAGAGGGTCTTTCTATAAAAACGTTCACCGAGGGGATAGAAATTTTATATTTCCCCGGCTGCTACTTAAGCTATGACCCAAGGTTAAAAAAGGTAGCTAGAGCCACAGCCAATATCCTCAACTTGGCAGGGGTAGATTTCGGGATACTGGGCTCCAAGGAGAATTGCTGTGGAGAAAGCATCCGCAAGACGGGCGATGAGGAATTATTCAAACGCCTGGCCAGGGAAAACATCAAGAATTTTATCGATAATGGGGTCAAGAAAATCCTAGTTTCTTCCCCACATTGCTTTCATACTTTCAAAAACGAATATCCCGAATTTATGGTGAACTTTGAGGTGGTTCATATCTCCCAATATTTATCCGAGCTTATTAATGAAGGAAAGCTTGAGTTCACCAAGAAGTATGGGAAGAAAGTTACTTATCATGACCCATGTTACCTTGGACGACATAACGACATATATGACGAGCCCCGGGAGGTCTTAAAGAAGATCCCTGGCCTAGAGCTGAATGAGATGGCTGAATCGCTGGAAGACAGCCTTTGTTGCGGAGGGGGAGGAGGCAGAATTTGGATGGAAACGCCAAAGGGTGAAAGATTCTCCGACCTCAGATTAGAACAGGCTATGGAGGTCGGGGCTGAGGTGCTTGTTACTTCCTGCCCATATTGCATCGCCAATTTTGAGGATAGCAGGTTAACCCTGAATGTTACCGAAAACATAGAGGTTAAAGACATTACGGAGATTGTCCAGGAAGTGATTTAGCGAATAAATTACAAATAACGTAATAGTTCACCGCAGAGGCGCAGAGAGCGCAAAGAGAAGATAATTTTCTTTTGCCGTTGAGAGGACGGCAAAAGAAAAAAATCAATCGCTACGCGATATTTTTAGACCCTAAATGCCCGCAGGGCACGTTTCTTATTGTTTTCCGTCCTCTCAACGGAAAACAATAAAACAAATGACCTCTGCGGTCTCTGCGGCTCTAATGAGCGACTTGTCGGGTCGTAGCTCGCAGAGCGAAGCCTGAAGCGAATGGGCGGTGAACTTTTACAAAAAAACAAATTGCAACTATCAATGATGGCAAACAACTATTGGTTTTTAATCTTATTTGTGATTTGGCCATTGTGATTTGTGATTTTACCGATTTATCTGGAGAAACCTGAAAAGGACATAGAGAAATGGAAAAAGAACAAATTGAACAGCTTTGTAAAAATCTCGCAGACAGCAATTTCGGTGATGTTATGGTTGTCGGTGGAGGGATCAGCGGTATTCAGGCATCTCTTGATCTTGCCGATTCGGGTTATAAGGTTTATCTGGTTGAGAAATCACCTGCCATTGGCGGCAAGATGGCCCAGCTTGACAAGACCTATCCCACAAATGACTGCTCCATGTGAATACTCTCGCCAAAACTGGTCGAGGTCGGCCGGCATCCCAATGTAGAGGTCCTGACCTATACTGAAGTTGACAGTTTAGAAGGGGAAGCAGGAGACTTCAAGGTCTCCCTGAAAAAAAAGCCCAGGTACATTATTGAGGACAAATGCACGGGTTGTGCTACCTGTGTAGAGTACTGCCCGGTCAATGTCCCTGATCCGTACAATCAAGATTTATCATCGAATAAAGCCATCCATATATACTTCTCCCAAGCCGTTCCACTGGTCACTTATATAGATGAAAGCTGCCTTTACCTTGAAGAAGAGAAATGTTCTATTTGCGAAGGAATCTGTAAGAATGCCGCCATAGATCTTCATCAAGAGGCGGAGAAGGTGGAAGTAAAAGTAGGGACGATCGTTCTGTCTCCGGGCTATGAGACATTTGACCCTAAGTTGAGGGGCGACTATGGCTACGGAAAGATGGAGAACGTGGTAACCAGTCTTGACTTTGAACGACTGTTATGCGCTACCGGGCCTTACGAAGGTGAGATAAGACGCCCCTCCGACAAGAAGCATCCACATAAAATAGCCTGGATTCAATGCGTCGGTTCCAGACAGGTTGTCACGGGCGGCAACAGCTATTGTTCAGCCGTATGCTGCACGTACACCCAGAAGCAGGTGATTTTGACAAAAGATCATGACGCAGAGGCAGAGTGTACGATATTCCATAACGATATTCGTTCCTATGGCAAGGATTTCGAACCATTTTACCAAAGAGCAGAGAATCTTTCCGGGGTTAAATTTATAAGAAGTTATGTATCAATAGGAAAAGAAATCCCTGAAAGCAAGAATGTAACAATAAGATACGCTACTCCAGAGGACGGAGTAAAGGAAGAAGAATTCGATATGGTGGTATTATCCGTTGGATTGAATCCTCCTGCTGATTATGAGGATCTGGCAGATAAGTTCGGAATCGAGCTCAATTCACACGGATTCTGCAAAACCAATCCTGCTAATCCTATTGAGACCTCTCACCCGGGAATTTTTGTCAGCGGCGCCTTCCAGGGTCCTATGGATATCCCCGAGTCGGTTTTTTCCGCCAGCGGGGCCGGATCCCAATGTGGTGAATTCCTTGACAGCAGGCGAGGGAAGCTGTCCAAAGAAAGGATATATCCACCGGAAAAGGATGTCTCGGAAGAAGAGGCCCGAGTGGGTGTTTTTGTGTGTCATTGTGGCGCTAATATTGGAAGAGTGGTAGATGTTCCCTCCGTAGTGGATTATTCCTTGACCCTGGACAACGTTGTCCACGCTGAGGAACAGCTATTTTCATGTGCTACTGATTCTGCCCAGTCAATATCGGACACGATCCTGGAAAAGGGGCTCAATCGAGTGGTTGTCGCTGCCTGTTCCCCCAGGACCCTTGAACCGTTATTCCGGGACACGCTTCGGGAAGGGGGTATTAACCAATATTTCTTCGAAATGGCTAATATTAGAGAACATTGCTCCTGGGTCCACTCCCGCGAAAAGGAAGATGCCACCGAAAAGGCAAAGGATATAACCCGGATGTCGGTAGCGCGAGCTTGCCATTTGGAGCCATTACAGGAAATTGATCTGCCGGTAAACAGGACGGCGTTAGTGCTTGGTGGAGGTATAGCCGGCATGACTTGTGCTCTCTCCATAGCCAACCAGGAACATGAGGTTTACTTGCTGGAAAAGGATACAGACCTGGGGGGAACGGCAAGAAAAATCCATTACACTCTGGATGGAATGGATGTTCAGGCCTATTTACGTGATCTTGTTCGCAAGGTTTATCAGCATCCCTTAATACATGTATATACGGATGCCATCATCACAGAGGCTACCGGTTATGTTGGGAATTTCATAACCAGGGTGAAGTCTGAAAGAGGGGTCACAGAGATAAAACATGGAGCAGCCGTCATCGCTACCGGCGCTGATGAATATAAACCCGCCGAATACCTTTATGGAGAAGATGACAGGGTATTGACCCAGTTGGAGTTGGGGGAGCAAATCGCCAAAGGAGAAGAAAAGCTGATCAACTCCCGGAGTCTGGTGATGATCCAATGTGTGGGTTGCAGACAAGAGGACAGAGATTACTGCGCCCGGGTATGTTGTAGCCATGCTATAAAGAACGCCTTGAAACTAAAAGAGATAAATCCCCGGATAGATATCTACATTCTCTTTCGGGATATGAGAACTTATGGGTTTATAGAGGATTATTACCGGGAAGCGTCAAATAAAGATGTAAAGTTCATCCGCTATGAACCGGATAATAAGCCCCGGGTGGAATCTGTTGAGGAGAGTGGTAAGCGTATTTTAAGGGTTGCCGCAACTGATCTTATTTTAGGCAAAAAACTTTCTATAGATGCCGATTACCTTGCTTTGTCTGCTGCCGTTATTCCCTCCGAGGGAAACAGGAAAATATCTCAATTTTTCAAGGTCTCTTTGGGACCGGATGGTTTTTTCAAAGAAGCCCATGTCAAATTAAGACCTGTTGAGTTTGGTACAGACGGCGTTTATCTTTGTGGAATGGCTCACTATCCCAAACATATACCGGAAGCGATTAACCAGGCTTATGGAGCTGCAAGTCGGGCTTTAACCCTTCTCTCACATGATATAGTCACAGTCTCCGGCTCTGTTTGCGAGGTGAGCGAGAAAAAGTGTATATCGTGTGGGGCATGCATCTCAGCCTGTACGTATGGCGCCATAGAATATCATGATACACGACAGGGCAAAAAGGCCAGGGTTAATCCTGTTCTCTGTAAAGGAGACGGCCTCTGTAACGCAAAGTGTCCAACAGGGGCGATTTTTCTAAAGCACTTTACCGATGAAGACCTCTTGAGCCAAATTGATGTGGCGGTTGGAAATGTGTAGAACCCTAATTGAGCGCCAAACGCTCAATTAGGCGTTAATTGTTATTTGTTAATCGTTATTAGAATGCGATGACAAACTCAATTTATATTTCTTTAAGGAATGTCAACAAACCAATAACCAATAACGATTAACGGATAACCCCTAATCGAGTTTCGACTCGATTAGGTTGCTGACAAAGGAGTTAAGAACGAATGACAACAGGACTTAGATTTAAACCAAGAATATTAGGTTTTGTATGCCATTGGTGAGCATACGGTGCTGCTGACATGGCTGGAGTTTCCAGACTGCAATATTCAACTGAAATCAGGCTTATTCGCGTCATGTGTTCCGGTAGAGTCGACCTGGAATTTATACTCCGGGCCTTCTCAAATGGGATGGACGGGGTGTTTATTGGTGGTTGCCGTCTTAATGAATGTAATTATATTACCCATGGAAATTACGATGCACTAAACACGGCGCTTCTATGTAAAAAAATAATGGAGTACATAGGGCTGAACCCGGAAAGATTAAGTATCCAATTTATGTCTTCCGGTGAAGGAATCCTTTTTACCGAAGTTGTTGATGAATTTTCTAAAAAAATGAAGGAGTTGGGACCACTTGGCAAGAGCGAAGCAATAGACGGGGATGAATTAAAGTCCAAACTTGAAGAAGTTAGAAAGCTGATCCCCTATATTAAGATAGTGAAAAGGGAGAAGCTGGAGTCACGTCTTGAAAAGGTCGAAGAATATGACGGATTTTTCACCATAGACGAGATAGACAAGTTAATTAGTGAAGTAGTCTCGTACCATATTGATCCGGATAAATGCCAGGCCTGTATGATTTGCCTTAGAAAATGCCCTGTAGAGGCGATTGCAGGCGCTAAAAAGCAGATCCATGTAATTGACCAGGAAGAATGCATAAAATGCGGAACATGCCTGGAAGCTTGCCCCCCTCGCTTTGGTGCGGTAAAGGAGATTTCCGGCGAGCCTGTTCCGCCTCCTATTCCTGAAGAAGAAAGAACTATAGTCAGAAATAGTAAAAAAAAATAAGAGAAATCCCTTTACCAATGTCACGCCAATTCGACAGATCAGTGAAATTCTCGATTGAAAGATCGCCTTGCCTTACAAAAACCTGCCTTGACTTGGAAAAATTAAAGACCAAAATTTGCGAGGATTAGAAATCATCAAATTACAATCATTTTGTATTTAAACCCTGACTATTTTATATAAATTAGATAAATAACCCCCTATAAAAGCCTATATCGGTAATAAATTACCCCTTATAAATTACAAACAACAAATTTATGTATCACTTATTATCTCTGCCATTATATATGGTTGGTCAAACCCGTAGGCTGATCCGCCAAATTGCTAATGTGGCAACCTGAGCTAACCGGGGTTCAAGTTCAAACCTCTGGACCGGAGGGAAAGGCACAGAAATTGGACAAAAGGGGACGTTTTGCAAAGGTCTCCAAGTATCTACAAGGCTTACGGCCATCATGCCGCAAGCCTTTCTGCTTCTATGAAGCATATAAGAATATTACTAATTAATGAACCTGGTAATAACAGTTTGAAATCATTAGGAGGTAACAAATGCCGTTCTATCTAAAAGAGGTGGATGTCGTTCCTGAAGTTGCAAAATTCCAATCAGCCCTGATTGTCCTTTGCCGATTCTGTCCTGCTGCCAGTTTGGCCTTGAGAAAGGACCAGCTTTACATTTAGTTCTTTCGTCAAATTAACAAAAGTTGACTATTAACCTGCTTTGTAATATAAAATGTATAGTTTCCATCCGATTTTCATCAGTTTTACAATTTAATAGTTCCTTTGAAACAATATAAGGTGGCAAACAATGCATTGCCCAGATTGCGATCATCAGAATCCTGAAGAGGCGAAGTTTTGTAATGAGTGCGGTTGCCATTTAGTTGAGACGTTGGATTCGGCAGAGGCTGCCCTTCAAACGGAAAGCGAGCGCAAGCACGTCTCTATCATGTTCTCAGATCTTTCCGGCTACACGGCCATGAATGAGAAGTTGGATCCGGAGGAGGTCAAAGAGATCATGAGCCAAATCTTCGGTGAGATCACCCGGATCATCAAAAAGTATGATGGGTTCATCGAACAGTTCATTGGTGATGCGGTGATGGCGGTATTCGGTATACCCAAAGCCCATGAAGATGATCCTGTTCGGGCTATCCGGGCAGCCATGGATATCCTTGCAGCCGTCGAGAGCATCAGCCCTCAATTTGATGAAAGGATTGGGCATTCATTGGCCATGCACATTGGCATCAACACCGGTCTGGTGGTCACCGGTGAAGTAAACGTTGAAAAGGGAACCCACGGATTGACCGGTGATGCCATCAATCTGGCCTCGCGCTTGGAAAGCATCGCTGAAGCGGGTGAAATCGTTGTCGGGCCGGATACCTATCACCAGGCGGCAAATTGGTTTAAATTTGAGGCCCTGGAACCAACGAAAGTGAAGGGCAAGGCCGATCCTGTTGCGATTTATAAGGTTGTTTCTGTTCTGGACCAGCAGATCGTTACCCGACGTCCGCAAGGCGTACAGGCCGAGCTTATCGGCCGTGAAGCGGAAATGGCCGTTCTGGTGGAAGCGCTGGAGAATCTCAAGCAAAGGCAAGGTTCCATCATCTCCGTTGCGGGCCATGCGGGCACGGGAAAAAGCCGGTTGATACAGGAGTTTAAGGATAAGCTTAAGCCCGATGAGATTCAATGGCACGAGGGCCATGCCTACACCTATACGCAGAGCATGGCCTACTATCCGCTTACCAATCTTTTGACCCATGCTTTTCAGATTAGGGAAGAAGACCAGCCGGAACAGATAAGGGAAAAGGTTGAAGCCGGTGTGGAAGCCTTGCTCTGGGATAAACCCGATGCCAAGCAATACCTGGGCAGCCTGTTTTCCCTAAGCTATCCCGAGATCGATGACGTAAGCCCGGAGTTCTGGCGAAATCAACTATACAAGACTGTACAGCAATTCCTGGAGGCTGTGGCCAGCCGGGGGCCCACCGTGATCTTGTTCGAGGACCTCCACTGGGCGGATGACTCTTTTATCGAGCTCTTGCATCTGCTGCTGAAAAACATGCAACGCCCGGTCCTGTTTCTCTGCGTCTACCGGCCTTCATTCAGCCTTTTTTCAGAGGGAGAGCCTAACTCTCTTATCTGGCCCCACCACAAGATCGATATTAAAGAACTGTCTTGGGATAAGACCGAAGAGATGCTTCAATCCCTGCTCAATTCCTCACAGTTGCCTGACGAACTGGGCTATTTCATCAAGCAAAAAGCGGAAGGCAATCCCTTTTATCTGGAGGAGGTGATCAACACGCTCATGGAAACCGGAACTCTGGTATCGGATCATGGCTCCTGGCAGCTTGTCGGATCCCTGGACATAGATGATATTCCCACCTCCATCCAGGGAGTGCTCACCGCCCGCCTGGACCGCCTGGAAAAACAGGCCAAGCGCATTTTGCAGGAGGCTTCGGTCATCGGCCGGGCCTTTTTTTATAAAGTGCTGACCCGCATAACCAACCTGACCGCTCCTGTGGATCGGTATCTGTCCGGCTTGGAAAGCCTGGACCTTATTCGAACCCGCACCAAGGAGCCGGACCTGGAGTATATATTCAAACACGCCCTTACCCATGAAGTGGTTTACAACGGATTGCTCAAAAAGGAACGGCAAGCCATTCATGAACGCATTGGGACTGCCATCGAACAGATTTTCACCGATCGTCTGCCGGAGTTTTATGAGACGCTCGCCTTTCATTTCAAAAGGGGACAATCGGTTCATAAATCGGTTGATTATCTGGTGAAGTCGGGTGAGAAAAATTTGAACCGCTATGCTCTAGAGGAGGCAAATCAATATTTTAAAGAGTCTTTCGACCTTCTTGCCCATAAACCGGACAGGTCAAGGGAAGAGGATAGACTCCTCATCGATACGCTGATTAAATGGGCCTATGTGTTTTACTACTATGGAAAATACAGGGAATTGGCCGATCTGCTAAAGGCCAATATCGCCATTGCCGAGGCTCTGGATGATAAAGAACTGCTGGGTATGTTCTATGCGTGGCTGGGCTATATGTTGGAAGGCACAGAGGAGTTGAATGATGCTGATCGATATCTGCTCAAAGCCCTTGAACTTGGTGAAGAGATCGGGAGCCTTAAAGTCAAAGGCTATGCTTTTACCTGGCTTGCATGGAACCGTGCTGAGCAGGGTCGTTTCGAAGAGGCGATCTCCTTTGGAGAAGCGGCTCAGAAAATCGCCCCTTCACTTGCTGCGGATCATTACCTCTTTTTCAAATCCTTGGCCGGAATTGGTCACACACACTATTATGCTGGAAAATGCAAAGAGAATCTCGACATAGGCAGAAAGCTTCTGGACTACGGTGAGCAGCATTCAAACATTCGTTGCATGACCTTTGGATATATTACTGCTGGACACGGATATGTGTCCTCTGGAGATTTTGCCATGGCCATTGAACAGTATCAAAAAGCGGTATCGGTATCGGTGGATCCCATGTATTCTCATTATGCAAAAGAGTTTCTTGGCCTGGCGTATGCCCAGAGTGGTCAGTTTAATAAGGCACAACCGGTTCTTGAAGAGGTCGTGTCGTATTGCAGTGATGTCGGATTCGAGGGTATGGGATCACCTGCTGCTATGTTTTTGGGAGCTGTTCAAGTTGCCAATGGGGATATGTCAAATGGTTTTAAAAAGATGGAGGCTATAGGGAAACGTTGGGTCGAGAAGGAACGCGGGGCAGCTATTTACCTTTTCGATTTTCTTGCGGGCACGATTTATCTCCAGATCATAGCGGGTGAAGAGCCGATAAGTTTTCAAACCATTATCAAAAACATCGGGTTCATCATCAGGAACGTTCCCTTAATGGCAAAAAAGGCGGAATTTCACTTCAAAAAGGCGATTGATGCGGGCAAAGAGATCGGGGTCGATAGCTTTGTAGGCCAATCCTATCTCAGTCTGGGATGGCTGTACAGGTCCAAAAAAAGAAACGATATGGCCAAGGATTGCTTCCAGAAGGCCATTGAAATCTTCGAAGAAATCGAAGCAGA
>CAZLRK010000105.1:0-12566 GCA_964561845.1 uncultured Desulfobacterales bacterium | reverse complement strand
ACTAAACCTTCATATCACGTTGAAATTACGTATACAGGTCAGGAGTTCTGAAATTGGGCATTTTGCAAAGGTATCGCTATTTCTGGGTGGATACTAGTTTGCTTGGAACATCGACTATTCGAATCTCATGTTCTGTTATATCAAAAATACGTTTTAAATTTTCTTTTGAAATTGCTAATGTACTCGTATTTACAAGCGGATGACATCTAAAAGCATTGGAATTCCACAAGTCTTTGTCTATAATAACCTCCACCTCTTTATTCAGGTCGTTTATAACACCCAAAACAGTTACCGCCCCGGGTTCCACGCATAGATATTTCTTCAAACGCTTAGGGGAAGCAAAACTCAAATTGTTAATACAAACAAGAGATGAGAGTGCTTTCAAATCTACTGTTTTCTCATATCCGACAACAACAAGCAAATGTCGCCGGCCCTTCTTGTCGCGAAGAAAGAGGTTTTTTGTCTTTGCGCCAGGCGAATCCGGAACAAGACGGTCCGCCTCCTCGCATGTAAAGACCGGCGGGTGATCATGACGTTCGTATTCAATATCATGTTCAGCAAAAAACTGATAAATATCCATCATAGACCTTATCCTATTATCCAATAAAATAATGCATGGCAAGAAAAATTAAAAATGTACGGCCCTGGTTTGATACCCATTAGAACGAAGCATTTCGCTTATTCCCCGAATATGAGGTGCTCCGACAAAGGCCACTGTATCCCCCTTTTCTAAATGAGCCAACATTCTCTCATATAATATTTTGTCACGTCGGTCTATAACTGAAGAATGGCGGCTGGGAAAACCTATGGCAATAGATTTAAGATTTAGCAAATCCCCTGCCAGATAACATTTTACATACTCTTTTGCATAAGCATCCCAGCTTTCAATTCTCTTTAAAAAATCGAGTATCCTCTCGTGTGAGAGGTTTTCCAGGACTTCTATTTGCTCCTCTATAGTTTCAAGAGGAATGATATTCTTGTCCATTTCTACGGCAATATTGTAAGCTTCAAGATCTATTGAATATTTCCACCCGCTTTTCTGCAGGAAGTTTGACCAGATGGTGAAAAATGCCAGCCACGGCTTCATTCCCTCTACCATTGCATATACAGGATTGTCCTTGCTTAATATACCGACATTAAAAATAAAAAGTGAATCCCTGCCCCGGCAGGAAGGAGCTAAAGCTTCGGTTATTTTAGAAATAGTTTTCCTGTCAAGTTTGTCAAAAAGGTGACCGGCATTTTCTGTTTCATAACCTGCTTTAACTACTTTAGCCAAGTTGTCTTTATCTAAGGGACCCTCAAACAATACGGGATCGGCGTTCTTTATATATCGGGAAATTGAATTATGGAAGCTATGGGGAAAGAAATGAGCGGTACCTATAAGATATGATTTTTTGTCATTTTTCTTAACTTCCCATACCATTTTTAAATCTTTTTTCTTTGATTTTAAAAAAAACATACTAACAGTTCACCACATAAAAAATATTTGTTTCATTGAAATAAAGGCATCAAATATCGAAGGCTTTCTCATGACAAGTTCACACATTTCATATTTGCGTGTGGGAACCCCTCCCCATTTTTTCTTGAATTGCCGTATCCCTTTATTTACCCCAAGACCAAGATGAATATATTTTTTTGCACTTTCCCTACTTTTTTTAATCATTTCAAAAAATAAAAGATCTGATGCCCCTGGAACATAATTTTTTTTTGAATGGCATCCTATCACGTATGTGGAAAAATTTTTCGCCGATAGATCTACTACGTAAAAGGCGGTCAAATTATCTTTATGGTCATATGCATTTAAAACCATGGAATTGTTTGATAGGCCGACATATTCAGGCATTTTTAATAAAAGTTCTTTAACACGGGGAGGAGGATCAACTCTTTCGATGAATTCTAAAGAAAGTTCGTTATGATCTTCACGAAAATGGTTTGAATGCTCGATCTTTAAACTTTCCAAAGCCTTATTTACTACGCGCTTTAAACGGCTGCTTGTTGTCACGTTTTGAATATCCAGAGTATAATAATGGTCATCTTCTCTTTCCTGGCAAGAGTCAGAAAGTGATATCGGCAACAGGGGAGCAATAATAGATATGTATTTAGGACGGTATTCCTTTTTTATTTTATTAAATAAGGTTTCAAATTCATTTACAAGAAAATCATGCTGCAAAGGATATCCTACAATAATTATCCAATCACCCTTGCGACAACAAAAATAGTCATCAATAAGAAACGGCTCCCCGCCGGATACACGCGTCATCAGTCCCACCAGGTGCTCCGGTATATACGCATGGGTTAATATATACTCTTCTTCTTCGGTAGTAATCATGACGATATCTGTATTACGACCAACGCTGTAATTCTATTATATTTCCCTCGGGGTCTGTAAGGTAAACAAATGTAACCTTCCCCGCACCAGGGACTTTAAGAGATACTGTCTCGCCGATAATCTTACCCCCTGCTTCTATTACACTGTCACGAGCGGTTTCTATATCATCCACTGCAAAGGCGATATGTGCAAAACCAGGGCGATTGATTGCGGTATCCTGCCGATCCTCTTGAAGGTTGTACTGGAAAATTTCAAGTGTTGGACCCTCATGGTCGAAGCCGGGAAGGCGCAGATGTATCCCTCGTATCTGAGCATCGGGAATCCCGGTCCCCTCTTCAAGCCAACGACCTGAGAGATTTCTTTCAGGAGGAACCGGTGTGCATCCAAAAACATCTTCGTAAAAATGGGCAAGCCTTCTCCAGTCTTGGGCGACAATATTTGTATGAACATATTTTGCTTTAATAGTCATTTTTTACATACCTAACCCGGATAAACCGGAAAGAATAGCCACAAAGGCACCAAGACACAAAGAATAACTGTTTATTCTAATTTAACTTCGTGTCTTGGTGTCTTAGTGGCGAAAATATTTTAATAAATAAATCCTTCTTAAATATGATGCGATTTTGATAGATAGGTACTAAAATGGCTTAAGATTACCGTCCCCTTCAAACCCCATGGTCCTTTTTTCTATTATAACCTCAAGATCATTTCTCTTTGAAAGCTCTTCTTCATATCCTTCCGAAACCTCGACTTCACTTAATAGAGACGTATTTTTTATCCGCATGATTTTTATCTTTTCCAGGGGAATCAACCCAATGCATTTGATCGCAATCTCTATGGCTTCCCGGTCGTTTTTTAATGTAAGGGGAATTTTACCCATTTCCGGGCAAACACCTGTAATGGTATTGATATTCAAGGCATCCATGTCAATATTGTCCAGCAGGCGCTGAGTAATAAAATCCGCTATGCCGACTCCGACTGCGTTACCCTCTGATCCATCTGTTAGATTACAAACAAGTATCCTTTTAATCCTCGGGCTTTGGGGTTCGTCTGCCACAAGCGGCAATCCGATTCTCCCGACAACTTTGGTGTCGAATCCCGTTCCTGAGATATCCTTTCCCATTTCATCGATGATAAGGATATCTGCTTCATCAAATGGGAGGCTTGGACTCATTTTTTTTGATTCCTTAAATAATTCTTTTTCCATTTCTTCAATTTTGTCCGGACCTGACACATCGATTTTATATGTCTGGCAATAGCCGTTTTCAACTACACCGAGACCAAATAAAATATTTGAGCCTTGTAAAACCTTTTTGGCAATAGAAAGGATAACCCCTGGATATCCATAAGTAAGCATAGCCTCATGATATGTTGAGGCCCCTGCCTGTTTTCCCAGACCAATGGCCATCATTTTCAACAAACCGCTTTCAAATTCGTGCTCGAATTCGGTATGCTTTTTTATTCGATTTATAAGTACTATATGATCCGCTCTTGAAGCTTCTTTATCAAGATATACAGGGATATGTTCTTCTGTTTCTCCCAGTTGAATCACATCTAGAGAAGATCGTATGGGAACACCCATTTCGTTTTCAGTAATTCCTAAGTGCTCCAAAACTCTTTTCTGACCCTCGGATGTCGCTGCCCCGTGACTTCCCATTGCCGGAATAATAAAGGGGGCAAGGCCAAGCTGTTTTAGGAATAATACAACTGTTTTTATAATGATACCATAATTCGCAATCCCTCGGCTGCTGCAGGCCACCGCAACAGTATCTCCCTTTTTTACTATCTTTTCCAGTTCCAGCTTTGCCAGATGAGTTAAGATTTCCTGCGGGATATTTTCAAGTGTCGTTTTTTCAAATGCTTGCCTGACACGAATCATTTTTGGATAATCCATTTTATTTCTCCCTATTTTATTTTTTTTACCACGGAGCACACGGAGAGCACAGAGGTCATTTGTTTTATTGTTTTCCGTTGAGAGGGACGGAAAACAATAAGAAACATGCCCTGCGGGCATTTAGGGTCTAAAAATATCGCGTAGCGATTGATTTTTTTCTTTTGCCGTCCTCTCAACGGCAAAAGAAAAGTATCTTTTCTTTGCGCTCTCTGCGACTTTGCGGTGAAAATGAAAAATAATTTTATTTCGTGCTTCCAATCTTTCGTGTTTTCGTGATTATTATTTATTTATCTCTGTGTTCTCCGTGTGCTCCGTGGTAAAAATATCACTTAAATACATCGAATTAGTTACTTAAGACGACAATTGATCTTTCCAGCCCAAGATAAGGAAGAGTATATTTCTCAATATTTAAAGATAAACCATATTGACCGATTTTTGGTTTTATAGTTTCAATCTCCTCATCAATTTCTTTACCTTTCATGGCCAATAGAATCCCATTCCTTGACAGTAAAGGTTGTGACTTGAGGATAAAATCATTTAATTTTCCAAAAGCGCGGCTTATAATAACATTAAAAGTTTCCCCGATATTGCTCTCCCCTGCAAGTTCTTCTCCTCTTATATGCCGTACATTTATATTTTGAAGATTAAGTGTTCTGATAACATGTTTTAAAAAAGTGACTTTTTTACGTGTAGCATCTATTAAAGTAACAGATAAGGACGGCATCAATATCTTAAGGGGAATTCCGGGAAATCCTCCACCTGAGCCCATATCAAGCATTGAAGCGTTTTGAGGTATCAGATGCGTCGGTGCTATTGAATCAATGTAATGCTTTACCGCAACCTCAAAAGGCTCTGTAATGGCGGTGAGGTTTACTTTTTTATTCCATTTTATTAGTTCCCCGGCATGGATGGCAAATTGATCTGTTTTTTCCCTGCTGATATCAATCTCCATGATCCTGGCGCCGTTTATTATCAGATCCTTCCATTTTTGTGAGCCTACTTTCATGACTTATCATCTTCATCAAAGTCCATATGCATTGTAACACTACCTCCGGTGTCTGTTGTTATTACAGTGTTTGTATATCTTTTCTTGAATACATGAGTCATCGAAGCATTTTCTTTTAAAACCGTTGCACTAAAGCCTTTAAATCTGTTTTCTTTTGCAATCCTTTCCAGAATATCAAGAAGATATGAAGCAATTCCCATATTATGAAAATCTTCACGAACAACAAATGCAACTTCTGCCCTGTTTTTATCTTCCATTGCATAGGAACCGATTGCCATTATTTCTTTATGTCCACCCATTTGCACAAGACCGATGATAGATATATTGTTTCTGTAATCAACACTTGCCCACTGCTCTTGTACAACTTCATGTGAGAATAATTTCATTTTATAAAAAAATCTTAAATATATTGTTTCTTCCTTAAGTGAGTAAAAAAAGTTTCTGTATTCAAACTCGTCCGATGGTAAAAGCGGTCTAAATTCAATAGTTTTACCATTTTTAAGTAATAAGGTAGTTTTATAACCTTCCAGAAAAAGTAGGTCTTCCCTTGAAGGAGGAAGTTGATCTGCAAATATATAACGATGCTTTTTAGCAGCCTCTATAAGTTCCTCACGAAATTTTGGATGAGCAATCTGCGCCAATTCCATAACCCGCTGGTATATTCCTTTCCCCTTTAGTTCCGCTATTCCGAATTCCGTTATAACAAAATTCACATCCCCTCTGGTGGTGGCCACGCCGGCACCCTCGCTGAGATGAGATACTATTCTGGATACCGTGCCGTTTTGAGCTGTAGACGGGAGTGCAATAATGGAAAAACCTCCGTTTGACATGGCGCTTCCTCGGAGAAAGTCGACCTGATCACCGATTCCGCTATAAAATAAATATCCCATGGAATCCGAACATACCTGGCCTGTCAAATCAACTTCAAGGGCCGAGCTTATGGAGACCAGGTTGTCATTACGTGCGATTATAGTAGGGTCATTGACAAATTCGGAAGATCGGAAATAAAACATAGGATTATTATCAACATAGTCATAAATCTTTTCGGAACCCATACACAGGGAAGCAACTACTCTTCCGGGAAGAAGCGTCTTTCTTTTATTTGTAATGACTTTTTTTTCAAATAACGGAAGAAATCCATCTGTTATCAATTGGGTATGTATCCCCAGATCATTTTTCTTATCAAGATATTTCAAAACGGCAAAGGGCAGATGACCGAATCCTATTTGAAGTGTAGCGCCGTCATCCACAAGCTGGGAAACATAGTGTCCGATTCTTCGCGAGATTTCATTATCCTTTATCCGCGGAAGAGCTTCAACAAGAGGTTCTTCATGTAATACCAAATAATCGATATCATCAACGTGAACAAAGCTGTCTCCAAATGTTCTGGGCATCTTTGGATTTACCTGCGCAATTGTTAAATCGGCACTTTGCACACCCGCCTTTGCAAGATCAACGGATACACCCAGGCTGCAGCATCCAAATTTATCAGGAGGGCTTACCTGTACCAGTGCAATATCGAGGCCGATACGTTGATTTAAAAAAAGCTTTGGTATTTCTGAAAGGTAGGCCGGTATATAATCTATCTTGCCTTCAAAGGCTGCTTTACGCATGATACTGCTAATAAAAAAAAGTTTTAATGAAAAACGTTTAAAAAACGATTCATCATTGATAAATTCGGATAAGGTAAAAGAAAGCATTTGATAGATCATGATATCCTGCATGCCCATATCTTTTACCATGGCTTTTATAAGTTGCTGGGGTTCTCCACAACCCGTGCCAATAAAAACACGGCTGCCGCTCTTTATATTTGCTACAGCTTCCTCCGCACTCACAATCTTTTCAGAGTAATATTTATTTAACCATTCAATATAATCCATATTTGTTCTCCAATTTACAAAACAAACTTGATGGCTTCGTAAAAAGTCCATTTTCTGTGTTCCGCTTCATTTCGTTGTCATTGCAACGTACTATAAGTACGCCTTATGACACGAAATTTGCGTTCCTTGAAACTGGAGCTTTTTACTTTGCCATCCCAATTTTGACTTTTTACAAGATCATCAAACTTAATTCGTATTATTAAAGACAATCATTTTATACCACCTAATTCTAACTTTTGTAACTATTATTTAGATATTGTAACAATATTTATAAACATCATTATGATTTTATGGCTATTAATGCTTATTTTATAATAATGTAGCTCAAATGGGGAACATTGACATTGACAATGTTCCCCATTTGAGCTACATTATTAGAGACCTTTGGAAAATGCTCAGTTTTGTTCAAGTTCAAGGCAGGCGAAAATTTTAACCACCCCAGTACGATCTGCCGGACCTACGGGGCAGGCAGGCATACATTGAGTATTTCGAGGATAGCGCTAAAGCTTCACTTCGTGCCAAAATTTGAGCCTAACACAGAAATTGGACAAAAGGGGGCGTTTTGCAATGGTCTCTATTAGGAGCAAATGGAGATGAATTATGCGCAAAACAGCAACAATAAGAGCTCGTATACAACCTGAGCTCAAAGACAAGGTAGAGCATGTATTCCATAAGCTTGGATTGACTACAACCCAAGCAATCACACTGTTTTATAAGCAGGTCGAGTTGCGAGAGGGATTGCCCTTTGAAATCTCTATTCCTAATGAGACTACGCGACGGACGTTCGCAAACACCGATGCTAAGCGTGATCTTATTATTTGCGAAGACGCCGATGACATGTTTAGAAAGCTTGGTATTTGATGCTCACTCCGATATTTACTCGCCAGTTCAATAAAGACATAAAGCGGATGCAGAAACGCGGGAAAAACCCTGAAAAAATTAAGATAATCGTCCGCTCTCTGATCGCAGAAGAAAGTCTTGATCCCATTCATCGAGACCGTAAGCTAATTGGCAAATGGCAGGGCCGCAGGGAGTGCCACATTGAATCCGATTGGCTCCTGATTTACAAGGAAGAGGATGGCCATCTTATATTCGAACGTACAGGAACACACTCTGACCTATTCCAGTAGTGAATATGACTGGATTTTATAAACATAGGAAGGATTGGGATATTCATTCAGGTAAAAACATTCTTGATGCCGTATTCTATTTTCAAAAACTGAAATGAAAATTCCGTATTTTTCCATTCGGGCAGAATTTTTTCCGTATTTTCCCGTTCGCCCCGAAATAATTCCGTATTTTCCTATTCGACAGGAAATAATTCCGCTCACTCACTAGTTATAAGATAGGAGAATTAAAAACAGAATTTCAGGATAGGTTTCGGTAGATATCTTTGCGATGACCAACTTTGACGATCAGGATTAACAGGACATCATCTTGAATCTCATATACTATCCGATAATCTCCAACACGAACTTTATGAAAGGGGTTATTTCCTTTCATCTTGGTTGTATCCGGGCTTGGAAGCTTTTCAGCAAGGTTATCAATTTTTTTACCTATGCGCTTGCGGTCAAGTTTAGGTATCTTTTTAAGCGCTTTTGCTGCAGATCGCTGGACCTTTATCCTATATTTCAAAGTTTAAGTTCCTTTTTCAGATCTTCCCAGGGTATGGGCTCACCAGGTTCATTTTTAGCTTTCCACGCATCTTCAACATCAATTTGGTCCTCGATTTCCTGTAACATTTTAAGTTCTTTCATCGATACGAGGGCAGCAATAGGTTCGCCTCGTCGGGTCAGAACGAACGATTCGTCTCCAAACGCTACGCGGTTAATAATATTTGAAAATTTTTTCCTTGCATCAGCAGTCGTTATTTTATTAAGCATGATAATCATCCTTACGGCTTATTGTTGACATATAGTACCTTTTGTACATATTGTATTTTAATGAATTCTGATTGTCAATGAATTTTATTTCACATAAAGCAATTGCCTTATAACAAGCCGCTGAACTCGGATAGCTAATTACCGGGCGACTTTTCCAGGTTGTGCTGTTAATATCATTTTGAGCTTTCCGGAAGGCTATTGCTCCTAAACCCGCCACCGGTTAGCTTTTCGTTCGCCTCCCTCTCAACTAAAAAATTTTGCATTGACTTTTATTTTTTTAGTACCTATAATAGGCCTGTAATATAGGGTTCAATATTTGGTATCAGAAAGGAGGCTGTATGCGACAGGCAAAATTTAGCGTTAAAGAGGCACAAGCACATTTTTTAAATAATTTTAAAGCTTATGGGTTTAAGGATAAAAGTTCTATGCTCCGAACGGCTATTGACCATTTTAAAAATAAATTGGAACTTGAAAACCTAAAAAAATCCGCTGAATTATATTCTGAAATTTATTCAGAAAATGATAATCTAAAAGAATTGACTGAAACAGCTATAACTGGATGGCCAGAATGACAATATTGAAAAGGGGTATGATTATTGATGTAAATCTTGATCCAACGCAGGGTTCAGAAACAGGGAAAGTCAGACCGTGCATAATTGTAACCAATGATGTTTATAATGAAAGGGTTCCTATTATTCAAGTTGTTCCAATTACTGAATGGAGTGCAAAAAAAGTTCGAATAACAACTAATGTTGAAATCTATCCTTCACAAGATAATGGCCTATCAAAAAAATCCGTAGCAGATTGTTTGCAAACACGTCCTATTGATCATCGTCATAGGATGGTAAAAATTCGTGGAAAATTGTCGCTTCCTAAGATACAGGCAATAAATCAAGCTTTAAAAATTGTTTTTGGACTCAATTTATAGCTATAATCACCAGAGGCGAACAAATCATTCCTCTTGACAGCCAACGCGCTGCCATTTTTTGAAGTACGTGGTTCTAACAAAATTTTTTATAAATCAAATGTTATCAAAGTAAATGTTGGCGACAAGTGAATTCTGCGTTGTGCCTAAAAATAAAATGAGAAAATAAATTATAGGAGTGTAAAATGATTCTTTCACCGTCACTAATATGGTTTCTTGTTGGTGTTGCTTTTTTAATTGCCGAGGCAATAATGCCAGCGTTTATATTAATTTTCTTTACAGCTGGATGTTGGATTGCAGCAGTAGTTGTCTGGTTATTTGATATTGAATTAACAAACCAAATATTAATCTTTTTAGTAGCATCTTTAATTCTACTTTTTACACTACGAAAATATAGTTTGAAGATATTCAGGGGGAAGACTCACGATGATATTGATGATCACTACACAGATTCGAAGATTGGTAAGACAGCTATTGTGACAAAAAAAATAATACCTAATATGCCTGGTGAAATTAAAGTCATGGGGAGTTTTTGGAGGGCTACTGCGAATGAAGCGATTGAAGAAGGGATATCGGTTTTAATAGAGAAGAAAGAATCCGAGGATGGACTTACTTTTAAAGTTAAACCTGTATAAGGAGGGGAAAATGAACGAATCATTGATTGTTGTCGGCGTTATTACTGTAATTGTAATTGTCTTATTAATAAAGACGGCCATTGTAGTGCCACAAAGGTCTGAATACGTTATAGAACGACTTGGCAAGTATAGCAAGTCTATTGGCGCAGGATTTCATATCCTAATTCCGTTCTTTGATAAGGTTGCCTACAAACGTATCCTTAAGGAAGAGGTTATGGAGATCCCTTCACTGGATTGTATTACCTCTGACAATGTATCCGTTTCACTCGATGGTATTCTGTACATACAGGTGATCGACAGTAAGCTATCTGCTTATGGCATTGACGACTATAGAGTTGCAGCAAGCCAGCTTGCCCAAACTTCCCTCCGGTCTGTGATAGGTAAAATAGAACTTGATAGAACTTTTGAAGAACGTGAGAGCTTGAACCAACAGGTGGTGGCAGCGATAGATGAAGCTGCCCAAAATTGGGGAATCAAGGTCTTGCGTTATGAGATTAAGGATATATCTCCACCGAAAACCGTAATGGAAGCTATGGAAAAGCAAATGAAAGCAGAGAGGGAAAAGCGTGCTGCAATTGCTACATCTGAGGGTGATAGGCAATCCCGTATAAACCGAGCAGAAGGTTTAAAGAAGGAAGCTATTCAGGTATCTGAAGGTGAGAAACAGAAGCGCATCAATGAAGCTGAAGGACAGGCAAAAGAAATTGAACTGGTTGCACTGGCTACAGCCGAAGGTATCAAGAAAGTTGCTGAATCTTTAAGCCTGACCGGAGGAGAAACAGCCGCAAACTTAAGAGTAGCTGAAAAATATATAGCAGAGTTTGGAAAGCTGGCCAAAGAGAATAATACTATGATAATCCCAGCGAATATGGGCGATATCTCTTCAATGGTTGCTACAGTAATGTCGGTTTTGGGACACACAAAAAGAGAAAGTCATTCTCAAGGTTCATAATATTATAAATGTATTGGTAGATGGCACAACAAGACACTGGACTTGAACGAGTGCCACAGGCGCCTTTTTTGATTTTGATTATTTCCAGTATATAAACTGTTTTTTTGCAAGCTGACATTGTACAGGCACTCGTCAGTCAGTTTTGCGTTAGCGTGCTAAAACAAAGGAGGTATAATTACATGAACAGTGAAAAATATGACAAGGGTATGTCTATAAGAAGAGAGGTGCTAGGAGATGCGTTCGTAGACAAAACACTTAATGGTGCTACTGCTTTCACTAAGCCATTACAGGATTTAGTTACCGAAAACTGTTGGGGTGAAATATGGACTCTTGACGCTATTCCAAAAAAAACACGCAGTCTAATTACCATCGCTACATTAGCAGCGCTTAAAGCTCCGGCAGAATTAAAAGTACATGTACGTGGTGCATTGCGAAATGGATGTACAGTAGAGGAAATTCAAGAAGTGCTTTTACAGTCTGCGGTATATTGTGGCGTTCCTGCTGGCATAGAAGCATTTAGGGTCGCAAAAGAAGTAATTGAAGATTGGCAAGAATAATTAGTGGCTAACAAAGCCATGCACAGGATGTAAAAAACTGCGTTCGCTTCGCTCACTCCACTTTTTTTCACCTGTGATAGTGGCGTTCTGTATGCGCAAAGGAATATCATGAAAGAAAAAACCAAGAAGAAAATCGAAGAGATTATTGGTCAAATGAGCTGCCCCAAGGATTTCAAGTGTGCGAAATCAGGCTTTAAGTATTTGTGCATGGCCAAGGATGTCGGTTTGAAGTCACACCTATTGTGTATTGAGAAAGCCCCTTTCGAGTGCAGTTTCGCCTTGAGCGTAGATAAAGATTACTATTGTGTGTGCCCGCTTCGCGTTTACCTGGCACAGCATCTTGAAAACAGCCCAGACAAAGAGAATACAGAACAAAAAAATACACCTTACAAAAAATAGCTGCGCCATTTTTTCCAGGTGATCTTCGGCGTTTGGCAAGGAGAGACTGTTAATGATGATAGCGGCTTTTGATGTTCACTACTGGGAGGATGGCTGTGTAGCAGCA
>CAZLRK010000104.1:0-12600 GCA_964561845.1 uncultured Desulfobacterales bacterium | reverse complement strand
GTATGGTAGATGTACTGTGACAAAAAATGCCTGTTCGAATGGATCGGATATGGCAGCGGCGGTACTCAGGACTTGACCGAAGATTTCATCTATTAGTTGCGGCACTGCCAGCGGTTCGTAGACAGACTTTCCGATACCAACAGGGATAACACGCAGTCGTCCCGATGCTGACGGATTACCCAACAGGTTATCCGAGAGCAGGGCATGAAGATTGAGAAGGGTTCGGTGATTAAATCCGATTTCATCTACAGCATCTACGAGAAACTCGATAGCTGCTTTGTGATTGAGCACCATTTGGGTCTCAAAGGGTGTTTTCTCGGGCGCAGATTCCCCGAACGCGATGAGCCTTTCGGTTTCAAGGAGCGAGTAAGTATTTCCTTCCAAACGGCTTGACGCCCAGGAAAGATCGATCAAAAGCCTGTCAAGAATTTGCCGAATGTAAGTCCCAGCAGCATAGTCGATGCCGATGCGCCGGCCAATATTCATTAAGTGATTACGTATTGCCGCCGGCAGGTACCAGGTTACATTTGGCTGATAACTATCGATGAATTTTCTTTGATAACTGACTGGCTGGCGGGCAGATAAAGGCCGGGAAATCCGGTTTTGTACTTCTTGCGCATCAATGGAAAGAAAGATACCATCATTGGCTTTAATCGATTTTTGAGCGGAGACAATGGGTAGATAACGCGTGGCCCGTCCCACACCGGCAATTTGGATCCTTCCTGCTTTTTCAAGCCGGGCCAACCGTCGCTGCAACGTACGGCGATTGAAGTATAAGCCCTGACCCTCAAGGGCATTCTCGATTTCCCCAATTCGCCATCCGTCAGGTAGGTTGGCAAGCAGGGTTTCAATGGGGTATAGATCTTTATCTGAGATGTATTTTGGCATTTTTTTGTCGTGAAATAAGTTTTTGTGACAAAATAACCTTTTATTTGTCGCGAGTCAAGTTTTTATGACACATTAACTGTCACGATAATGTGTATCTGAGGTATAAGAATTTTGTAGATTTTCGAAATAGCCGTATAATTTTATTTATAGATTTGTCAGGATCTTTCATTAGGGCTAATTTCATTTCTTTTTTTCCTGATAACTGGGAAAAAGAAAATCAAACCGAGAGTTAGAAGTGGCAGAAAAGCTATACTAAACAGCATTGTTTGTATGGAAAAAATGTCCGCAAGCTTTCCTGTAAGCGGAGAAATGGTGCCACCCAGTCCGTAAGCAAGTCCCATCATAAGGCTCGCCACCATAGATCTGCCCTTTGGGGCCAATTCCTGAGCCATTACGACGCCAAGCGGCAAGGTCGCAAATACAAATAAACCTGCTAAAAATGCCCCGGAATATATCCAGTTTCCCTTTGCATAAAGAAACAATAAAAGAGTAGGAGTCATAAGCGTGTGCGTAACCAAGTAAATCCTTTTAAAGTCAATTTTGTCCGAAAGAAAACCGGCAACAAGGCCGCTTACGGTTCCTGCAACAATAAAAATCGATATCATAGAACCAATGGATACCAGGGAAACGCCTTTTGTTGAGAGCATAACCGGCATAAAAGTCAAAAAAGTTTGGCCGATTACCGCTCTTAGCACCATTACAACCCAAATCAGAAAAATCGGCTTCCACACTTTACCCAAAGTTTCTTTCATGGAGCCGATAAAACCGGAATACCTCAATCCCTCACTTATAGGTACGGGGACCACACGGTAAAGGAAAATTATTGCCACTATCCCAAAAATCATGGTTGTCGGCATCGCAGAAAGCCCGTATTTATGAACAAACCAGGCAATAAAAATGGGACCCACTCCAAATGCCAATGTGCCTCCCGTGTTAAATACAGACATAGAAAATCCAGTATTCTTTCCACCGTAAACAGGGATCATTCCCGTGACAGAGGGGTGCAACATGGATGAACCGGTAGCCCCAACAGCAAGAAACAGTGTTAATAAAAAATACGTTGGGGCAATTCCTGACAGGGGGATAAACAAAATAGTAAGGAGAAGCCCTCCCAGGGCAAAAGACCTTGTCTGATAGCGATCAGCAAAATATCCGACGGAAGGTTGCACTATGAATGCAAGAAAACGGATAATCCCTGTTATTAACCCAACCTGAGCCATTGTGAGAGAAAACTTTTCAACAAAGACAGGAATCAATGGTGTTGAAAAGGAACTGTAGAAATCGCCAATAAAATGAACCAGTGTAAGAATGAAAATTGTTTTAATATTTGCAGGTTTTATCTGTTCAGCCATTTTGTTAAGTCCTGAAAAACCATATCCCCTGGGCGGGGTAAAAAATGAGAAAGGCATAGTAGAGAAAGAAACATATAGTGTCAAGCCGAATTTGAACCTATTCGTATAATTTTAATTCAGAGAATTTTTTAAAATACTTTATTTTCTTGATGAAATTTTGCGTGATATGGTATGGTGTTTTGGTTTTGGTAAATATTGAGGCATGGTTATAGCGAGATAAACAGGTATTCAGGAAAAATTATGAAAGAGATATCCATTCACGGCAGAGGCGGTCAAGGATCTCTTGTTCTTGCTCAATTCATGGCTATTGCCGCCCTGGAAGACGGAAAATATGGCCAGGCGTTCCCTTTTCTTGGCGGAGGTGGAGAGAGACGAGGCAAACCGATTATGGCATTTTGTCGGCTCAGTGACAGGCCCATCCGAATCCGATGCAAGGTGGCAGAACCGGATTATGTTATTGTCCAGGATCCTACAATTTTTAAAGAGGTGGATGTTCTCGAAGGACTAAAAGAAGATGGTATGATTTTGGTGAATACAAACAAGGATATCAAAGAACTTGGTCTGAATAGTAGCCCGAATAAAATCTACACGACTTCTGCAGAAGATCTGGCCAGAAAAATTTTAGGTCGACCGATTATCAATACCGCTCTTCTTGGCACATTTGCAGGTTTAACAAAAGAAATTAGTCTTGAGGCTACACTGAAAGCAGTCAAGAGCAAATTTCCCGGTGAGTTAGGGGAAAAGAACGCCCGGGTGGTTCAAGAAAGCTATGACCAAATAATCAGGGAGATATCATGAAGATTACAACAGGCGCAGTGGTCAAGGGAGGGACCTCTTTAGATTATAAAACCGGAAGCTGGAGAGATCAAAGACCGGTGATTGATCAGGATATGTGTAAAGCGTGCAATATCTGTAAGGATGTTTGCCCTGACGATTCGGTTAAAGTGGAAAACGAGGTTTTCCTCATTGACTATGACTATTGCAAGGGTTGTGGCCTTTGTGCTTACGAATGTAAGGCCGGAGCAATTGAAATGGTTTCGGAGGAGAAATAAGCTATGAATAATATTCAAGTCGTTGAGGGTTCCGAAGCCGTTGCCCTGGCAGTCAAGGCCTGCCGGCCTCAGGTTATCTCCGCGTATCCCATCAGTCCGCAGACTCATATTGTCGAAGGGCTTGCAAAAATGGCGGCAAACGACGAATTGGATTCAGAATATGTACGGGTTGAATCAGAGTTTTCAGCAGCAAGTGTGCTCGCAGGGGCTTCAGCAGCCGGAAGCCGTTCTTATACGGCTTCTTCGTCCCAGGGGCTGCTACTTATGACTGAAGTATTGTATGCGAGCGCCGGGATGAGGCTGCCATTTGTGATTACCGGGGTAAACAGATCCATTTCGGCGCCGATAAATATTCAGATCGACCATCAAGACACCATCTCTTTACGTGACTCAGGCCTTATTCAGTTTTATGTAGAAAGCGTTCAAGAGGCTTACGATGTTCACCTGGCAGCCTTTAAAATTGCGGAAGATCCTCATATTCTTTTGCCGGTTATGGTCTGTATGGACGGCTGGGTTCTGACACATTCTTATGAAAGGAGCAGCTTTGTCGAACAAGAAGCTGTTGACACTTTTTTGCCACCATTCAGGCCTGCAAATTTTCTAAATGTGAATGAGCCCAAAAGTTGGGGTTCATATGCTGAAGCGGACGTTCTAATGGAATTCAGATATGCGGTTCACAAAGCCATGCAGGACGGGAAATATAGAATCAAAGAGATTTTTAACGAATTGACCGACATAACGGGCAGGGAACACGGTGGATTGATTGAGGCCTACAAAACTGAAGATGCAGACATCATTTTAGTAGCAATGGGATCGGTGGTAGGAACCATCAAAGACGCGGTGGATGGGCTGCGTGAATCGGGGAAAAAAGTGGGCCTGGTAAAAATACGATGTTACCGTCCTTTTCCGCATGAAGATATCTGGCAAGCGATAAAGGGAGCCAAAGTTGTCGGGGTAATGGATGCTAATTTTTCCATGGGAAGCGAGGGCGCTGTGGGAATGGATCTGAAAGCAAAATTATGCGGAAGACCGGATGCCCCGGCGGTGATCGATTTCATCGCAGGCTTGGGCGGCCGAGAAATAAATATTAAAACGATTAGTAAAATCGTCCGAAGGGCAGAGGATGTTTTAAATTCCGGCATTCCTTTGACGGAATCTGATTGGGTAGATCTCAATCCAGATATTATATAATCCTAATCGAGCGAAAATAATGCTCAATTAGGCGTTACTTGTTAATAGTTATTCGTTATTAGAATTTGATGATCGTCTCATTTTATAAATCTATGACTGATGAAATATAAAAACGGATTTTATTCCTTTTAAACGATTAACCAATTCAGCCGTCGTAGCCGAGGCTACTATGGCGAAGTCGGCTAACAAATAACGAATAACTCTCAATTGGTTTTTCCTCAATTGGGGTATAACATATATTCTTTAAAGGCATAAGGAACTAAAAGGGAGAGATACGTGAGTGTCAAACAAGTGAAGCACCGGGAATCACTATTTGTTTCAGGTCACCGGGCCTGTCACGGTTGCGGGATGGCGTTGGTGGTTCGCCATATTTTGGAGGCAACCGGCAAGAACATTATCGTCGTAACGCCGACAGGTTGTCTGGAGACGTTCACATCTCCTTATGGTTATTCTCCGTGGCGGGTACCCTGGATCCACCATCTATTTGAAAATGGACCATCTGTTGCCACCGGTGTGGCTGCGGCTCTGAAAGCCCAGAAACGCAATGATACCCGAGTTGTGGCCATTGGCGGAGACGGATCAACTTTTGACATCGGGTTTGGTGCTTTGTCGGGGATGCTGGAACGAGGCGATGACATACTCTACATTTGCACAGATAACGGCGCATACATGAACACAGGAGGGCAACGCAGTGCAGCCACTCCCCTGTATTCATACACCACCACACATCCTTCAGGAAGGGTATCCTTGGGAAAACCCGAAATAAAGAAAGACCTTCCCAAGATTGTGGCAGCGCACGGGGTCTCGTACGTGGCCACAGCATCAGTCGCGTACCTTAAAGATTTAAGGAAAAAGGTTAAAAGAGCGATGGAGTATCAGGGACCTCGTTATATCCAGATTGATAGCACATGTCCGTCCGTATGGGGCTTTCCTTCGGATCGTACACTGGAGATAGGGCGTTTAGGCGTTCAGTGTGGTTTGGTCCCGCTTTTCGAGATGGAGGATGGCAAGATCACCAGGATCCGAAAAATCAAGAAAAAAATTCCGGTAGAGGAGTATCTAAAAACACAGAAACGATTCCAACATCTATTCTCTGACCATCGAGGTAAAGAAGAGATTAAAAAGATTCAAGCTCTGGCGGATAGTAATATTGAAAAATACGGGCTAAACAATACCAATCTTTTAGGAGGAACATAAAATGATAAAGAACAATGAATACTTTGGAGGCAAGGTCAAGAGCCTTGGCTTTGATCTGGATGGCACTCAATACACAACCGGTGTATTTTTGCCGGGAGAATTTTCCGTTGATACGGAAAGTGAAGAGCATGTAACGGTAACCGCCGGGAAATTTAAGATTCGTCTCTCCGAGGAAGATTGGAAAGAAGCTGATACAGGGAAAACAGTGGTTATCCCTGCAACATCAAATTTCCAGGCCAGGGTGGAAAAACCCATGGCTTATATTTGTGAATACAAATGAGATGGTTACAACGTCCGATTATAACCTGAATCTTGCATGAAAATTGATGAGAATCTTTATAATGCTTATTTGAAGTGGGCTTAAACAACATCATAGCATCATATATTTTAACCAAATGGTAAATCATATCAGGTATAAATTGGATTCAGAAAAGGAGATTTTGTAATGGATGCAAATAAAGTGTCAATAATAAAAACAAAGCCGAATCCTGAATATTCTGAGATCTTGGATGCTGTTAAAAAGGCTCTGGATCTGATTGGGGGGATTGAGGGCATAATCAAGCCTGGTCAGCTGGTGTTAATCAATCCGAGTTGGGTGGCTCCTCCGGTGGATAGGGAGTCCGGCTGTATTACCATTCCTGAGGTTCCCCGCGCCATAGCCGACATTGTCAAGGATCTGGGCGCCCGACCGGTGATTGCGGAATCGTCGGCCGTGGGAGTCGATTGCGAAAAGGTCATCCAGGATTCGGATTACGAGCAACTTCGTAAAATGGGCTACGAGGTGATCAATCTTAAGGATACCCCGCATGTGGATATTCCCACTGAAAACGGCAAAATATTTAAAACCGTGCAATCTTATGAACTGGTGCAACAGGCTGATGTTATTATCAGCGTACCCAAACTGAAGACCCACGACCAGACGGAAATGACATGTTCCATAAAAAAGTTGAAAGGACTTTTAACCGATAAAAATAAAAAGGCCATGCATCAGGAAGGCCTATTCGACGGTGTAATCGATCTTTTGTCCGCAGTAAAACCCAGCCTGGCGGTAGTGGATGCCATCATTTGTCAGGAGGGTGTGGGGCCTGTTTTCGGCAAACCCGTTGAGATGAACCTTGTCCTGGCAGGCAAAGATCTTGTAGCCGTAGATGCAGTCTGTGCTCGGCTAATCGGGTATGAGCCTCATGAGATTTTGCTAACAGTTAATGCTGCGGAAAGAGGGCTTGGCGTGATGGAGGCGGATCAAATCGAGATCCTGGGGGAACATCTGGACAATGTCAAGAGGCGCTTTCTACGTTCCATTGAAGATGATCCGGTGGAAGTTGAAGGCTTTGAGTTGATCCACGGGGAGGCGACTTGTACGGGCTGTCGCAACACCGTAATGAGCGCCCTTATTGATATGCGTAATGCAGATCAACTCATTTATCTTCCGGGTATTACCGTAGTCACCGGCGGTGCTTCCCTTCCGACTAATGTTTCAAAAGAGAATATCGTAACCATCGGCTTATGTATGAAGGAAAACCGGACCGAACGGAATGTTAAAGGCTGTCCCCCAAATAATGCGCTCATTGTAAAAGCCATCATCGGCGAACGAGCTGAAGTTAAGCGAATGTATGCTGATGAAAAATTAGAAAAGTCAGACGGAGAAAACGTTAACGATGAAAAAAACACCTAAGGAGGATAGAAATGGAATCGATTTTCAGCTACATGGAAAAATATGACTTTGAAAATATTTTTTTCTGTCAGGATAAAGCACTTGACTTCAAGGCCATTATCGCCATTCACGACACCACACTCGGACCGGCAACCGGCGGATGCCGCATGTGGCAGTATGATAGTGAAATGGACGCCGTTGAGGATGCTCTACGGCTGGCCCGGGGAATGACCTACAAATACGCTGCAGCCGGTGTTAATCTGGGGGGAGGTAAGGCTGTAATAATCGGTGATCCCAGGCGCAGGGATCGTGAACCTGTTTTCCGGGCTTTGGGAAAATTTATTAGCCGATTGGGAGGAAAATACATTACGGGTGAGGATGTAGGCACCACTTTGCAAGACATGGAATATATTCGCGCAGAATCTGAACATGTGGTTACCCTGCCAACCTATTTAGGAGGTGCCGGAGATATTGCTCCAATGACGGCTTTCGGTACAATACGTGCCATGCAAGCTTGTTGCCGTATTGTTTATGGCTCCGATAGCCTAAAAGGCAAAATAGTGACGGTTCAGGGTCTTGGAGCGGTCGGCCACAACATTGTTGACCAGCTTCACGAGCTTGGTGCACAGATGGTAGTGACCGATATCGATACGGAAAAGGTTGAAGCAATGGTAGAAAAATATGGCGTGGGAAAAGTGGATACAGACGCAATTTACGATGTGGGTTGTGATATATTTTGCCCCTGCGCTTTAGGCGCCGTCATCAATGACGACACCCTCAACCGTTTGAAATGCAAAATTATCTGCGGAAGCGCCAACAACCAACTCAAGGAAGAACGTCATGGCGAACTGTTGGAGAAAAAGGGAATGGTGTATGCTCCCGATTACATCAACAACGCAGGGGGGACTATCTACGACACCGATAGATTGGGATCAGGCGGAGTAAACAACGATCGGGGAAAGGCAAAGGTTGCCCGGATTTACGAAAATATGCAACGTGTATTTGAGATCGCAGACAGAGATAAGATACCGACCTATCTGGCTGCCGATCGTCTGGCTGAGGAAAGAATCAGACAAATCGCAGAGGTAAAAAAATATGTGGACGATTTGAGGCCCTAACCCGGGTGAAGCAGAAATTTGTATTTTCAGAAGCGTTCAAGGCTGAAATGGTAATGCCTGTTTCTAAATGACGATATAACGTATTTTAGCTTTTTAAAGACAAAGCCACTTCAAAGGTAATTAAATTTTAAACCGTGTAACACTCACTAATACGCTCAGACAGTTACACGATTTAAAATTAAACAACCTTTGAAGTTTGCTAATTCTAATTATTTTCATAAGGCTAAATTAATATAACGCTTCCAAAAAGCTGAATTAATGCGCAATCGGAGGAGGAAAAGCAATGAAAATTAAAACGAGCGCCATGTACGAAGAGAGCTTAAGAAACCTGTCTCCTGTTATTTACTATAAAGGAGAGAGAATCAAGGATGTGACTCGGGACCCGGCCACCGCGCCACATGTACGTGCGGCAGCTATGACTTACGCCCTGGCTTCAGATGACAAATACAAGGGACTGGCCACCGCCACATCCAATCTGACGGGCCACACCATCAATAGATTCACACATGTCCATCAGAGTATTGATGATCTCATCAAAAAGATAAAACTATTTCGAGTTCTTGGTCAAAAAACAGGCACTTGCTTTCAACGCTGTGTAGGATGTGACGGTATTAACGCTACCTATTCGGTATCATACGAAATTGATAAAAAATACGGCACTGATTATTTTGAGCGATTTAAAAAGTGGTTGTTCTATATACAGGAAGAAAACTTGATGGTGGTGGGAGGAATGACAGATCCTAAAGGGGATCGTTCCAAGCGCCCCACCGAGCAATCGGATCCGGACCAGTATGTTCATGTGGTGGAACGTAGGAAAAACGGCATAGTCATCCGGGGGGCCAAAGTCCACCAGACCGGGGCGGTCAATTCACATGAAATCCTGGTTATGCCGACCATGGCCATGGACGAATCGAGCAGAGATTACGCCGTAATCTGTGCCTTACCGATTGATGCTCCAGGAATCAGCATGATATTCGGCAGACAGGCCAACGACTCCAGACGTGATAATCGTGAAGATCTGGATGTGGGTAATCCTTCCTTTGGCGCAGTGGGCGGTGAGGCTGTTATTGTGTTTGACGATGTTTTTGTTCCTTTGGAGAGGATATTTATGGACGGAGAAATCGACTTTACAAGCGATATTGTCTATCGCTTTGCAGCCTACCATAGATCAAACTATGGGGCGTGCAAAACAGGTCTGATGGATGTTCTCATTGGGGCGGTAAGTTATCTTTGTCAGGTTCAGGGCACCGCCAAAGCATCCCACGTTCGAGACAAAGTAACTGAGATGATTCACCTGGCCGAAACTCTTTACAGCTCCTCTATCGCATGTTCGGCCGAGGGCTGGTCGACTCAATCAGGGGCTTATATGGTGGACACCATGCTGGCCAATGTCTGTAAACATAATGTGACCCGTTTTCATTTTGAAGTGTCTCGCATAGCCCTTGATCTTGCGGGTGGTTTTATAGCCACCCTGCCCAGTCAGTATGATTTGAAAAGCGAAGAAGTGGGACATCTGGTAAAAAAATATTTTTCAGGCGTGGCCGGTATTCCCGTGGAAGACCGTTTTAAAATCGGCAGGCTAATCGAAGCTATGACCGGGGGTACAGCCATGGTGGAATCCATGCACGGCGCAGGTTCGCCACAGGCACAGAGGATTATGATTTTCCGGGAAGGAAAGCTGGCCGAGAAAATAAAGCTTGCCAAGACCCTGGCAAGGATTCCCCAGCATAAAAAGCCTTAACCCAGTTGAACATCGAACATCGAACGCTCAACATCGAACGTCGAATAAGGATACCGCTTCGCTCCATTAAATTATAAAATTGAAACACCGAAGGTGTACAGTCATTCGATGTTGGACGTTGGATGTTCGATGTTGGATGTTCATTTTTTATTTTAGTTCATAATTCAGTGTTTAATAGAATATGTTGCATTCAAATTTACGCCGGGCCAGGAGCCCTGAAATTATTAAAGACCTAAGGAAATACGAAATACAGGAAAGGAGTAATCATGCAGATTCAACAAATACGTAATGCAACAATGCGAATTACATATGACGGAAAGGTGTTTGTGACAGATCCTGTTTTATCGCCGAAACATGCTTTTGAATCGTTTGTCGGCAAATCTCCTAATCCTCTTACTGACTTACCCTGTTCCCCGGAGGAAGTTATAGCGGGCATTGATATGGTCATTATCTCGCATTTACATATAGATCATTTTGACAAGGCGGCGCAGGATATGCTCCCAAGAGATATGCAAATATTCTGTCAACCCGGTGACGAAAAAAAACTTGTTCAAAAAGGATTTCAGTCGGTAACGTCTATTGAGGACTCTATGAATTGGCACGGAATAACTTTTATTCGCACTTCCGGTCAACACGGCACAGGTGTCTGGGCTACCAGAATGGGAAACGTATCAGGATTTATTTTTAAAGCGAGCAATGAACCCACGGTCTATTGGGCAGGTGATACCATCTGGTGCGACCCCGTCAAACAGGTTGTGATAGACAGTAGGCCGGATATCATTATTACCCACTCGTGCGGAGCTAAATTTCCTGACAGCGATCCGATCCTGATGGATGCTGAGCAAACCGTTGCTATTTGTCGGGCTGCTCCAGAGGCGGTTGTTGTTGCAACCCACATGGAGGCCCTTGACCATGCAACGGTTTCACGTGCAGACCTTCGGGCATTAGCTGAAAAGGAGGGTATTTCAGCACATCAGTTACTTATTCCTTTTGATGGTGAGACGCTCAATTTTTGAACGTTATAAAAATTTCAGGAGCAATGTATGCAAATTGTTACAACACATAGGAACACGGATTTTGATGCCCTGGCCTCTATAATGGCCGGAACAATTTTGTATCCGGATGCAATTCCCGTACTACCTGGGAATGTAAATCCAAATGTTAAGGCTTTTTTGTCTATTCATAAGGATTTTTTTAACTTATCCTCATATAAAGATATTAATCTTGATGCTGTGGAGAGCTTGATTGTTGTGGATATAAACAAATGGGGACGGATAGGTAAAATCGAAAAGCTGAAGAATAGGAAAAATTTAGAAATTATCCTTTGGGATCATCATTCAAGTGGTGGAGATATAAAAGCGACCTGGAAATGCCAGGAAACGATGGGAGCGAATGTTACCCTCATGATTCGACAACTGAAGCGCAAAAAGAAAAAATTATCACCCATACAAGCAACGCTTTTTTTAGCGGGATTGTATGAAGACACCGGTAATCTTACTTTTCCCTCTTCAACAGCCGAAGATGCTTATGCTGCAGCGTATTTGCTTGAGCATAAAGCGGATTTGAATATAATCAACTCATTTTTACGTCCTGCCTATGGGAAAAAACAGAAAAATATTTTGTTTAAGATGTTACAATTTGCAAATAGAGAGAGTATAAATAAATTCAATATCAGTTTTAGTAAAGTGGAAATAAAAGGTCATATCGATAGCCTTGCAGTTGTCGTTCATATGTACAGAGATATTCTTAATGTAGATGCCGCTTTTGGCATATTTACCAATAAAAAAGGCAATAAGTGCATGGTCATCGGTCGAAGTAATGCAAGCAACCTCGATATCGGTGCGATCATGCGGAGCATGGGTGGGGGAGGGCATCCGGCAGCCGGATCAGCTGTACTTAAGTCTGTTGACCCTGATGTAGCAGAGGATATGATTAGGGCGCTCATTGAAGGAAATCAAAGGACACCTGTACAGATTAGTGATCTAATGTCTTTTCCTGTTTTTACAGTGCCTGCAGACGCGAGCATGGAAGAGGTTGCTTTAATGTTAAGAAAAAAAGGCTGCACAGGAGTCCCGGTCGTAAAGAATGGAAAAATCGTGGGTATTATTTCAAGAAGAGATTTTAAAAAAATTAAAAAAGAATCCCAGCTAAAGGCGCCGGCTAAAGCATTTATGAACACAAATGTAACAACGATTTCACCCGGGAAAAGCCTGACGCAGGCAGTCCGCCTAATGGTCAAACATGATATCGGTCGGCTCCCCGTAGTGGATAATGGGAACCTCATCGGAATCCTGACACGTTCGGACGCTATGCTATATTTTTATAATCTTTTGCCTAATTGAAGAATATGTAATATTATAGAGAGATTATGTTCTACCCTGGTTTCCCAACTCTAACTCTGCTGGAA
>CAZLRK010000103.1:0-12898 GCA_964561845.1 uncultured Desulfobacterales bacterium | reverse complement strand
GGATAGCGCTAAAGCTTCACTTCGTGCCAAAATTTTAGCCTAACACAGAAATTGGGCAAAAGGGGGCGTTTTGCAAAGGTCTCCATTGATGGTGCCGAAGGCCGGACTTGAACCGGCACGGGCGTAGCCCACTACCCCCTCAAGATAGCGTGTCTACCAAATTCCACCACTTCGGCATATTATTAGTGTAGCTTTTTAAAAAGTTATGGCAAGCGTTGCGGGCCATGCATTCCGGTGTCCAGTGACCGATCACCGATTACTGATCACCGGTCACCGATCACCTGATTTATTCTGATCCGGTACCGGCATTTTTATCTGATGTATCCTGCTGCTCTATCGGAGCATTTGAGTTCATCAGAATAGAACTTTCAGTCCTGTGGCTAGACATATAAGCCAGTACAAGCGACGTCAACATAAACACTATTGCTGCAACTGTTGTTGCTTTGCTCAAGAAAGTTGACGCTCCTGTGCTTCCAAAAAGTGTCTGGCTGGAACCTCCTCCAAAAGCAGCACCCATATCAGCCCCTTTTCCAGTCTGCAGGAGCACAATCATAATAAGAGCGAGACAAACTATAATATGTATTATTATCAATAATATTGACATGTTAAAATCTAATCCTTAATCTTTAAAATGAACTATTTTGCTGAATGTTTCAGCGTTTAAGCTTGCACCTCCCACAAGCACTCCGTCAATATCGGGCATTGCCATCAATTCTTTTATATTGCCTGATTTGACACTGCCCCCATATAATATCCTAATGGATTTCGCAAGAATATTTCCGAATATTTCCTCAATCGTTGAACGTAAAAATCGATGAACATCTTGAGCTTGACTGCTGGTTGCAGTTTTGCCGGTCCCAATTGCCCAAACAGGTTCATAAGCTATGACCAAAGTTTCCAAATCATCAGAGGAAAAACCTTCTATCCCCCTTTTCACCTGTTTGTCAAGAACAGAAAAAGTGGCTTCTGATTCCCGTTCTTTTTCAGATTCTCCTACGCAAAAAATAGGTATCAAATTGCCTTTGATTGCAGCCTTGATTTTTTTATTAACGGTTTCATCAGTCTCGCCAAAATACTGCCGCCTTTCAGAGTGTCCGATAATAACATATTTACATCCGGTAGAGATAAGCATTGTAGAAGAGATTTCTCCGGTATAGGCACCCTCATCTTCCCAAAAAAGATTCTGTGCACCAAGTGAAACAGGACTTCCCTTAATAATATCGTTGACAGAGACAAGCGCTGTAGAGGGAGGGGCAATCATAATGTCCATATCATTTGCGTGCTTTACAAGTTTTACAAGTCGGTCGGCTGTATCAACAGCTTCTGAATTGGTTTTAAACATCTTCCAGTTCCCGGCAATAAAAGGTTTACGATTTTCCATATATTAAGCTCCTTCATTCTTAAGTAAACAGGTGATCAGGTAATCGGTGATCAAATTCGGTTCACTTGAATCCTAACACCTTTCCGCCTTTAAAGCTGAGACCTTTGAAAAATGCTCAATTTTGTTCAAGTTCAAGGCAGGCGAAAATTTTAACCACAGGCATACATTGAGTATTTCGAGGATAGCGCTAAAGCTTCACTGCGTGCCAAAATTTGAGCCTAACACAGAAATTGGGCAAAAGGGAGCGTTTAGCAAAGGTCTCAAAGCTGTGAGCCGACCATAGCCGCAAGATCGACCATCCTGTTAGAGTATCCGGCTTCATTGTCGTACCAGGAAAGTACCTTCACCATATTGTCGACAACATAAGTGGTTCCCGAATCAACAATGGAAGACAATGTTGATCCATTGAAATCAATTGATACCAGTGGAATTTCACTAAAACCCAGAATACCGGAAAGGGGTCCTTCCGAAGCACTTTTCATCGCTCCATTGACTTCAGGAACTGTAACGCCTGATTTTTCCACAGTAGCAACAAGGTCAACAATGGATACATTTGGTGTAGGCACGCGAATAGCAAGACCATTTAGCTTTCCGGACAGTTCCGGAAGTACCAGGGCTACTGCCTTGGCCGCACCTGTTGTCGTAGGAATCATTGACAAGGCAGCAGATCTTGCTCTGCGAAGGTCCTTATGTGGAAAATCAAGTAGACGTTGGTCACCTGTATAGGCATGCACGGTAGTCATTAACCCGGATTTTAGACCAAAATTCTCAAGCAGAACCTTTGCAACCGGTGCCAGACAATTAGTGGTACAGGAAGCATTTGATATTATATGGTGTTGTCTGGGGTCATATTGACTTGAGTTAACGCCCATGACTATGGTAATATCAGGATCCTGTGCCGGCGCAGATATTATGACCTTACGTGCTCCTGCAGAAAGATGTTTTGAGACGTTTTCTCGATCCCTGAAGAGACCTGTGCATTCCGCTACAATATCAACTCCGAGATCTTTCCAGGCAAGATTGGCAGGATCTTTTACTGATGTCAGATTAATTGATTTGTCGCCTACTTCAATGCAACCTTCTTTAGCAGTAATTTCTAAATCTAGCCTTCCATGAACCGAATCATAGGCTAAAAGATGGGCAATTGTACCAGAATCTGTGAGATCATTAATAGCTACAACTTCAACTTCCGGATGATTCAGTGCAGCTCTGAATACATAACGCCCAATTCTTCCAAAACCATTAATCCCAATTTTTATACTCATTTTGCCCCCTTTAATCAATTAGTAGTGTTCAAAAGTCAGGTCGTTTTTTTTTCATAAGCGTTCAAAGTTAGAAAAGATAATGCCTGTTTCCCAAGTACAGACATCGTCAAACTACAATCGCAAACCTAACCTCTTTTATTTCCTTTTAATATTCCACTAGCCAAGGATATGCTCTTTTTTCCGTATTTTTCCAGGTGTTCGGCAAAATTACCAAGTTCCTTACCTTTTCGAGATGTAGCGGCTTTGATTAAAATTGGCAGATTAACTCCGGATATGACTTCTACATGCCCTTCTTCAAGAAATGAATAGCTTAAATTGGATGGAGTACCTCCAAACATATCCGTAAGAATGAGTACACCCTTTTTCTTTTTAACTTTTTTGATTGCTTCAGAAATGTTTTTACGCAATTTTTCTGCGCTTTCGTTTAAATCTATCGAAACAGTTTCCATTGCTTCCGGTCGTGTACCAAGAATGAATTCTGTTGCATCAATTAATGCATCCCCAAGCTGTCTATGTGTAACAATTACTATACCTATCATAAAACTCCTGTCTAGTGTCTATTTGACTTCTGATTTCTAACTTCCGTCCTCTGTCCTCTGTCTTCCGTCCTCTGTCATCCGCCCACTGGCCTCTGCCCATGTTGTCAATCAACTGTTTCCTGATCAATATCCCGATGGCTAATTTCAACCTGTTTCTCTTGGCCGCTTATATGATTAAATATTGAACGGGCAATAGTTACTGATCGATGTCGCCCCCCTGTGCATCCTACGGCAAGTGTTAGATATGCTTTTCCCTCCTTTTCATACAAAGGAATTAAATAGTCAAGCAAATCTAAATATTTCTGAAGAAATATACGTGTATCATTATTATTCAGGATATATTTTTTTGTCTCTTCTGCCTCTCCGTCTAAAATTTTCAGTTTAGGATCAAAAAACGGATTTACAAGAAAACGAACATCAATGATCAGGTCGGCATAGTTAGGAATACCGTACTTAAAGCCAAAGGACATAACATTAATCTTAATTGGTGAAAGTTTTGTGTATGTTTGTACAATCCTAAAGACAACGGCTTTTAATTCATGTGCACTGTAATAAGAAGTATCTATCACCCTGTCAGCCACCTTCCTTAAATCCTTTAGCTTTTCTTTTTCAGCCCTTATGCTTTCCAGGAGACTACCGTTGCGAGATAGAGGATGATGCCTCCGTGTCTGACTATAGCGCTGTAAAAGGGTTTTTTCATTGGCTTCAAGGAAAATGGTTTCGTATTTATATCCTTTTTTTCTTAGCGATTCAAAGACTGATACATACTCTGAGAGAAATCTTTTTTCCCTCAAATCCATCACAAAGGCCAGTCCTGCAATTTCATCGGCTCTTTCGACTGATAATTTCAAAAAATCCGGAAGAAGGATAACCGGCATGTTGTCAACACAATAAAACCCCGCATCCTCAAATGCTGCAATTGCAGTGCTTTTGCCGGAACCGGAATATCCTGTAATAATGGTTATATTTAAATTTCTCACTTTAATATCATCAGAGCTCTTTAAAATTCTTCATCCTCCTCCTCAATTATGGAAACGATTTCATCTCTATCTACGGCAGATAGCAGCCTTTCCTTGAAAAGTTCATTTTTAAGAGCTCTGGAAATCTGAGCAAGTAATTTCAAGTGAAGACCGGTTGAGTTTTCAGGTGCCAATAGAAGGAAAAAGATATGTGTCGGTCTACCGTCAATCGATTCAAAATCTACACCCTGGCGACTTAGACCAAATCCGAGAATCAAAGATTTAAGATCACTCAGTTTACCATGAGGAATTCCGATACCTCCTCCTATGCCGGTACTTCCAAGCCGTTCTCTCTCCATAAGCACACGAAAAAGATCCTCATGATTTACGTCTGCAATACGGGCTATTGGAGTTACAAGTTCTTCGAGAATTCCTTGTTTATCTTGTGCTTCAAGCCCAACAAGGATCGCTTCTTTTTGCAAAACATCAAGAATTTTCATTTAAATTTCACCAATAATATAATAAAAAGATCAGCTGCTGGGCTGAATCAATCCATAATGACCATCATTTCGTTGATAAAGGACGTTAATTTTCTCGGTTCTGGCATTTGTAAATACAAGAAAATTATATTTTTCAAGGCTCATCTGCATAATTGCCTCTTCAACATCCATTGGTTTATATTCAATATTTTTGACCCGGACCTGTTTTTCAACTTCTTCATCCCCGGGTTTAATATTTTCAACCATAACTTTTTTTTGTATAGCTTTTGTTCCACCTCTACGTTTTTTAATTTTTTGTTTATTCTTTTTTATTTGTTTTTGAATCTTATCTAAAACCATATCAATAGCCGAGTACATATCGCCCGTTTCTTCTTTACTATTTATATTTAGTCTGTCGCCACTAATATTTATTTCAGCTATGTGACGAAACTTTTCAACCAAAAGAACAACATTTGCCTCCACTGGATTATCAAGGAATTTATCAAATCGATTAAGTTTATTCCGAACGTATGACTTTAAGTTTTCCGAAGGATCAAGATTTTTAAAAGTAACAGATGTCTGCATATAAAAACCTCCCTATAATTGTTTGCGTTTACTGGAAGAAAGCACCCCCATCATTTCTCTATATTTGGCTATGGTTCTACGGGCAATATTGATATTTGACTCCTTTAAAAATTTTTTTATTTTTTTATCGCTATAAGGTTTTTTGGGGTCTTCATTTTCAATTAATTGTCTAATTTTGTCCTGCACACTGGCAGATGCAATATCCTCGCCGTGCACGCTTTTTATAGCACTATTAAAAAAATATTTCAATTCAAAAGTACCCTGTGGTGTAAAGGCATATTTGTTTGTCGTAACCCTGCTGATTGTTGATTCATGCATATCGATATCCTCAGCAATATCCCTTAATACCATGGGTTTTAAGCTTCCCACCCCCTTTTCAAAAAAACCCCGCTGAAATTTCAATATGCTTTCCATAACTTTATAGATAGTTTTATGGCGTTGGTGGATGCTCCTAATAAGCCATGTAGCAGAACGCATCTTATCCTGAATATAATCCTTTGTCTTGTCTGAAATTTTTTTATCCTGATGCATGGCATTCTTGTAAAAAGAATTAATCCGAAGTTTTGGCATTCCATCGTCGTTTAATACTATCACGAAATCATTTTCATATTTATAGACGAAAATATCGGGAGTGATATATATCGGTTCTTCATCACTGAATTTTCTGCCGGGTTTTGGTTCAAGTCCTTTGATAATATTAACTGTCGAAATTATATCTGCCATACTTGCTTTTTGAGCTCTGGCAATGGCTTTGTAATTCTTATTTTCAAGATCGCCGATGTGATTAGTGATAATATCGGTTACGATGGTATTATCGAGACCAAAATGTTTTGCCTGAATAAGAAGACATTCGCGTAAATCTCTTGCACACACTCCAACAGGGTCAAAAGTTTGCATTAAAGATAAAACCTCTTCTACCTTTTCAGGCGCAGCATTGCTCATTGTGGCAATCTCGTTAAAAGGTATGTCTATATATCCGTTTTTATTAAGATTGCCTATAATTTGGCTCCCTATGTTCTTTTCCTCGTCTGTAGGTGATGTCATAAGCAGTTGCCAGAGAAGATGGTCTTTCAAAGATTCTTTCCGGGCTGTAAAGGATTCGAATTGTACCGAATTCCTTCTTTCTGATTCAAAATGGATTCTGCCGGATGAACTGTACTCATCAATATAATTACTCCAGTCGACTTCATCGGGTATTTTTTCTTCAATTGTGATTTCTTTGGCTTCAGGTTGAGCAACAGATTCGGTTTCGGATTCTTTTTCCGGCTGTTCTTCCGTGGCAACCTCTTGAATTTCCTCCAGGGCAGGATTTTCCTCCAGCTCCTGTCTAATTGTATCCATAAGCTCAAGTCTTGACAGTTGTAACAGTTTAATTGCCATTTGGAGCTGTGGCGTCATGATCAACTGTTGGGTTAACTTGAGTTGTTGTTTTAATTCGATTGCCATCTTTTTAATGATCTTGCAAAAAGTCAAAATTGGGATGGCAAAGTAAAAAGCTCCAGTTTCAAGGCGCACAAATTTCGTGTCATACGGCGTGCTTATAGTGCGTTGCAATGACAACGAAATGAAGCGGAACACAGAAAATGGACTTTTTACGAAGCCATCATCTTATAATGAGACCTTTGAAAAATGTTCAATTTTGTTCAAGTTCAAGGCAGGCGAAAATTTTAACCACAGGCATACATTGAGTATTTCGAGGATTAAAATTTTAGCCTAACACAGAAATTTGACAAAAGGGGGCGTTTTGCAAAGGTCTCATAATCTGAATTCATCTCCTAGATATATACGTCGGGCTATTTCGCTTGAAGCTATCTTATCCGAAGAACCGGATTCAATAACCTTTCCATCATTAAGTATATACGCTTTATCGCAAACTTCAAGAGTTTCTCTTACATTATGATCAGAAATCAGGATTCCAATACCTCGCTTTTTAAGGTGTTCTACTATTTTTTTGATATCGATTACTGCCAAAGGATCTATACCTGCAAACGGCTCATCCAGCAGAATAAAGGATGGATTTGTAGCGAGTGAGCGTGTGATTTCAAGTCGCCGCCTTTCACCTCCTGAAAGCAAATTGGCCTTTTGGTTTTCAAGATGCTTAATGCCCAGTTCTTTAAGGAGCAAATTTGTACGATCCTCTCGCTCTGATTTAGAAATGGGCAATATCTCAAGAATTGCTATAACATTTTGTTTTACGGTAAGTTTTCTGAATATTGAAGGTTCTTGAGGTAGATATCCGATCCCTTTTCGGGCCCTCATATACATTGGATATTCGGTGATATCTTCTTTGCCAAGGAAAACTTTTCCTTTATTAGGTTTTACCATTCCAATAGTAATATAGAAAGTAGTAGTTTTCCCGGCGCCATTTGGTCCCAGAAGACCAACAACATCTCCACTTTTAACATCCAGGCTTACAGAATTTACAACTTGTCTTCCATGGTATATCTTGACCAGGTTCTGAAGAGATAATGTTGTCATATATTATTTTATACCCTTTTCTCCGGGATATATCAAAGCTTCAACACGTTTTTCGCTGTTACTGTCAACCTGTATTAGTCCGCTATCTCTATATAGAGTTATTTTCGAACCGGCAATAGAATTGTTTCCACTTATTATCTTTGAATTAGCACCTGACAAAACAAGAACCCGTTTTGCTGTTTTGTACACTGCATTTTCAGTCTCTATGGTTTTGTTGTCAAATTCTATTTTTACATTACCATTTGCAACTATCTTATTTATTGATTCCTCACTTGCAGTAATATCTTTATTATCACTCAAACCTTTATTATAATAAATCTTGAGCCTAGTTGCCGTTATCACTGAAGTTCCCTGAATCGCTTTAACATTTCCGATAAATTCAGCATAATTTTCTTCACTGTTAGAAAGAAGTTTGTCCGAGGAAATAGAAATCATTTTGTCTTTAACATCACCATTGGCATTTACAGATTTATCATCAGCAAATATAAATGCAATGTTAAAGGTTACTCCCAATAGAAACACAGCAGCAAAAATAAATAAAAGACGATAGATAGTTTTATTATAAAGCAACATTGTTTTTAAACACCCCTTCAACCTTGCCTTCAAGCAAGGTTTGTTTCGTCTTTAGATCAAAGGACATGGAGTCGGCTAAAAAATGAAATGAATCTCCGGTAATTTGTACCGGAACTTTTGAGATAATTTTTTGGTTTAGATGTTCATAATATAAATTCTCAGTTTGAAGTTTGTAAGTTTCATTTATTACGACGATATTACCTGATGTTTCAATATCATTTGAATCTGTTTTTAAAATCCCTTGATTTGCCGTAAGATAAAGTTCACTTTTATCTTTAAGGAAAAAAGTTACCGATAGGTCCTTTAAAATCACACGCTTTTCCGAATTTATGTACTGCGCTGAACTTGCGTCAAGGCTCCATTCTATAATCCCATTTCGCGTTGAAGTTTGATGAATCCTGTTGATTGATAAACTTGCCTGGTTTTGACCCGATAAAATAGAATTATTAGTTATATTTAAAATACGACGATATCCAATAAAAACCGCTATTATTGAACATAATCCTATGACAGCAATTGATAATAAAAATATTTTTAATTTTTTGGATTTTTTTTTCTCGAAAAAAAGCATTAGCACAGATCTCGTTAAGTCGTTGAGTAGTTGAGCAGTTAAGTAGTTGTAATGATAAGAATAATATCCGTTTTGCAAAATAACTGGACATACAACAGTTTGCAAATATTAACATAGTGATTTAATTATAATTCTTTTCCTACTCAACCACTTAACCACTCAACTATTTGACGTTGTCTGTAGTAAACGTTTCAAATTTTTTTCCCAGAGTCCCTGGGCTTTTAATATTGCCTCGCAAACCTCTCTTACTGCTCCGGTTCCGCCTTTTTTCGATGTAACAACATTTGCATTTTTAATGATAATATCATGGGCATCAGCTACTGCAACGGAAAGTCCGACCTTTTTCATTATAGAAAGATCTAACAGATCATCACCCATAAATGCAATCTCTTCAACTTCTATTCCTGTTGTTTCTAATATTGAGTTCAGAACTTTTTTTTTATCACGTACATTATCAAATATATGGGTAATGCCAAGATTTTTACATCGGTGTTTTAGAACATCAGAACTTCTACCTGTTATAATATATATCTCTATCCCTGATTCCATAAGAAGTCTTATGCCGAGGCCATCTCTTACATTAAAAACCTTTGTTTCTATACCGTTATCGTTGTAAATTATACTTCCGTCCGTAAGTACCCCGTCCACATCAAGGAGCAAAAGCTTTATTTTTTTCAGCTTATTAATTATTTTAGGGTCATTAAAGTTCATAATTTTATATTATTAAATTTAGTACCTATCAATCAAAATCGCATCATATTTGCGAAGGATTTATCTATCAAAATATTTTCGCCACCAAGGCACCAAGACACAAAGTTAAATTAGAATAAACAGTTATTCTTTGCGTCTTGGTGCCTTGGTGGCTATTTTTTTCGGTTTATCCGTGTTAGGTTTTAAGTTGCATTTATTGCTGCTTTAATAGCCTTAAGCTGTGAAAGCAAGTCAAAAAGGGTATCGGTCTTTAATGAATTTGGACCATCACATAGTGCTTTGTCAGGATTAGTGTGGACTTCCATAAATATTCCATCTGCTCCTGCAGCAACCGCCGCTTTGGCAAGAATTGGAGCGAATTCTCTCTGCCCGCCTGAACTTGTTCCGGCCCCTCCTGGAAGCTGGATGCTATGTGTTGCATCAAATATCACCGGCCATCCGATATCCTGCATTATTTTGATGCCTCGAAAATCGGAAACCAAATTATTATATCCGAACATTGTTCCTCGATCTGTGAGTAGAATCTTATTGTTTCCAGTTGATGTAACCTTTTCTACAACATTTATCATATCCCACGGGGCAAGAAATTGTCCTTTTTTGATATTTATAGGTTTCTCGGTTTTTGCTACTTCTACTATAAAATCGGTCTGTCTACATAAAAAAGCCGGAATTTGTATTATATCCAGGATTGGCGCTGCGGCAGCAATTTCATTAATCCTATGAACATCTGAAAGTATCTTAATGCCAAGCTCCGTTTTGATAGCCTTTAGAATATTAAGTCCATCCGTTGTTCCCGGACCTCTATAGGAATTTATTGATGTACGATTTGCCTTGTCATAGGAACTCTTGAATATAAAGGGTATGTCCAGTTTTTGTGTAAGTTCTTTAAGAAAAGAAGCAATCTTAAAAGTGGTTTCATATCCTTCTATCACACATGGACCAGAGATCAAAACAAGGGGAGATCCACTTCCTATAATGATATCATCAATTCTTACAGCATTGCCCATAATAATACCGGTTTTTTTTATCAGGTAACTTCTAAATAACCTAACCAATAAGTCTGCAAATTACAAAACAATTAAGAAAATAATCACGAATACATGAAAAGCTATTTAATTATAATTTATCGCGAGCACATTTAAAAGTCAAGAAACGAAAAAAACATTAAAACAGAGCTTGATTACCTCTTTTTTAGCTGTTATTGTACCATAAAAATTTATATTGAAAGGATGGCTTATAACATATTGAAAATTCGATTAATAAATATCAAGCATCTGATAATTACAATCATGGCCTTTATTATTGCCTCGTCGGTTTTTTGGATATTACTTTTAAGATTGGAAGGAAGTAAACCGTCTATCAAACTCGAACTTCCATCCTCTTCAATAGGTATGTCCTCTAATCTTAATGTTAGTGTGATTGACAATAAAAGCAGTATTCAAAGAATATGGATAGGCCTTTTAAAAGACGGTAAAGAAATTGATTTACTAAATAAAGAATTTCCTTCTCCAAAGCTTTTGAGCAGTTGGAAATTGAATAAAAAAACTGTTAATATCCTGATTGAGCCAAAAAAGCTGGGAATAACCGATGGAAAAGCAATTTTACGAATAGTTTCATGGGATTATTCTTGGCGCGGATGGGGAACCGGCAACAGGGCATATATCGAAAATAATATAGTAATAGATACGGTGCCTCCTGATATCGATATGCTGAGCAAAACTCACAATTTATCTCAAGGAGGCACAGGACTGGTCATTTATAAATTATCTGAGTTATGTCCAAAAAGTGGTGTTTATGTAGGAGATAATTTTTTCCCGGGACACTCAGGATACTTTAAGAATAAAGATATATTTTTAGCTTTTATTGCACTCGATTTCAAGCAGGGACCCGGGACACAGATATTTATTAAAGCAACTGATAAAGCTGAGAACAGCACGAGAGCAGGTTTTCCCTATTACATAAAAAAGAGAGTCTTTAAAAAAGATATTATTAATATATCAGACAAATTTCTAAACTGGAAGATGCCTGAATTTGAACCATATTTACCAAAAGATCCCGAGGCATCTGCTGTGGATAATTTTCTTATCATTAACCGTAAAATGCGTGAAGATAATTCGAAAAAGATATCAGAGTTAACGGGAAAGACTGAAAAAGTTCTATACTGGGGTGGAGGGTTCATAAGACTTCCAAAGGCGGCAAGAAAGGCAAGTTTTGGCGATCATCGCAAGTATAAATATAAAGGCCGTACCATTGATCGTCAATATCACCTGGGCATTGATTTGGCTTCTATAATACATTCAAAAGTGCCTGCATCAAACAAGGGCAAGATCGTGTTTGCTGAAAATCTAGGCATTTATGGTAAGACTATAATAATTGATCATGGTTTTGGGCTATTAAGTATGTATTCTCATTTAAGCAGGATTGAAGTAAAAGCAGGACAAATTGTATCAAAAGGCGAAAATATTGGTCGTACCGGTGTAACAGGACTTGCCGGTGGTGATCACCTTCACTTTGGCATACTGGTTCATAATACATTTGTCAATCCCATTGAATGGTGGGATACTGTCTGGATAAAGAACAATATTTCCGACAAAATTGATATGGTAGAATTAAATTGATTCGGCTTTAATATAATTTTTGAGATGTTACTAAGTTTGGTCATAACAATCGGGTTAACGGTAAGGAGATAAATCAAGATGAAAAAAAACAAAATTAACAAAACATACAAGGAGATCAATGAGAAAATCAGATCAGGAAAAGTTGTTGTAGTTACAGCCGAAGAGATAATAGACATTGTTAAAAATGAAGGACCGGTTGAGGCTGCAAGGCATGTTGATATTGTAACCACCGGCACTTTTGCACCCATGTGTTCTTCAGGAGCATTTATAAATTTCGGACATACTGTTCCTACGATAAAAGCTTCAAAGGTTTGGATAAATAAAGTACCGGCTTATGCGGGAGTGGCTGCTGTAGATTGTTATATAGGCGCTACAGAGCCATGTGAAGATGATCCGCTAAATAAAGTCTATCCCGGTGAATTTAATTATGGCGGTGGTCATGTTATCCAGGATCTTGTTGCAGGGAAAAAGATACATTTAAAGGCAACAGCCTATGGAACAGACTGTTACCCAAACCATATGATCGAAAAGGAGATTGCTCTGCGTACTCTTCCCCAGGCAACATTATGCAATCCGAGAAACGGGTATCAAAACTACAACTGTGCCGTAAACTTGACTAACAAAACTGTTTATACTTACATGGGGGTATTAAAACCAAAGGCGGGAAATGCAAATTATTGTTCGGCAGGACAACTTAGCCCATTATTTAATGATCCCTATTACAAGACAATCGGCCTTG
>CAZLRK010000102.1:0-13198 GCA_964561845.1 uncultured Desulfobacterales bacterium | reverse complement strand
AGTTCAAGGCAGGCTAAAATTTTAACCACAGGCATACATTGAGTATTTCGAGGATAGCGCTAAAGCTTCACTGCGTGCCAAAATTTTAGCCTAACACAGAAATTGGACAAAAGGGGGCGTTTTTCAAAGGTCTCAATAATAAAACTATGCTTTACCATCTACTATATCCGCTTCACACAACAATATCGGCATTTAATATCTTCAGGTACATTACCTTTAGAACGATTTATGCCAGCCTGACTGCTTTTTTAATATGTGTTCTTTTGGGACCATGGACTATCAGAAAGCTTAGCAACTTACAGATAGGGCAATATATTCGAGAAGACGGACCGCAAAATCATCTAAAAAAGGCCGGGACACCGACCATGGGTGGAATTCTAATAATTTTTTCATTAGTATTATCCACCCTTCTTTGGACTAATCTAACTAATTTATATGTATGGATTGTTCTTATTATCACCATCGGTTACGGCATTATTGGTTTTATCGATGACTATCTTATGCAGATTAAAAAAAATAACAAGGGATTAAGCGTTAGCAGTAAATTTCTTATCCAAACTATACTTGCGATTATTACAGGTATACTAATTTATCAAAGCCCTGACTTCAACACTCATGTTACGATTCCGTTTTTAAAAAATATTTCACCCGATATTGGCTGGGCGTATATTATTTTCAGCGCTTTCGTTATTGTTGGGACTTCTAATGCAGTAAATCTTACAGATGGTTTGGATGGCCTTGCTATAGGTCCGGTAATCATTGTTGCGGCAACCTATATGTTTTTTTCTTATGTGTCGGGACATGCAAAAATTTCAGAATATCTGCAAGTCAGCTATGTCGTCGGTAGTGGAGAGCTGACAATTTTCTGCGGGGCTTTGGCGGGAGCAGGCCTTGGTTTTCTCTGGTTTAACACCTATCCTGCTCAGATTTTTATGGGGGATGTCGGCTCACTACCTTTGGGTGGCTCAATCGGCACGATTGCCGTCATTACAAAGCAGGAAATACTTCTGGTGATAGTGGGCGGACTCTTCGTAGTAGAAGCTCTATCTGTTATATTTCAGGTAGGATTTTTTAAAATAACAAAAGGACACAGGATTTTCAAAATGGCGCCGCTTCATCACCATTTTGAATTAAAAGGATGGCCGGAACCAAAAGTGATCGTTAGGTTCTGGATTATTGCAATCGCACTTGCACTTATTGCCATGAGCACACTAAAGATCAGGTAACCGGTGATCAAGTGATCGGTGATCAGTGACCGATTACCGATCACCACGTCATCCAAAGCACTTAGTATAACTTTTTGAGATGTGACAATAACAACATTTAATAAAGACCTATGGAACTAGCAAATAAAAATATTCTTATTGTAGGTCTGGGAAGGACCGGAATTGCATCGGCACAGTTTGCAAATAATAGAGGGGCGATTGTTACCTTAACAGACATTGCAAGTGAGAAAGAATTGGGCTCATACGCAAAAATCGCGAGGGAGATGGGTATAAGGCTAGAACTTGACCAACATCGCACAAGAACTTTTGAAACTGCAGATTTGATCTTGTTAAGCCCTGGTGTTTCACACACCATCAAGCCTGTTAAAAAAGCTAAAAATAAAGGTATAACGGTTTTAGGCGAGATAGAGTTTGCATTTAAATTTATAAATGAACCCATTGTCGCCATAACAGGCACAAACGGCAAGACAACAACAACCACCCTAGTGGGCAAGATGTTAAATAGTTCCGGATTTAAGACATTCGTGGGGGGCAATATAGGTAATCCTTTAATCGGATATGCCGACAAGAAAGAAAAAGCTGAAATCGTTGTAGCCGAAGTAAGCAGCTTTCAACTAGACACTATAGATTCCTTCAAGCCGAAAGTTGGAGTTCTGCTAAATATTACTGAAGATCATCTTGATCGTTATCCCAATTTCAAGGCTTACGCAAAGTCTAAGGTCAGGATATTTAAAAACCAACAAGAAAACGATACAGCTGTCTTAAACGGTTCTGATCCCTTTGTCCGTTCACTTTGTAGGAATATAAAAAGTAGAAAATTACAGTTTTATAATCATATTAATTCTAATGTGGAAATAAAAGAAGGGGCAGTATTTAACAATAAAAGAATAATAATTCATACAAAAGAAAGGGAAGAAAAAACCATAGACCTGTCCTCTACAAACCTGCTTGGCAAACACAATTTAGAGAATGCCGCTGCAGCGAGTGTAGCAGCCCTGGCTGCAGGAGGAAAACTACAAGGCATACAAACTGCCTTGAACAAATTTACAGGTCTACCTCATAGACTTGAATACGTGTCAAATATAGAAAGAGTCCGGTATTATAATGACTCAAAGGCAACGAACATCCACTCAACAATGAAAGCTCTTGAGACATTTAACCAGCCTGTAATTCTAATTATGGGAGGCCGTGATAAAGGGAGCAATTTTCGATTGATAGAAGCTCTTATACGAAAGCATGTAAAGAAACTCATCATTATGGGAGAAGCAAAAAAAGATATCAAATCCGCCCTAGAGCACATTTCGCCGTTACAAATAGCCGACACAATGGAAGATGCGGTATTTGAGGCATACCTGGCGTCAGAACCGGGAGATGTCGTACTTTTGTCTCCTGCTTGTTCGAGCTTTGATATGTATAGTAATTATGCAGAGCGAGGAGATTTTTTTTGTGAAATAGTAAATCATTTAAGTTAATAGGAAAGTACAGACATCGTCAAATAGTTGAGCGGTTAAGTCGTTGAGTAGGAAAAGATTTATAATTAAATCACTATAACTACAAATGCAATCGTGGTGAAATGACGAAACAAACGAAAACATATAAGCAAGAGACAAGAATTTTAACATACGATGTTAAACTTCTTTTTCCTGTACTCTTTCTGGTAGGAATCGGTGTTGTAATGGTTTACAGCGCAAGCTCTGCCCTTGCCTTAAAAAAATATGGAACCGATTTCTATTTTTTAAAGAAACAGGCGCTATTTTCTTTGATAGGTATCGTTGTGCTGGTCATTTGCAGTCATATTCCTTACAGATTTTTTCGCTATTTAACCTATCCGTCTCTTGCCCTGGCACTTATATTCCTTGCTGCGATTCAATTTTCAAAGTTTGGATATTCAGCGGGCGGCTCTGCGCGATGGCTGCGTTTCGGAAGCTTCTCTTTTCAACCTTCGGAGTTTGCTCGCTTTGCAATGGTTATATATCTGGCTTATTCCATGAACAAAAAAATAGATGGCATCAAATATTTTACAATCGGCTTTCTTCCCCACATTCTTGTACTGGGAATATTTACTATATTCATATTTATTCAACCTGATTTCGGCTCTGTGATCATTTTTTGCGCCATTACATGGATCATGATGTTTGTTGGAGGTGTTCGTCCTTTATATCTTTTTCCTCCTCTTTTGATTTTATTGCCAATTTTATCTTTTTTTATGGTCAATGCTGAATATCGTTTTAAACGTCTTATAAGCTTCTTAGATCCATGGCAGTACCCTGCTAACGAGGGTTATCAGATAATCCACTCTCTAATGGCTTTTGGAACAGGAGGAATATGGGGATCCGGAATTGGAAAGGGCTATCAAAAATTATTTTATCTTCCGGAACCCCATACCGATTTTATTTTTTCGGTAATTGGTGAAGAGCTTGGACTCATAGGCGTCCTGATTATATTGGGGCTTTATATTCTAATTTTCTGGAGAGGAATAAGCATCTCAAGAAATGCGGATGATAATTACGGATCTTTTGTAGCTATTGGGTTAACAGCCACAATAGGTATTCAGGTTTGCGTTAATATGGGAGTTGCTCTTGGGCTTTTACCGACTAAAGGGCTAACGTTACCCTTTTTAAGTTATGGAGGCACATCACTTTTAATGAATATGGCATCCATCGGGATACTAATGAATATTGCGGCATCTAGTGCGGTGTCTAAAAAATTATAAAATACGAGATGATAGATATAAATGAATGGCCGATCAATCAATATCGTAATTGCAGGAGGAGGCACAGGTGGTCATCTTTTCCCGGGAATAGCTATTGCCCAGGAATTTGTAACAAGGAATTCCAATAACAGAATTCTCTTCATCAGTACCGGAAGACCCTTTGAGAAATCTGTATTATCAAAAGCAGGATTTGAGCATAAATCTATCTCAGCTGAAGGGATTAAGGGACGTGGGTTATGGAAACAGGCTATATCAATATTAAAAATACCAAAAGGAGTTTTTGAATCAATATCGGTCCTTAGAAATTTCAGACCGGATCTGATAGTCGGCGTTGGCAGTTATGCAGCGGGACCGGTGGTTATTGGAGCATGGCTTATGGGTACTAAAATAGTCCTACATGAACAAAATATTTTCCCTGGTATTACAAACCGCATTTTATCTAATATTGCCGACCGGGTATATGTATCCTTCGACAGTACGAAAGATAGCCTTAACTCAAAAAAAGTCCGTGTCACGGGAAATCCGGTACGCAAAGAAATTTTACATTCTAAAACGCCCAAAGCAAAAAGCGAAAACCAGGACATAAAACTCCAAATTCCATTTACAATCCTGATCATTGGAGGAAGCCAGGGCGCTCAAAGTATAAACAGGGCCGTTATTGAATCACTGGAATATCTAAAAGAAAAAGATAAATTATTCTTTATACATCAGACCGGGCTTGTCGATGAAAAAAGTGTAAAAAATGCTTACATGAGTCACGGCATTGCTCATACCGCTAAGTCATTTTTTGGTAATATGGAAGAACAATATCAAAAAGCCGACCTTGTTATTTGTAGAGCAGGAGCAACAACCGTGGCGGAAGTTTCAGTTTTAGGCAAGGGTGTTATTTTCATACCCTTCCCTTTTGCCGCCGACAATCATCAGGTTTTCAACGCTCGCACACTTGTAAATGCAGGTGCTGCGGAAATGATCCTTCAAAAAGACCTTAGCGGCAAAATTATTGCTGAAAGAATCGAATATTATACATCAAACTCTGCTGAACTTAATTTTATGGAATCAAATATAAAAAAATTTGGCAAACCGGATGCTGCAAATGCGATTGTTGATGATTGCTACAGATTGTTGAATGCTTGATATCAATGAATTCATAAAAAGCCGAATTCATCACGTTTTAGATTTGAAGTTATGTTATTACAATTATTTACAGATACTTAAAACCTAAAACCTTAAACTTAAAACCTTATAATTATGTACCAAAAAAAATATCACATACACTTCGTTGGAATCGGCGGAATTGGAATGAGCGGCATTGCCGAACTTCTTTTAAATCTTGGATATAAAGTTTCAGGATCCGATGCCGCCCCGTCGGATATTACCGAACATTTAAAAAGCCTTGGTGGCGCAATATTTTCAGGGCACTCTGCAAAACATATAAAAAATGCGGATGTAGTTGTAACTTCATCTGCAATCAACCTTGAAAATATTGAGGTTGCAGCAGCAAGAGAAGCGTCAATTCCGGTAATACCAAGGGCGGAAATGCTTGCAGAGCTAATGCGCTTAAAATACAGCGTAGCAATTGCCGGAGCTCATGGCAAAACCTCAACAACGTCGATAGTTGCCTCTATTCTGGATAAAGGTAACCTTGATCCCACGGTAGTTATAGGAGGGAAGTTAAAAAGCATCGGCTCCAATGCGGTGCTAGGACAAGGAGATTTTATTGTTGCAGAAGCAGATGAAAGTGACGGTTCATTTCTTAAAATGTCTCCCACTATAGCTGTGGTAACGAATATAGACAAAGAACACCTTGATTTTTATGAGGACCTTGATGCCATAAAAGATGTTTTTTTAAGCTTTATAAACAAGATACCTTTTTACGGTCTCGCCGTCCTTTGTCTTGATAATGAATCGACCCAGGACCTTATACCTAAAATAACAAAACGCTACACTACTTATGGAATGAGCTCTCAAGCCGATTTACAAGCTAGAAATATTGTGATTGATGGGTTAAAAAGCAAATTTTGTGTTTATCATCATGGGAAGGAACTCGGAGAAGTACTTTTAAATCTTCCGGGCATTCATAATATATACAACGCTTTGGCAAGTGTCGCCGTGGGAATTGAGATAGATATACCTTTTGATGTTATCAAACATGCCCTGAAAACGCTCCAGGGAGTACAGCGCCGACTTGAAATCAAAGGAAAGGCAGAAGGTATAACTATTGTTGATGATTACGGGCATCATCCAACGGAGATCAAAACAACACTTTATGCTGCCAAAGAATGCTGGCCTGACAGACGAATTGTCGTGGTGTTTCAGCCACACCGCTACACAAGAACCAAAGCACTTTTTGATGATTTTACACGTACATTTTACCAGTCGGAATTACTGATAATTCTCCCCATCTATTCCGCCGGAGAGAAAGAGATAAAAGGAATAAACGCCATGGCCTTATATGAAGGAATTAAAATGCACGGCCATAAAGAGATTATCTATGCAGAAGGATTTGAAAAAGCTCTTTCCTATTTAAAAGAAATATTAAAAGAAGGCGATATTCTGATTACCATGGGAGCGGGAGACGTGTGGAAGATAGGAGAAAAAATACTATTAGAGTTAAAAAAATAAAGTTTAATTATGTCACTCGATAATGATTCAAAAAAATGGCTCACAAATCTTTTCGGCAACAACGTCAAATTTGACGAATCCATGGCTAGGCATACATCTTTACAGGTTGGAGGACCGGCTGATGCTTATGTTACGCCCGAAAGCGTTGAAAATCTGGTAAAACTTGTGAAATGGGTCAGACAAAGGGAACTTCCATACCTAATCATAGGCGATGGTACCAATCTCCTTGTAAAGGACAATGGAATAACCGGAATTGTAATTGCTATAACTAGGTGTCTTAAAGCAATTACTCAAAGTGATATAGTAAATAATTGTGTTACCGTTACGGCCATGGCCGGTGCAAGGATGCAATCTCTATGTTCTTTTGCATTGGAGCGAGGTATTGGAGGAATGAATTTTGCGCTTGGTATTCCCGGTACTGTGGGAGGAAGTATCATGATGAATGCCGGAACTGCTCAAGGTTCTGTGGAAAGCGTTCTTGATTCCATAAAAATTTTACCGTCAACCGGCCAAATAAAAAATATTAGCAGAGAAAAACTCATTTTTTCTTATAGAAAATTATCATGGGAAAATGAAACGAGTGCAATTTGCCAAATGCAACCGATTATTCTTGAGGGCTCCTTTTGTTTATTTCCCTCAGATAAAAAAAAACTAAAACAAGAGGCTGAAACAATCCTAAAAACAAGAAAAAAAACTCAGCCAATCGGTTCTTTTAGTGCTGGATGTTTTTTTAAAAATCCGTTATCCGGCAAAACAGCAGGTGAACTTATTGAACTGGCAGGACTCAAAGGGAAGAAAATAGGAAAAGCTGAAGTTTCGGCAAAACATGCCAATTTCATCATAAATACAGGTAAAGCATCTGCTGCCGATATACTAAAGCTAAGCGAGCTTATTCAAAAAAAAGTATTAACAAAGTTCAATGTAGATCTTCAAATGGAGGTTAAAATTGTTGGTACGTAAAGGAATAAAAAGAAATTGCTATAAAAAAGGTCATACAAAAAGTCGATCTCAAATTTTACAACGTTTTACTCTTTGCTTAAAATTTTTAGCGACTATAACTTTCCTAATGACTATTAGCATTATTTTTATCTTAGTGTATGATTTTTTTACACAATGTGACTTTTTTAACACAAAAAATTTAGAAGTAAAAGGTCATCAAAGATTATCTAAAGAAGACGTAATTGAATTGTCACAAATACATTTGGAGCAAAATATTCTTTCAATAAACCTTTCGCAGGCAAGAAAAAGGCTTCTGTTACACCCATGGATATCGGAAGCCGATGTGAGGAGAGAACTGCCAAATGGCATATATGTGAAAATTAATGAACACCAGCCCCTTGCTATCCTCAATCTAGGCCGCAAATTTATTATAAATGTCCATGGAACTGTATTTAAAGAATGGAAACCTTCAGACCCGAGCAATCTTCCGGTTATAGACGGACTCGATTTTTCAGACCTTAACATTCCCGGTGGAGAGTTTCGCAGCGTATCTTTTGAAGCAGTCATGAATGTTTTAAAAGTTGGGCAAAATTCTGAAAGTATTCTCCCCAACAAGTTCATAAAAAGAATCCATGTGGATAGAGAAATCGGTATCACACTTTATGCTTTGAACCCTATCAAGGCAATAAAGATAGGATATGACAACTATCCGGGTAAATATGAGAAGCTTAAAAGGGTATTTTTATATATGAAAAATAAGCAAAATTTTTCAGACTATAATTCCATCAACCTGATTAATTTAAATCGAATTGTATTAAATTCCGTTCACATTAAATTAATCTCTTCAGGCCATAAGGAGGCATAGAGTGCAATCTCAGGAAGAAATTATTGTAGGACTTGATATTGGAACCACAAAAATCTGTGCTGTGGTCGGTGAAGTATCCAGAAATGATATAAGCATAATAGGCATCGGCACCTACCCGTCAATAGGACTTAGAAAAGGGGTCGTAGTGGACATAGAATCGACCGTTGAATCGATAAAAAAAGCAATAGAAGAAGCAGAACTTATGGCAGGCTGTGAAATTTCATCTGTATACGCCGGAATTGCCGGAGGCCATATAACAGGATTTAACAGTCGCGGGATAGTTGCAATCAAAGGACAAGAGATCACAAAAAATGACGTGGACCGTGTGATTGATGCTGCTCGAGCCATAGCAATCCCCATGGATCGAGAGGTTATACATGTACTTCCTCAGGAATTCATTGTCGACGACCAAACCGGTATCCAGAATCCCATTGGCATGGCCGGTGTGCGCCTGGAAGCAAAGATTCATATTGTCACCGGTGCTGTCACCTCAGCCCATAATATTGTAAAGTGTGCAAATCGATCCGGTCTAGATGTCTGCGATATCGTACTTGAATCTCTTGCTTCAGGAGAAGCTGTTCTGACTGATGAAGAAAGAGAACTTGGTGTGGGGCTTCTAGATCTTGGTGGAGGAACTACTGATTTGGCAATCTTTTCCGGTAAAAATATAAAACACACATTCGTTCTTGCATTAGGGGGAAACAACCTCACAAATGATATCGCTATAGGTGTGCGAGCGCCAATTGCTGAAGCTGAAAAAATCAAGAAAAAATACGGAACATGTGTTTCCCAGAATATCAGCAACGAAGAAACAATTGAAGTGCCGGGAATGGGAGGCCGAAAGCCCAGAAAGCTCCCAAGACAGATACTTGGCGAAATTATTGAACCTCGTGTTGAAGAGATATTCTTACTGATTAAAAGAGAAATTTATAGGGCGGGAATGGAGAATATAATTGCATCAGGAATGGTTTTAACAGGCGGTTCAGCTCTTTTAGATGAAGTTACAGAGGTTGCTGAATCAATTTTTGAGCTTCCAACACGCCTGGGCAAGCCTGTAGGAATAAGCGGCCTTGTCGATGTGGTAAACAATCCTATGTATGCTACGGGCGTTGGACTAGTATTATACGGCGCTAGAAACAGGGAAACAAGTAAATTCAGAATTCGTGATACGAACATATTCAATCGTATCATGGGTAGAATGAAAAAATGGTTTAAAGATGTAATTTAAAAATAACTTTGTAGGAGGTGACAAATGTTTACTTATGTTGAAAATGAAAAATCTGCAAAAATCAAAGTTATCGGTGTTGGGGGAGCCGGCGGAAATGCCATAAACAACATGATTGATTCCAAGCTTCTGGGTGTAAAATTTATCGCGGCTAATACAGATGCCCAGGCCCTTGAAATCTCTAAGGCTGAAAATAAAATTCAGATCGGCGAAAAGATTACGGAAGGACTTGGTGCAGGCGCTGATCCTTTAATCGGCCGGGAAGCAGCTCTTGAAAATGTAGATACAATAAGACAATCACTTGAAGGCAGTCATATGGTATTTATAACTGCGGGATTCGGCGGCGGAACCGGTACCGGAGCCGTGCCCGTTATAGCTGAAATCTGTAAAGATATGGGAATTCTAACCGTTGCAGTAATATCAAAGCCATTTTCATTTGAAGGAAAGAAAAGGGCGAAACAGGCGGAAGAAGGAATTATTTCTTTAAAGACTGTTGCTGACACTGTAATTACCATACCTAATGACAGATTAAGAGGATTAGCATCCAAAGATGCGAAGATGCTTGAAATGTTTAAGAAAGCAGATGAAATATTGCTCCATTCAGTTAAAGGCATTTCTGATCTAATATTAATGCCAGGCCTTGTCAATCTTGACTTTGCTGATGTAAAAACAACCATGTCAAAAGCCGGAATGGCAATAATGGGCATAGGCATCGCTAAAGGCGAAAATAGAGCGGTTGAATCTGCTGAACGGGCCATATCTCATCCCCTGCTTGAAGATATCTCCATTTCCGGTGCAAAAGGTGTTTTAATGAATATAACATGCACCAGTGATCTAACAATGGAAGAGATGGCGGAAGCTTCCGAACGTATTTCTAATGAAGTGGGTGATGATGCTGATATTATCTGGGGAACTGTTATTGAAGATACGCTTGGCGATGAAATGAGGGTAACGGTAATAGCAACCGGAATAGGAGGTGCTCCAGATCCGGTAAAGCAAAAAAAGTTTGCTAATAATGAACTAAGGGGTAAAATAAGAGATATTACACCTGCAGATCTGGAATTTGCAATAGACTATGACGAGCCGACGTTTATAAGACAACAAGAAGCAATCGGTGAGTCGAGTGGTGCTGTCTATAGGGGTTACAAAGGAACCGTGATAGACAATAATGATCTAGATGTTCCCACTTTTTTAAGAAGAAAGGCAGACTAAAACGGTCTTATTTTAAACTTTTTTAAATCTGTGCCAGAGTCATTCAATGGAAATTCAGTAGAAATTCAATAGTTATTATTCGACAAATGACAACCGAATTTCAGCGGAGCGAATTTCAATTGAATTTCTATTAAATGACAGCGAAGCGAATGATATATGGCAAATGACAAAAACCAAAAGGACAGATTAAAGCCGTTTATAATAGTATTTATCCATGGTATGGAAAACCAGAAAACAAAACCATAAATTTGATGAATCAGAATACGGCACAATACGAAAGAGCTGGATAGACCGTATACGAATCGCTCTTGTATATCCTAATAAATATCATGTTGGCATGTCCAATCTCGGTTTCCAGGCAGTATATAGTTTGTTCAACGGGATTGAACATGTGGTGTGCGAAAGGTGTTTCCTGCCGGATAACACCTACCTGAAAGCCGGTCATATAACTACAATAGAATCAAAAACACCCATTTCTGATTTTGATATTATTGCTTTTTCCCTCTCGTTCGAAAACGATTACCCCAACCTTGTTACAATTCTTGAAAAAGCGGGGCTTCCCTTAAGATCTACAGATAGAAGAGACGCGCACCCTCTTGTGATCGCAGGCGGAGTCGCTTGTTTCTTAAATCCTGAACCTATTGCTCCATTTATCGATTGCCTTATAATTGGTGAATTTGAGCCTATACATACCCGGTTTATTGAAATCTTTGAAACAAATCCTAACAAAACATCATGTTTGAAAGCCCTTGCTCAAAATGTTCCGGGTATTTATGTGCCGTCATTTTACAAAACAACTTACAACTCAGATGGAACTCTTTGCTCATTTGAACCTGTACATGATGTGCCTGTAAAGATTAAACGAATTTTTGCTAAAGACCTTTCAAATATTTCTACGTGCACTACCATACTAACTCCCAATACGACCTTCGGCAGGAAATATTTAATTGAAGTGGCCAGAGGTTGTGCACATGGTTGTCGATTTTGCAGCACAGGATACATTTACAGGCCGCCAAGATTTAGACCATATTCACTTCTTGAAAAATGTTTGAAGGAAGGATTGTCCAAGACCTGCAAAATCGGTCTTGTTGGGGCTGCCATTTCAGATCATCCTGAAATCAAGGAGCTGTGCCGTTATCTTCAACAAAAGTTTATTTCTCATGCTTCTCATCTGCCCGATCGTGCTTCGAACAGACAGATGAACCGGGAAAAAGAAAACGGTGATACAAGTGTATCGTTTAGTTCCCTTAGAGCCGATGCAATTATCCCTGAACTCATATCCGTACTAAATCAAAGCAAGGCCAAAACCGCCACCATAGCCCCTGATGCCGGATCTGAACGTATGCGCGAAGTCATAAACAAAGGCATCGCGGAAAAAGACATACTTAATGCCGTTGAATCCCTTGTGTTAGGCGGCATTCCAAACTTAAAACTATACTTTATGATAGGACTCCCCTATGAAACGATGGACGATGTCAAAGCAATAGTTTCGCTGTGTAAAAAGATAAAGCAAATATTTTTAATAACCAGTAGAGAGAAAAAACGTATAGGGGAAATAACCGTCAGTCTAAATTCCTTTGTTCCAAAGCCATTTACCCCTTTTCAATGGGTTGTCATGGATGATATACCAACACTTAAAAAGAAGATAAAAATTGTAAAAAATGGCCTGAAAGGAGTGGCAAACCTTCGTGTACATGCCGATATTCCTCGTTGGGCGTACATCCAGGCGCTGTTTTCCAGAGGAGACCGTAAGGTTGCCGATATTTTATCACTGGTTAATTATAACAAAGGAAATTGGGCAAAAACTTTTAAGGCATCTCCTGTAAACCCTGATTTTTATGTGCAAAGGGAACGTTTGCTGGATGAATTACTTCCATGGGATTTTATAGACCACGGAATCAACAAAGCTTTTTTAAAAAAGGAATACAAAAAGGCGAAAGAAGGTATAACGTCTCCGCCATGCCCAATTGAATCATGCAATATTTGCGGAGTTTGCAAGTGATTAGAGTAATCCGTGTAATCTGCGAAATCTGTGGATTAAAAAAACGAAAGGAAATAAGATGATAGAAATAGCAATTCCAGGGTATAAAGTGTTGAATCTCAAACATCTTGTTTTGGATTACAACGGCACTCTTGCTTGTGACGGACAAATTCTCCCCGGAGTAAAAGAATCTCTTAAGTTTTTATCAGAGAAGCTGAAAATTCACGTGTTGACGGCAGACACTTTTGGTAAAGCCCGATCTAACCTTGAAGGAGTTCCATGCGAACTTTTGATTCTTCCGGTGGATTACCAGGATAAGGGTAAGCTTGAATATGTAGAACATCTCAAACCTGAACATACAGTATGCATAGGAAACGGACGCAACGATCGATTGATGCTTAAAAAAGCGGTACTC
>CAZLRK010000101.1:0-13216 GCA_964561845.1 uncultured Desulfobacterales bacterium | reverse complement strand
AACAATTAACGCCTAATTGAGCATTATTTTCGCTCAATTAGGATTCAGCAGTTTGTAAATATTAACATATTGATTTAGTTATAATTGTTTTCCTGCTCAACCATTTGATGATGTCTGAATATATTTTTTATCAAAGATTGCACTGACTCGTGACGGTCTTCAGCCTTAACCCGCCCTGTTTGGAACCCTGGCAGCAAGATGAGAGCGTGGCCGGGGCAGGTATTCAGAAGCCTTATTCATCACCAATAGCAGAACGAACCTTTTCCACAATCTCATCAGAAAGTTCATTCAGGTTGTGTGCTGATTGAGCGTGTTCAGCGGCCATTTTCAACACTTCTTCCTCGGTTTCAGCACGAATCACACCTTCACAGTCAAAGCCAACATCTTTACAACGTAATATTTTTGTCATTTGTTATTCACCTCCTTTCATCATTGGATTGCTGATATTAAGCGCGAAGATTCTTATCTTGTAAAATTAAAATTGCAATTGATCGCGAGCTCGCAATTCCAGAGGTAGCAAGCTGTGATATATAAAAGCGTTAATTGGTGTCTCAACCCCTGCGGCCTGCCCCAGTCTCACGACGGCGCCATTTTGCTCCTTTAATTCTGATGGGCGGCCTTCCATTATATCCCGTTGCATCGATGCTGTTCCTTCCTTGGGAAGTGCATCAAAAAACGTAAAAGTGGTTTCAATCGTATCTTTTGGAAGATTGATATCATGTGAAAGTGCCACCTGGAAAATTTCTTGCACTGATTGTTTCAACATTTGTCTAGTTTCAGGCAAGCTGCGGAATACGCCGAATGGAGATCTGGTGATTGAACCAATGCCACTCAACGGAGCAATAATTAAAAACTTTTTCCAAATGTCGGACCAGATATCGGTAGATACTTCTGCCGTTAATCCTGTTGTTTTGGAAAATGACTGCAATAACATTTCCATGCGTTCGCTATGTTTATTATTCAATTCGCCAAATACAATATGAGGCTCCGTTCCTGCATGTCGTAAATGCCCTGGTTTTGTAATGAAGCAAATCATCTTACATAGACCCCCCACCACATGGTCAGGTCCAAGTATTTCTGACACTTGAGAGGGCGCCTCAACGCCGTTTTGTATGGTTATTACAAAAGTGTCGGGTCCAATCATCGGCCGCATTGACTGTGCAGCCTCACTTATCTGCCATGCCTTGACTCCAAGTAAAACTGCATCAACCTCGCCAACCTGTGATGGATCATCGGTTACGATATTCGGATGAGCGTTAAAATCGCCGCTGATGCTTTCTACCCGGATACCTTTCTCTTTCATGGCTTGTAAATGTTCACCACGGGCTATAAATGATACATCAATACCCGCTTGTGCAAGGCGACCACCTATATATCCGCCTACTGCTCCAGCGCCAAAAACAGCGATGCGCATTTTGTTCTCCTTTCAGACCTTGTTAAGTAGTTAAGTGGTTAAGTTATTATTATTATGGCAATTTTTAGTATTTATGTGAAAATTGGACATTTGTTGTTTGGACGACTATAACCTTCTGAAATTTCTATGATTATCTTCCCACTCAACTATTTGACGATATCTGCCTTTAAGATAAGGGTGAATGTGAATAAATCTAAACATCCTCCGGGACTAACTCCTGCACCTCATGGATTTGAGAAAAGGGTATATTCGCACGTTCGTTTACTTGTTTAACAGCATCAGAGCTTGGAGCCTCGAAATAACAATGGGTTTCTTCTGTTTCAGGAATAAAAAAGCTCCGTAACCATTGGACAGGGATACCTTCTTCAGTCATTTCAGCTGCGCATGATTTGGCCCTAAGCCCGGCGCCCGTGAGTGCTTCAGGTGTAATACCCGGTAAATGACGCTTAACAAGATAATATGCCATGACAATCCTCCTTCTATATTTCTTCCGGTTTATAAGGTTCAAGCAATGAGAGTAAATCTTCGCGCCGAATACGCAACGCTCGCTCTCCTGCAAGGCGTAAAGCCGGCAATTTCCCCGTTCGGATATAACCACGAACCGTTTGGGTGTGTAGGTCCAGAAATTCTGCGGCCTCATCAGGACTAAAAAACTGCTTTTCTTTAAATTCCATTGTGTATTTGTTTTCAGTGCCAATTTTCGAATCTGGTTCTGTTTTTTTCGACGAAACAGGTTGCCATTTGGACAAAGCCGATCGCCATTCTTTGCCGGAAATACCGTATTTTTCTTTCAATTGAGCCATGAGTTCATTGTCTTCATAGGCAAAAGCTACAAGAAGATGAACAACATCTACCTTTGAGGAGTTATCTTTTCGGGCAATATATGCTGCTTTCTCAAAAACGGTTGCTGCGTTAGAGCTATAGGCTACCTTTATTTTATCGGTTTTCGCGGTATTATCATTTAAACCTTCTTTAAGCTCTTCAAGGTCAATTGTTAAAGGACCGATCTGAACAATATCGAAACGGGCAATGACCTGCAAAAGCCCTGCTAAAAGATCATCTCTTGTTACCTTTAGGCTTTTTCGATGCTTGGCACGCTTGATCGCAGCTTTTATAGCTCTGGAAACAGGATCTTCAGTCATTATAACCATTACATTAATATTATTTATTATCAACTAAACTATCTTAATATAATATTGATTTTTGAATGTCAAGAGAAAAAGTAAAATTTTATACATCGATTATACAAACAAATCTAACTCATTGGAATGACATAAAATACGTAGGATGATAATTAAGAAAGCAGCTTGATATGATCAGGGACATATTGAGGTCGGGGCATTGGAATAGGGGAAGCTACTTTGACGTTTTCCCGGCTGATTCGACAATTAATTTGACTTTTTTAATAAAGATATTATTATTAAAACAATCAATAAAGGCCCGTTCTTGATTGGCGGGCCGGTTTCGTTCTGAAGGAAAGATCCATTTGTCAAAGTGACAACCTGCAGTTTGGGACTATGAGAATTTTTTAGGAAGGAGGATGTCACTATGACTGACGGAATTGTAAAATGGTTTAATAGCGGTAAAGGCTATGGCTTCATTGAACAGGAAGATGGTCCGGATGTATTTGTTCATCATTCAGGAATCAATGCAACGGGTTTCAAGTCTCTTAATGAAGGCGACCGAGTTAGCTTTGACATAGAGCAGGGGCAAAAAGGTCCTGCAGCAGTAAATGTCACCGCAGTTTAACTCTCTGTATTGAACACAAAAAGGGCATTCCATCGAATTATGTGGAGTGCCCTTATTTATTAATCGGTTTAAACCAATACCTACGTCACGAGAGCGTCGTGGATTTCAGAGAAATTGATGATTTTGTTTCTACATTAATACATTCGCGGGCTGGTCTTGATGACATTAATCAACTTCTCTTGGCTCAATGAGAAGTCTAATGCCTTGTAATCTTTATTCAGATTCTATTTTGTTCACAGCTTTTGGCTGCTGTGTTTGACATTTTCCTTGAAGAACAACTCCTTTTTCTATCTCAATGATCGGCGCTTCAATATATCCAAAAACTTTTCCCGGGGCATTTATTTCAATCTTTTCTTCAGCAATAATATTCCCGTGGATTTCCCCATAAATAATAATATTAGAGACATGAATATCAGATTCGATTATACCCTCTTTACCTATTGAGATGGTTCCCTCCCCGGTAATATTTCCTTTGAAGCTACCATCAATCAGGAGAGTTCCATAAAATTTTAAATTTCCTTCAAACTCCGAGTTTCTTCCTAAAATGATGTCGGTTTTTTTTCTTGATTTCATTCTATTTTTCGTATGGATATTATAAGATCAGACCTTGTTAAGTGGTTAATAGAATTAAGAATGGTCCATGGATCATTAATAAATTTTAGATATTTTTAGATGCCTGCAACAGTTGACTACTGTCAAGGGCATAAGCGCTGACTTAAACAAAAACACATTAACTATTTACAATTAGCAATTGATTATTGATTATTAACTACGTCCTCTGGACCTTGCTTGTCCCGTTTAGCGGGGGATTCTTTACACCTTTCTATTTGCCTTTGTCAACTCCCAGTTCCGCTTCCGTCTCCTTTATAATCGATTTGATGGTTGAAAGCACATCAGGCTGTAGCGGCTCAGGTTTGTGAGTATTTAAAATATGTCTTGCCTTTTCCCAAGCTCTCTCATGGATACTGGTGGCTCCGGAGGCTTCCCACTCTTCCCGCACCCTTCTGTCAATTAGCTCAGGGTGGGTCTGTTCGGTCCTCATGTGATTAAAAGTGTGATCCTGGGTGAGAAAGTCATTGAAGGATCCTACCTTCCGAATGACATCCACGGCCAATGTCTCGTCATTGACCGGAATCCCCTTGAGAGCATACTTTATCATCCCGATAAAATCATTATCCATGACCAGTTGCCCGTAGTCCACTGTGACTCCTGTTTCAAGCTGTCCCACGCCGTATATCAGGTTGGCCCCTGCCAACGCCGGAAGTAGCGCGGTGATAGTCTTCTCGTGGCCGGTCTGGGCATCGGAGATTTTACCGTCAGCCTACCCGCCGGCAACATAGCTTGGTAGAAGATACTTTCGTGCCATCTGGGCCACAGCCGCACTTATAAGTCCTGTTTCAGGATTTCCGACTACCGCCGTTCCGTACCTAAGGTCCAAACTACAGGTTGAACTGCCGTAAAGAAATAGTGATCCCTTTTGTGTTAGCTGGCTGAGCACAAGACCCGAGAGAACCTCGGCATTGTGCGTAACCAGTGTTCCCGCAAGTGTGATTGCTGATGACCCTCCAGCCATCGCCTGCGTTAAAACCATGAGCCCTGTGCCCGCACGGGAAGCTTCCATAATAATTTCGCAGCAGTCTCTTACAAGCTTGAGTGGAGTAACCGGGCAGGTGCCGAACGTTACGATTGGGCGCTCCTTTAATTTATCCTTGCCGCCAACAACGGCAGCAGCCATCTCCACCGCTTTCCGGGCCAGATAGCCGCTTTGAGGCCCCAGGAAACAGTGCTTGGTGGTATTCGTAAGCATCGCATCAAAATTGTGGAGTGCAGCCACCTCTTGAGGCACATCGTGAGCCCCCATGGTTCTGTGACAGATATCAATATTGTCCAGATAGTCGATTAGACGGCTACAATCAGCGAGGTCAGCTTTAGTGGTCTCTCGCAATTCGCCTGTTTCAGGGTCAATGAGCTTTATCCCTTCACCAAAAGCGTCAAATCCGACACGATTCCTTTCCAGAACCATGTCATTCTCGGAATTACGCCCAGCCAAAATGACTATTTCAGGGGCAGAGTCGACAGCGTCTTCCAGTACATGAGGAGGGATTTTCACGATTTTTGCCTCCGCATCGACGATTGCTCCGCCGCCGTCAAAGATCTCAAAAGCTTCTTCGTCCTCCACAAAAATGCCGGTCTTCCACAGAACTTCTAAAGTAGACGCGTGAATTCGATCGAGCTCATCATCGCTCAAAACGCTGAAGCTCACCCCTCCACTTTGTTTCTTGCCTGCATAAATATTACGTTTCATGGTAAACCTCCTTTTAAAGAATAATATTCATTATAAGTTCAGTTAAAAATGCGTAACACACACAAAATCTTAAACTTATTTAGCAGTTACTTAAATAACCCTTTTTACCTCTCTTAATTGCCGGTCACCGGTCACCGGTCACAGATCACTGATTACCAAACCATCCCAGTACATTGTGATCGGTTACAATAATTGATTGTTTCAACTACTCGTGGGAGGGTCGTACAAAAAGTATAAGCGCTGCCGAAAGAAAAAAGAACATTCCCAGGTACGTGAAAATTGGACTAAAGTTACCCGGGTATCGGTCCAGCAGATAACCACTCAACCATGGCCCCAATGCTCCGGCCAGGAATCCGTAGCTGGTAAACATAAGACCGTATATGGCCGCGAAATGCTTCATGCCGAAACAATCGCTTGCCAGAGGCGCGGATACGGCAAACAAAGTACCGAAGGAAAAGCCAATCAATGAGGCCATGATGGCCCAGGTTGTTAGGCTGTGCAGATTGTTGAAAAGCAGGTAGGCAGAGCCTGAGACGACAAAAGTCAAGCAGATAGTTTTGTTACGGTTGAATAGATCTGAGATGTAGCCGCTGACCAAGCGGCCTATGCCGTTTGCCATGTTATATGCGGTAAGAATCAGGACGGCTTCTTTTAGCTGCATGCCTTTTGATATTCCGAATGTAGTGGAAAGAGTAACCATGGCAATCCCCGCTGCCCCGGCCAAAGCCCAGATCAACCAAAGGCACCAGAAGCTTTTAGTGCGCAGAGCTTGGGAAACGGTCAAGGAAACCGAGGAGGTTTCTTCATTATCGATAGGGGAATGATACGATGAGGGAAGGGTAGAGGGCAATTTCATAAAAGGCGCCGCAAACAAGCCGGTTGACATGGCGACAAGACCCAGGATTAGAGTCATAGGCCGGTAACCAAGTGTAGACAACATATAACCAAAAAGGGGAGCCATCACAGCCGCCGATAGAGCAAATACAAGATTCACGATACCGGAAACCAATCCCCGCCGGTGAGGAAACCAGGTTTGCACAACGGTGAGAGCCGGTAAGTAGATTAAAGAGGAAGACATGCCCAGTAAAAAGGACCACAGGTAAACCATCTCTATGTTGACTGCATAGCCCACCATGATAGAGCTTAACCCGCAAAGAATCCCGCTAAAGGCTGTCAAGCGGGCTGGACCGAACCTTTCTTGCCAGCGACCGGTGATGAACATGAAGGTTCCAACCGCGGCCAGTACAAAAAACAAAGTTTTTCCTATGGCTGCCTGGTTTACATGAAAGGCGTGTTGCCAATATTGGGCCACGACACCCGGAAAGCCGAAGACAAATGCACCGGGCCAGAATATGGCGGCACAGCCTGAGCACAGGGCAAATTTTCCTCCAGGTTTGAAACGCATTTTTTGCCTTTCTACCTAAAACGTAACCGTTGAGAGGTTTTGGGGCTCCGCCCTTCGGGCTTCGACCCCACAAGCAGGGTTCAGAGTTCAGGATTCAAGGTTCAAAGTTCAGGGTTAATGGTCTTTTGCAGGATTCTACTTACTGATAAACAGGATTCTTAAAAATAGTTTTTAAATCCAGTTAATCAAGTTAATCCTGTCTACTTGTGTAAAACAGTCCATTGGGCCGGATCAACAATACATTCAAATACTGAATACTGAACCCGCTGCCCATAATTTTGACAAGTTTTTGCCACTCTGCGCAAACAGCTGCCATTTTTCTTTTGATTTGCTTCCCGATGATGATTTATCACCGGTCAAGTGGAATTCGATAACATCGGCTTTTCCGGTCAATCCCAACCGGAGCGACCGTAGCGGAACACTATATTCAATGCGAACAATACCCCTTAATTTCCTGTTTACGGAATCGACTCGATCGTGCATTATTCTGCCTTCCGCAGTAAACAGGTTTTCGTTCCAAAGCTGCTCAATATGGATCAAAGGCACTGCCATGCCGCCTGCAAAATATCAGATGCTGCAAAGCGGAAAGGGGTATAAGTTCGTCTTCGGTGTACATATAGCCACTTGTTACCCATATTAATTGTTATTACCTAATTCCCGGTTTTATTCCATTTTGCATTCCTGCCATGAATCAATCAGATCTTTCATGTAGAAAGAAGTTTTGCCGGCCGGCTTTTTATCTTTTTTGGTATGTTATTCGATTTGCTCATTGTTTACGGTTGTTAGTACACCATGCTCTGTAAATGCAAATGGAGGGATACGCAAGATCTTTATATCTTGATTGGAAGTCACAAATTGCGACCTCCAATTTGTAAATTCAGTTTTTGTCATTTCCAGCATGAAATCATCAGGGAATCTTTTAATCTCCCTTTAAAGACTCAACCTTGATAACCATCTGCAAGCGCTTCTGATCTCTACACCATTGGGAAAAGTTTTCTCCCTTTTTAGATTTTTGACTATCTGGATCATCTTCACTTTCGGGAAATTTTTTTGAAAAATATTAAAATTCGGGCTTATATTTTTATCACTCCATTTCACTTCTACCAATAACTCCGGATTTTGCTTGCCGGTAATGCAAAAATCCACTTCTTTACCATCTTTGTTTTTTAAATAATAAAGATACTTCTCTTTGCCGTAGCAATCTTCAAGGTAGTGAATCTCTTTTTGTAAGGCACAGGCAACAAGGTTTTCCAGCTTGGCGCCGGAGTCTTCCACTACCTGTCCAGTATCATAAAAATAAAATTTAGGCGTTTTTAAAATAGATCTTGTGATGTTTTTGTGAAAAGGAGACACTCGAAAAATAACATACATGTTTTCCAGTATGATAAGCCAGCGTTTGATCGTTTTGTCAGAACATTGAAGGTCTCTGGCAAGGGAACTGTATGATACAGGACTTCCCACCCGGTTTCTCAATAATTGGATAAGTGTCTCAATAGATGTTATTTGCTGAACACTTTCAAGGTCAATGAGATCCTGCTTAATTATAATATCAAGATGAGATTTTTTCCACCGGTTATAAAACCGTAAATGTCCATCAAGAAACGGCTCCGGAAAGCCACCGGTATTTAATAGTTTATCCAATGCGGCATCAAGGTTCTTCGGTTTAATAATATTTTTGATTTCTTTTAAATCCAGAGGATGCAGCCTGAACTGGAAAAACCTTCCGGCGAGAGAATCTCCTACTTTTCTATAAGAATCCAGTTTGGCGCTACCGGTAACTATTATAGCCGGCGGGATTCCTTCAGTATCGTATATACCTTTGAGCCATGATTTCCAGTTTTTTAATTTGTGAAGCTCATCAAAAATAATAAGGTCTTTTGAACGATCCCAGGATTTTTCGAGTACGCCCAGGCGATCTTCCGAATTATCATAGTTAAAATAATCATAACCGGTCATTAACATTTTGGACAATGTGGTCTTTCCGGTTTGCCGGGGTCCGGTCAGTAGAACAATCTTTTTTTTCAAATCTTTTAGAATATATTTTTCCAAGTATCTTTTCATAACGACTATTCTGACATAGAAACCGAAATAGTCAAGACTTTTTCGGTATATTGGCCGGAAAAGTCAAAAAAATTCCAAGGATGCCTGATTTCAGTATTCAGGTCTTCTTTTATTCCTTTACACGTTCCACATAGTAGCCGGTCCTGGTGTCGATTCTAATTTTTTCCCCTTCCTCAACAAAGGGTGGGACCTGTACAACATAACCTGTTTCAAGTGTGGCCGGTTTTGTGCTGCCTGATGTTGTATCTCCTTTAACCCAGGGATCGACTTCGACAATTTTGAGATCTACGAAATTGGGCAGAGAGACTCCTATTGGTTTTTCCTGAAAAAAAAGAATATTGCAGATAGTATTCTCTTTTAAAAAATCTTTAGACTCTGCTAATTGATCCTCAGTGAGGAATTCCTGATCGTATGTGGATGTATTCATAAAACAGTAACTAGTTCCATCTGAATATAGATATTCCATTTCATGCTCTTCCAGATTTGCCTCATTAAATTTTTCACCGGATCTGAATGTTCTATCAAATTGAGCACCTGTCAGCATGTTTTTAAGCTTACACTTGTATAGAGCTTGTCCTTTGCCCGGTTTGACAAATTCAAATTGTACAATTACATAGGGATCGCCATCAATCTCTACTTTAAGACCTTTTCTCAGGTCACCACTTTCATACATATATATAAGTTCCTCCTTCAATAAAATTAAGTTGACATTTTGTACTATGTTTAACATATTTAGCAATATTTCGCAAATTGTTAATACCTCAATCTTGCAGGTAAAGGTAATAACTATGACAAAAGGCGATGATATTCAGGAGAGACCTTTACCATTAACAATTAACAATTAGCAATTGATTATTAATTAGCGAGTTTATACATAAAGTGAGAACTTTGAAAAATAAAAAAACAGGTTGGTCGGAAATCATTTCATAGGGCCAAATGGTATCTGATGCGGAAAAGAATAGTCAATAATCAATTATAATAATTAATTGTTAAGTTAGTTTATGCCTGCGGGAAAAGATCAAAGCAATGTACTTAAGGCCTGTATTCTTTACCAAGAAAATGAAAAAGGATACCCATGATACTAATTATAGATTTTGGTTCACAATATAACCAGTTGATTGCACGTCGTGTACGTGAAAACCGCGTATACTGCCAGATAGAACCGCCTAATGTCAGTATTGACTATATTAAGGAGCTTAATCCGGAGGGGATAATATTGTCAGGCGGACCTTCAAGTATTTATGAAAAGCAGAGTCCCGGGATTGATAAAGCCGTTTTCGGTCTTGGAATTCCAGTGCTTGGAATCTGTTACGGTATGCAGTTGATGATTGGCGCCCTTGGAGGAACCGTTGAAGGAGCGGAAAAACGTGAATACGGATTTGCAGGACTTTATATAAAAAACAATGAAGGTCTTTTCAATGGTATAAATACGAAAACAGAATGCTGGATGAGCCATGGTGATTCCATAATAAAGCTGCCGCACGGATTTAAAATAACAGCTTCAACTAATAACACCAGGATAGCCGCAGCGGTTAATAATAATAAGAAGCTTTATGGTTTACAGTTCCATCCTGAAGTTCATCATACATCTCAGGGTAAAAAAATGCTTGGCAACTTTCTTTTCCGGGTATGCGGGTGTAAACGTACATGGACCATGAAGTCCTTTGCCAGAGAGTCCGTCAATCAAATTAAAGAAAAAGTTAAAGATAAAAAAGTCATTCTTGGATTAAGCGGCGGTGTTGATTCATCAGTTGCCGCTTTGCTTATACGCAAGGCAACAGGGAAAAACCTTACTTGTATCTTTGTAGATAACGGCCTTCTTCGAAAAGATGAGGCAAAAAAGGTAAAAAAAACCTTTAAACACCATCTTAATATAAATATACGTTTTGTAAGCTCAAAAGCTAAATTTTTAAAAGGGTTGAAAGGGATATCCGATCCGGAGAAAAAGAGAAAAATTATCGGCAGAATCTTCATGGAAGTATTTGAGGCCGAAGCAAAAAAGATCAAGGGCGCCGATTTTTTAGCTCAGGGAACCTTATATCCCGATGTCATTGAATCGATTTCCGCTTTTGGAGGTCCCACATCGGTAATAAAATCCCATCATAACGTGGGGGGACTTCCCAAAACAATGAAATTAAAACTTGTGGAACCCTTAAGATATCTATTCAAAGATGAAGTCCGTCTCCTGGGCAAAGAAATAGGGCTTCCGGATGAGTTAATATGGCGCCAACCTTTCCCGGGACCCGGTCTTGCAATTAGGATAATCGGTGAAATAACTCCAAGGCGCCTTTCTCTTTTAAGGGAAGTCGATGCTGTTTTACTTGAAGAGATTAAAAAAAATGGATATTATAAAAAATTGTGGCAATCATTCGCTGTCTTATTGCCTATTAAAAGTGTTGGCGTAATGGGAGACAAAAGAACATATGAAAACATAGTTGCTGTTAGAGCCGTGACAAGTAAAGATGCAATGACGGCTGATTGGGCCAGGCTACCTCATAAGCTATTAGGGAAAATTTCAAATAGAATAATTAATGAAGTGAACGGAGTGAACAGAGTCGTATACGATATAAGTTCAAAGCCGCCCAGCACCGTTGAATGGGAATAAATAAAATGGAAGATGAAAATATAGATTTCAAATTTAGTGTTGATGAAGAGAGACCGGATACTATTTTACAAGACGAAACAAAGGATTCCCGGATAGGTAAGTTAAGCAGGAGAATTACACTTTTATCCATACTCATTACTTTGTTGATAGGTACTGTACTATCCGTTGCTTATTTTGATTTAAGGAATAGAATTGGTAAAATTTCTGATCCGGAGACTACAGGGATTTCAAAGCTGTCAAAGGATTTAGAGTCAAGTTTTTCCTCCCTGTCAATCAAACAGGCAAAATTGGAAGATTTACTTAATAAAAAGATTTCGGGCATTGAAAATAAAATCTCTTCTTTAAAAGCTAAATTGAGACAAGCAGGGAAGAGAATAGACAAAACCGTTAAACAAATTGAATCATTAAAAACAGGCGAAAAAGATATGGATAAGGCTTTTGGCCAATTCGAGAAAACATTAGATCCCATTCGAAAAGATTTGGGAAAAACTCAGTCTAAGATAAAGAATATTGACAAAAGATTCAAACAAGATTTGGCCAAGCTCGCAGGAGCTGTAAATAGTGCAAACAATGAGTTGGAAAAACTCATTGAATCTACCGATAATACAGATAAAAAAATAAAGATAATAAAAGGGAAAATAACCGGTGCTTTAGACAAAAAAACACTCGATCTCCAGCTTATAAAAGAACGAAAAAGTTATTTAAAATTATTGTTACAAATGAGGTATGATCTTGAGGGTAAAATAGAAGCCTTACAGGAAAAGTTAAATGATTTTGAAAAAAAGTAACCTCGTAAAAAGTCTGAACAAGCAGATATCAGGAGACACCTGAGAAACTATGAACATAGAATCATTACACAAGCTCCTCAGTTCTGTTGCCGCTGGTAAGACATCAGTCGAAGATGCCGGCAAAAAGCTTTTGCATATTTCATTCGAAGATATCGATTATGCCCATATAGATCATCACCGATCATTGCGCAAAGGATTCCCTGAAGTCATTTTCGGGCATGGAAAAACCGCAGGTCAAATTATTGGTATAATGGAAAGGATGATGCTTCAGGAAAATATAGTTTTGGTAACCCGGATAGAAGAACAAAATGCTGAAGAAATTATATCTCGTTTTCCGGATGTTGAATATCATGCTGATGCAAAAATGATCATTTGGGGAAAAGTCGAAAACCAAGATGCCGGGAAAGGGAAAATACTTGTGCTTTCGGCAGGTACTGCAGATATACCTGTTGCTAAAGAGGCATTTCTTACTGCAAAATCCATGGGAAACAATGTAGAATCGGTTTATGATGTTGGTGTTGCAGGTATCCACAGGCTGTTTGATCATAAAAAATTGCTTGATCAAGCATCTGTTATAGTTGTTGTCGCTGGAATGGAAGGAGCGCTTCCCAGCGTTGTTGCCGGCATGGTAAGCCGTCCAATAATCGCTGTTCCTACAAGCATTGGCTATGGAACCAGCCTTGGCGGATTAACACCCCTTTTTGCCATGCTAAATAGCTGCAGTTCAAACGTTGCAGTAGTAAATATAGATAATGGGTTTGGTGCGGGATATATGGCGTCCATTATAAATAGGGTGTGAAAATAGAAATGCATAAAAAATGAACGTCCAACATCGAACATCGAACGTCGAATAATGATGTCGCTTTCAGCCGTCGTAGCCACTATGGCG
>CAZLRK010000100.1:0-13274 GCA_964561845.1 uncultured Desulfobacterales bacterium | reverse complement strand
AGATGCACGCAGAATTACAAGAAAGAGTAATACGTTCGTGCAGAACGTGCATTGCGAAAATCATTTCCCCCAGCAAAGGGCGAATCAGTCTTCTATCCTTGTTGCAATATAACAATCTTTTCATTCCGCATGGTATTTGCTATCCCTGTTATCTGCCTTGATAATATCCGTACTGGTGAAAAGTTATAGTTTGAAGCAAGGTCGATAAGAATCTGATGTAAACCTTTTACATCTTCCCTGGGAACACCCAGAGCTTTACTCAACTGATTATCATTTGTCCCGATAATAATGGTACAGAAAGAGGAAGGTTTTAATACGCGTGCGCATTCAGAAATCACTTTGTCCATATCTTCGATGTACAAATCATATTTATCGCGAACCTTGTTGCCACGTAGCCCAACCATTTTCTTTTTTAGTTCAGCGATGTTTTCACCCATTGCATTTAGATGGAATGAATCGTTTTGCAGGTAATTGATTGCAAAACTGTATGGAGGAGAAAATAAGATGCCGTCAACACTTTGGGCTTCAAGTGGCAAAGAACGTGCGTCTCCTGTTACAATTCTTGCTTCTGCCAAGTCCGATTCAGTTCCTTCCAAAATCAGCTGGATTTTTTCCACTACAAAAATATACCGTTCAAGAATTGCACGAAATTGTTCTAGAGGTAATTTCCGCTTGCTTCTTTCCGAATACCCGGCACTATCCAAGTATGCCAATAGCAAAAAATTATAGACTTCAACTCCGCCGCACCCTAATAAGTCTATATTTTGCTTTGAATTATAGGGTTGATAAGTGGCTGAAGGTTCTCTGATGGTGTTGTTCTGGGATTTATAGGTTCGCTCCTTAACCTTACTGCCCTGAACGGGTTGTCCTGTTGTCTCAACAAAATGGCCAAATACAGTCTTATAATTTTTCAGGGCATTTTGTAACGGATCTCGCGTTAGAGTAAGGGCATCGAGTTTTGTCTGAGTCATGAAATGACAAAATGGACTTGCATCAAGTCCAATGGATTTAATCCCCATAAGGCATGCTTCAACAGGAACTGTACCAGATCCCATCATGGGATCTAATATTGTATCGCCAGGTTTTAGCCCCATGACATTTATCAATGCTTTAATCATTTGAGGATGGAATTTCCCTCGATAAGGGAATAATCCATGTGTTGCGTATCCTGTCCTGAACTGATTATTTGTGAAAAATGATTTTAGGCGCGAAGAAGAATGCTTGGGTAATCGTACAGGTTCCCCGCTACACATAAGAAAATGTTTTGTAAACCTTTTACCCACCCGTGCAAAATAGGCACTGTTTTTAATTATCTCATCATCATTTAAGATCCGGCTTTCGTAGAAAGCTAAAGCCAGCTCATAAACTTCATTTAATTGTGGCGTAATCTCTAAATGATTCGGGAAAAGATTATGATACATCCCTTTTGAGAGAATATCTTTGCACGTTGATTGGTTATTGGAAACCGTATTTTTATTCATTTTCAAATCTTATAAACTTGAATGTCCAACATACGATTCTGGAATTTTTTTGAATTGAAAAAGTTGACATAGATTAAGGATATGAGTGGTAAATGAATCATTCTTTCCTTATCGCAGCGCTCTGCCGTTAGTACCTTTTCTTATGGGAGGAACATCTAATGAAAGCGCATCATGCTCAATTTCAATAACGGCAAGAACCCCTTCATTAATTTGCAAATTGCGCCAGACAGGAAAGTATGGTTCGATTTCAGCATAATTACCAACTCGATCAGTTAAATACTGGTACATTTCCCGAGAAGGTAGAACAAGGATTCCGCCGACTAGTATTCCGTCCAATAAGCCGACGGCCATCTTGTTGAGCGCCCTGTGGCTTGATGAAATGTTGCCTGTTTCCCATTCAACTGCAAACGAACGCCCATCAGATAATGCCTTTACAGCATCAATAGATCCGGGCCTTAATCGGGATGCTATTGCCATACGATGCTCCAGAAGCCATTCGTGCCGGTTCAGATAACCTAAAAAGTTCTTTTTGATGGGTACAACCCCGTTCGCTTTTCTTTTTGGATAAAGTGTAAATTGATCACTATCTTCAGGCCATCTAATGGATGAAATGGCATTTTTGATTTCATCGAGGATATTTTTTAATTCTAGAGAACTGCTAAAAAGCCCCGTTTGAATCAGAAACTCAACTCTTTGTATCTTCATTAATCATTGTCTCCACCGCTGAAACAATCTCAACAGATGACACCTTCAGCGCTTTGGATAGTTGTAGGATACTGGTAAGAGATGGTTGTCTCAAACCGCGTTCCAAAAGGGAAATGTAGGTTCTGTCAAGACCGCTTTCCTGTGATAGTTTTTCTTGGGAAAATTTGATGTTTTTTCTTCGTTCACGGAGAATTTGTCCAAAGGCTTTTTCCGGTTTCAAACTTACGTCCTCCTTTTGAATTTGATATATACAAAACTTATCCCTTTAAGGCTACAGACTATAGTCTGCAAAAATAAGATTGATTGATTTGATTTTTCATGTTATAAATATATTTTGATTGTTAATTAATTTTCTACAGGATGGCACAATAATGGATATTTCCAATTCGTTTTTTAAGGCACTGAAAATAAATAAAAATAATAATGTATCTCTACGAAAAGCCTCTCGTATGATCGGCATTCCAATAGAAAGGTTGAAAATTTATAACGACACGAATACGCTCCCTTCCGGAACCGACCTTCAACTAATTTGCAATAAACTAAGTATAACTCCGGAAGAGTTAATGCTTAAGATGGGAATATTTGATCACCGAATGACTTTGGCGATTCAGCAACACGCTGATAAAATATTTCAGTTTATCAAATATCAGATAGAAAATAAGGAGCCGGTTAAAGCGATTCCACCATTAGTTTATGAAACTAAATTAGGGCAGCTATACCAGGGTGATTGTTTAGATCTCATGCAGAACTTGGATAACGAAAGTATCGATCTGGTATTTGCCGATCCTCCTTTTAATTTAAACAAGCTGTACCCTTCTAAAATCGATGATAATTTGAAAGCTGAACAATATCTTCAGTGGTGTGAAAGATGGGCAAAAGAGTGCATTAGGCTTTTGAAACCGGGAGGCAGTTTTTTTATATGGAATTTACCAAAGTGGAACACCCACATATCTCAATTTTTAAACAGGCGTCTAATATTTCGCCACTGGATTTCAGTAGATATCAAGTATACTCTGCCACTAAGAGGCAGACTCTACCCTTCGCATTATTCACTTCTGTACTATTGTAAAGGAGAAAAACCGACCAGATTTCATCCCGATCGTTTACCAATGGAAATTTGCCCGCACTGTGTAGGCGATTTAAAGGATTATGGTGGATATAAAAATAAAATGAACCCCATGGGCGTCAATCTCACTGATGTGTGGTTCGATATTCCACCGGTAAGGCATGCAAAATATAAAAGGCGTAACAATTCAAACGAGCTTTCAATAAGGCTGTTGGATCGTATCATTGAGATGGCTTCTGATGAAAGGGATGTTGTGTTTGATCCTTTTGGGGGTTCAGGTACTACATATGCGATTGCAGAGCTTAAAAATAGAAAATGGATAGGTATTGAAATTGGCCCGGTAGATGACATAATCAACAGATTTAAAAAAATTGATAACGATGCCAGAAATCTTAAAAGTATAAGGGGAAATTTGAATTGCCTTTTTACGGGAAAGACTCTTAAGCGAAGGCATAAAAATGGATTATGGACATCGGAAACAGTTAGAAAGTCAGTGAAAGAAGTTAGTAAAAGAGTCACCCAGTAAAGGGCGAATAAAGAAAAAAACACCTCTTCCTACAAAAAAATCATCTCCAAAACGCCTGTCGCAGTCGTCCCAGTTCCACAGATCCCATGTCTGCAGACTTCAGTTAAGCACCTTAAATCGTTCAAGATCATTTTTGCCTTCCAAAGCCACGGACCAGACCATAGGCTCCGTCCAACCCCCAGTACGATCTTCCGGACCTACCCCAGTACCATCTTCCGGAGCCACGGGGCAGGCGAGGCAGGCATGCTTTTCAGCAACCTGAGGGACCGTGAAGCCTTGTTTTAAATCGCTATTTACCCATTTTGCCAGTTCTGGCATTTTGGGTAAATGGTGAGAAATAGTCTGGCTTTCGGGACGTAATTTACTGAGTACACTTAATCTGACATTAGCATAGAGATCATACTGCAAATCAAAGAAGAAGAAAGTTGCTTCCTATCTATAAATACAGATCTCGTTAAGTCGTTGAGTTGTTGAGTAGATAAGTCATTGTAATAATTAGAATAATAACCATTTTGTAAAATAATTGGACACGAAACAATTTGTAAATATTAACATATTGATATAATTATAATTCTTTTCCTACTCAACCACTTAACCACTCAACTATTTGACGATGTCTGAAATATTTGCAACCCGCCGTTTTCTATGTTAAGAATATCTGAAAAATTGAAAGTGTTATGTTTCTTGAGGAAAACAAATGGAAATATCCCTATACCAGATAGATGCATTTGCATCTAAGTTATTTGAAGGTAATCCGGCAGCGGTTTGCCCTTTAGATGAATGGCTACCCGATGAAATAATGCAGTCTATTGCAAAAGAAAATAATTTGTCTGAAACAGCATTTTTCGTGCCCAAGGGTAATGGGTTCCATATTAGATGGTTTACCCCGGCAAGCGAAGTGGATTTATGCGGCCATGCTACTTTAGCGACGGCTCACGTCTTGTTCAATATTCTCGACTACAAAAGAGACAAGATTGAGTTTGATTCCAAATCCGGAATACTGACCGTGACGAAGGATAATGATCGCATAGTTATGGACTTTCCGGCACAACCTCCTGTTTTGTGCGATATTCCAAAAGAAATTGTGGCGGCATTTGATATAGAACCTGTTGAATGTCTGAAGTCGGAAGATTTTATTGTCGTTTTTGAGCGTGAAATTGATATTGAATCGGCAAATCCGGATTTCGAACAACTGAAAAAGCTCGATTTACGTGGTGTAATTATTACGGCAAAGTCCACCCGCTATGATTTTATTGCACGGTTCTTTGCGCCCAAATATGGAATCCCTGAAGATCCGGTAACGGGTTCTGCATATACACAACTTGCGCCATACTGGGCATCTAAGATCGGTTCAAAACGATTTAGCGTTAAACAAGTGTCATCACGAGGTGGTGAATTAACCTGTGAGATTGTTGATGATCGGGTCCTTATATCCGGTAAAGCAATAAAATACCTGGAAGGCAAAATCGAAATTGAAACATAACAAATACCCTAGTAGTTAGCGGCAATGGTATTATTCACTCATTTACCCGCATAGTAAAGCTGGGACCTTCAGACAATCCCATTCACCTCATAAATAAACCAGCACGCTGTATCATTTGTTAAAGCCGATTGAAAAAAGTCTTTGATTCAATACGAGAGTATGAGACCGGTATATCATGGCATTGCTGCAATAAAAGACAAGCCCGGGTTTATGAGTAGCTAATGTGAACTAAACGTATAAAGTGTTTGCGTTTGAAGCGAATAACGGGTATAATCGCTTCAAAATATGAATCGATAAGGGGATAATAATGCCTTATATTTGGCAAAATGCAAATTGGGCGGAATTCACATGGAACAGCGATGAACTGGTCCAGCCACTTGGCCGCACGCGCCTGCTCCAGGGAGGTTTGCTGAGTAAAGTGGACGCCCTGGGCTTGAAATTCAGCAGCGAAGCAAGAGCAGAAATTCTTATTGAAGAAACCGTTAAAACTGCTGCCATTGAAGGGCAGACCCTAGAAAGGGATTCGGTCAGATCTTCAGTGGCAAGGCGTCTGGGATTGCCGACAGCCGGTTTACAACCAGAGGACCGGGCAGCAGACGGTCTGGTGGAAGTTTTAATGGATGCCACCGTTAATTATGACACACCACTTGCCACAGAAAGGTTGAAGGCCTGGCAGGCCGCCCTCTTCCCCACCGGTTATTCTGACCTCCGCAAGATACGAACCGGCCGGTGGCGAGGTCCGGAGCCTATGCAGGTGGTATCCGGCCCCGTGGGCAAGGAAAAAGTCCACTTCGAGGCGCCTCCTGCTGGCCGCGTGGAAGGAGAGATCAGAAATTTCCTCCGCTGGTGGGAAAAGGGGTCTAATGACAACGAAGGAGTGTTACGAGCCGCCATTGCCCATTTCAGGTTTGTTACCATTCATCCGTTTGAAGACGGTAACGGGCGGATTGCCAGAGCCCTTACAGATATGGCGCTGGCACAGGATGAAAAGCTTGGCCCCAGGTTTTACAGCCTATCGACACGGATTATGGCTGAACGGGATGAATATTACCGGGTGCTGGAGCGATGTCAGAAGGGAGACGGTGATATTACCGAATGGCTGTTGTGGTTCCTGGAATGTTTTAAAAGAGCAATTGAACATTCGGAAACATTGATATCGGTTGTCCTGGCAAAGGCCCGTTTCTGGCAGCGGCATGGGCAAACACTGCTGAATGAGCGCCAGCGAAAGGTCATTAACCGGTTATTGGATGCCGGCCCCGGTGGTTTTGAAGGTGGTCTGACGACCCGAAAGTATGTGTCCATGGCAAAGGTCAGCCGGGCAACCGCTTTTCGGGAAATATCCGATATGGTTGAAAAACAGTTGTTAAAACAGAATCCCGGCGGAGGTCGAAGTGTCAGTTACGATCTTGAATGGCCGGATACAGAATAAAAATCGGGGTCATCCATTAAAGGAGCGGGTCAAGAGAAAAAACACCTCCTCTATCAAAATAATCTCTTTTTTTCACTTAGTTAGAACATGCTCGCCAGCACGGTACGTTTTATCACCCTTTTTCACACCCGTTATTTCTTTTTTATCGGTTTTCGGTCACATACTGATCCGCACCAGCCTGGAAAATCTTCGGTATCCCTTCAGACTGGGTAAATTTGCTTAAATTTCATTAAAAAGTATATTTTCAACGTATGTTGAAAATATTATTATCAGTGAAAATAACTTGACAAATGAGAAGTTTCACTATATATAATTGTTTCAACGAATGTTGAAATAGGGAATAACAATGAAAAATAGAAGTATCGATATAGTAGATTCGGCAAAAGCTACGTTATTATCTTGTATCGCCAAGATTCCATTTTTAAAAGTTGTTGAACCTGTAAGCGAGTATCGAAATGAAATACTTAAGCCGGATATCTTGCTTGAGCTTAAGTTTCCGGGAAAACGTATCCAAATAATTGCCGAGATCAAGACAAGCGGTCAACCGCGATTGGTACGTGATGCTGTAAATCAATTGCTGAGATATAGGGAATATTATCCTGAATCGTATGGTGTTTTCATAGCCCCTTATATTTCACCACGAGCAGCAGAAATATGCTTGAAAGAAGGGGTCGGGTATGTAGACTTATCTGGAAACTGCAGATTAAGCTTCGATAAAGTATACATCGAAAGGGAAGGTAATCCAAATAAATTTCAAGAAAAAAGGTCGTTACAATCTCTTTTTTCACCGAAAGCCGAACGAATCCTAAGAGTTTTATTATGCAATCCAGGAATGAAATGGAAAATCAAGGCGCTTGCTAATATAAGTGGAGTTAGTCTTGGATTAGCCTCGAACGTAAAGCGATTGTTATACGATCAAGAACTTATATCCGGAGATAGAGGTGGTTTCAGGCTGGAGCAGCCCAAGCTGCTTCTAAACAAATGGGCAGAAAATTATAATTACCGCAAAAATGAAATTCTGGAATTTTATTCATTAAAAAACATAGCAACTATTGAAAAAGAATTATCCGAGTATTCCGATAAAAATTCAATAAAATATGCTTTAACCGGCTTTTCAGGCGCCGCACGTATTGCCCCTTCGGTCCGCTATAAAAAGGCTATGTTTTATGCTGCAAACATCCCGGAAAAGATGATAGATGATCTATCTTTGAAGAAAGTAGAAAGTGGAGGGAATCTGTTACTGTTCATTCCCTATGATGATGGCATTTTCTATTTAATGAATGAATACAATGGCATTAAAGTTGTATCACTAGTTCAGCTTTATTTGGATTTGAAAGGTTTTCGAGGCAGGGGCGAAGAAGCCGCTGAAGCCTTGTTTGAAAGGATCTTTGAAAATCATGGTAAGTCGAACGGATTACAATGAGCTGGAAGTTAAGGCTGCTTATTCGGTCTTAATGGAACTAATCAGGCTCTTAGGGGAATACAAAGAAAATATTGTTTTGGTGGGAGGATGGGTCCCGCAAATCATTTTCCGGAATGTGGAAGACACGCATACCGGAAGCATCGATGTGGATCTGGCATTTGATCATAAACAGATAACAGATGATGCATATGAAAGTATCTATGATTTGCTATTAGATAGAGGTTATCGGCAGGGAAAACAGCCATTTATATTTCACAGAAATGTAAAAATTGAAGGGATAGATGTCGATGTCCAAGTGGATTTACTTTCCGGTGAATATGAAGGCACTACAAAAAGTCATCGTCATCAACTGATACAGGGAATCCATACTCGAAAGGCTAGAGGGTGTGATCTTGCCTTCAATGATCCGATCGAGCTGAAAATAGAAGGTAATCTTCCAAGCGGTGCGAAGGACTCGTTCATAATAAGGGTAGCATCCATTGTAAGTTTTCTCATAATGAAAGCGATTGTATTGGATGACCGGCTGAAAGAAAAAGATGCTTACGATATTTATTACTGTTTAAAGCAATATTCTGATAGACTCGACGATTTGGTTGCCGAATTCAAACCACATCTGAACAATGGACTGATAAAAGAAGGACTAGAAAAGCTGGCTAAAAACTTTAGATCGGTGGAGCACACCGGGCCAAAATTCGTAGCAGATTTTGAAGAGATAACAGAACCAGAAGAACGAGAACAATTGCAGCGGGATGCATATGAACGTGTCAATTATATCTTGCAAAAATTAAGTGATAAATAAGAGATCGCCCATTAGGGCGGATAAAGGGAAAAACACCCCTCCTATCAAAAAAATCTCTTTTTTCTCCTGGCTCGAGCATACTCACCAGCACGTCCCGTTTTGAGACCTTTGCAAAACGCCCCCTTTTGCTTCCCGTTTTAGATATGAAACATTTTTCCAAGGTCTTTTTTGAATGTATTGAGCTTAACGGGCTGTTTAACAAATATAAATTTGGGTAACAGCCCGTTAAATTCCACCCAAAACGGGGTTAAGTAATTTGACCATTTTGAAAACTCTACTCTATAGCAAAATGTGACCGCCTGTTTCTTGCCCAGGCTTCTTCATTTTGAGCTGTTGCTATAGGACGTTCCTCACCATAACTAACAGTCATAAAACGTGATTCCAAAATGCCAAGCTCAACTAGAAAGTTTTTTGAACTTTCGGCACGTCTGTCACCCAGTGAAAGGTTATACTCATTTGTACCGCGTTCATCACAGTGTCCCTCTACAACTACGCTAATATCAGGATTCCCAAGAAGATATTCGGCTTTTCGTTTCAATATCCTTTGCGCTATGGGAAGAAGAGTAGATTTGTCATATTCAAAATAGATATTTTCTCTTATGAAAGCTTGTCTGAGTTTAAAGTCTCTATCATCATCTCCCGACGTAGAAGACTCTACTTCTTCGACCTCCTCTTGCATAAGCGTTTCGGCAAGGACTTTGTTTTTCTTCTGTTTCTCTTTCTTAGATGATTGTACTGCCGTCTCTTCTTCCTCAATAACCTCTTTCGCTACCTCTTGTGCCTGTTCTTCTTGAACAGGTGCTTCAACAGTCTTTTCTTCAGGTGTTTCCACAGCCTTTTCTTCAGGTGCTTCCACAGCTTTTTCCACAGGTGTTTCCACTGCCGAAGATTTGGTTGTTGCAGTCTGCTGCGCGCATGATGCAACAAGCAATAATCCTGGCATCACAAGTAATAACGCTAAACCTATCCATATTTTTTTCTTCATTTTTTTCCTCCTTTCAAAATCAATTGGCTCCAATTTTGATCGATATGGCTACAATTGAAGTATTTGGAAAATAACATAGTACTTTTTCATAATTCAAAAAACCGCAAATAAAATGCCAATTTTACCAATTCCTCATTAAAAAAATATGGAAGAATCTATCCTTCGGAATTAATTGTCATTAATCGACATGGCAGATATTTTCTCAGATTTTGTTTGATAAGCAAATCCTTGAGAAGCAAAATAAACTGACAAAAATTGTAACTACTCAGCGTATTTTGTGTTTATTCTACCATCTATTCAAGAAAATCGTAAAAATTGGTGTCACCCATTCAAGGGGGCAATTCGGGGCGGGATTACCGAGGTGTGAATGCCTTTAAAGGGAAATGAGAAGAAATAGGATGAAAATCACGGTCATCATGAAGCAACGTTAATCCTTCAATGATACAAAAAGTTGCAATTATTATATCAATTGTTTTTCGTACATAGACCCCAGCTTTTCTAAGCTGACGGTAATTTTGGGCACTTTGAACGGCGACCTTATAACCACCCATTTGTCGAAATGGAAGTTCACCGATAAAGAATCGGTGTCAAAGCTGGAATTGTGAATTAAAGAATATGTTATGTGGTATAATTGGTTGAATTAACTATATTATCTAAATTAGGCAATTTAGAGTGTGAAATGGGGTACCCCATTAAAGGGCGAGTCAAGAGAAAAAACATATTTAAAATTTCATCAAGGTTTCCTAATCATCTATAGGCTGGTTGAAAGACCAATAAACGGCCCATTAAGAGATTGATTCTCACTTTCAAGCCAACGATAACCTACACGCACAGATATATATCGCCATCCACATAACAAAGCCAGATCATAATCTTTAATGTTATTTTCATTAATGTTTGCCCATACAGGTCTGAACTCAATCCCCATATATTCATTATAATGAAATATAATTGGCATGGTAAATGAAGGGCCTGAATTTTTTTTATTTCCCTCAATAGCAAACTGACCAAGTCCCAAATCAATTTCAACATTATTGCCAATTGACATGCGATAAAGAGCATGCGTCTGATATATGTCGAGTTCATCAGAAGTATCTTCTTCCCTATAACGTGTTTGACGGGTTTGAATACCAAAGGGGCCGTAGCCGAGCTCAACTCGATAATCAAAGGCATCGACATCTGATTCAACATTTTGATAACTTGTATCAAGTCTGACAAATGGGATTAAAAATTCTCCGGTCTTACGATGTTTTATATTTTCAATGTCGTCATTAAATAAAGATAAATCGGGTAATTGATCAGGCTTCACCCGTTGCCAGCTAAGAGCCCCGCAAAAAATGATTACTCTGCCAAAAAGGTCAATGCATGCATTATCACCAAAACATTCACCATGGGAGCTATCGGAATCGTAATCCCGCGAGTCCTTTTTCTTTTTTTCATATTCATTTCTTTTTAAAGTCGCATCATCTTCAAAATCATCCAAAGCGCCCGCAACTACTTGCTGAGAAATAATTGTCAGGCTAAGAAAAATAAAGAATATCCATTTTAATTTAAGAAAAATTGATCGATTCTTAATCATATTTATCTCACTGATGCAAACGCTTAACTATTGAGATGAGTCGTTAGAATTCTATAAATCAATAAAAAATATGCCTCTAAATTAAGGCGATTGTGTTGCGGGCGAAGAGACCGGACATAATTAAGCGGAAATGAGACCGGTGGAAACCGCCCGCTTTTTTCCCCGAATCAGCCATATCGCCAACAGCACCCCCACTGAACATATAACCAAGGTAACCTTGAAGGCGTCGGTATAGTCACCAGTCAGGTCAAACAGCCATCCGGCGGCAACCGGACCCGTGGCACAGCCGATACATGTGGCAAAATTAAGTATCCCAAGGAATGAACCGTGCGACCGCAACCCGAAATAGGCCACCGCCAGGGGGGAGATCACAACCGAGGCACATGAGTAGGAACAGGCGTAGAAAATCCCGCACAGGTAAAGCGTCCATGGCTGCTGGAAGACAACCAATCCCAACAGGGTGGCCACCGTCAGGGCCAACCCGCTAAACATCGTTTTTTTAACCCCGAAAATATCGACCACCACCCCGCACAGCACCTTGGCCACAAAGATTGCGCCACCGGCAACGGCCAAGACAGAAGCGGCCCGTGTTGCACTAAACCCCAGTTCGATACAAAAAGGGGCCAGGTGCACAAAAACGGCAAACAGGGCGAATCCCCAACTGAAAAGAATACCGCAAAGCAACCACAGTGAGGATAAGCGAAACACCGCCGTATAGGGGATATCGCCGGAAAATCTTCTCCCATCGTCGTTGGTTGAAGATGAGGTGTCGTCGACACCGTTGGGAGTGGCCTGATTGTAGCCAGGGGGATTTTTTCTTAGAAATTGTGACGTCACCACAATCACCACAACGGCGATGATCCCCAGGATCAGATAGGAACGGCGCCAGCCCTGGGATAAAATGAGGCCGTTGGCCACCGGAGTTACGATCAGGCTGCCCAGTCCCGTGCCGGCCATAACGATACCGATCATGGAGCCGCGACGTTTGTGAAACCATTTGGCCACCGTTGAGATCAGAGACACATAGGTACCGCTCAAACCGAAGCCGGCAATCAGACCGTAGTACAGGTACAGATGCCAGAGCGAAACCACCTCCGACATGAGCGCATAGCCCGCCCCCAACAGAAAGCCACAGGTCGTCATGACTACCCGCGGCCCCACTTTGTCGGTCAGCCGCCCCATGAAGATACCGCCCAAGCCCTCCATCAGCATTGCCAGCGAGAAGGCGCCCGAGGTCATGGCTCGCGTCCAGCCGAATTCGTCCAGCAGGGGAGTTAGAAATACACCGAAGCTGTAATTCACACCCCAGGCGATCACCATGATTAAAAGGGAGAGGGCCACAATCATATAACCATAGGGCGGGGTTTGCGAACCAGCTGAACGATGTGAATCGGGCTCGGGGCTGGAGAAAACCGCCGTAACGCTGGCGGTATGCGGAGTAGCTGTCATTGGCGCTCACCCTTTCGAAGGCAGGCGAAGGTTTTGGTTATAATCAGTATGGCAACGAGACGGGACTATAACACCGTTGGGATCAACAATCAACATGAGATGTAATACACTTATTTCTTCCTCGGCTCAAGGAATTTGCAATCGCTGACGTTGATACGCTTAATTGGCGTGCAGTTTCAGCAGATGAAATCCCATAATCTTCAACTAGTTTCTCGGCGCTCGACACCTATTATCATGCCATGGTGCATAGTCCCTGGAGCATCCAGTCTCTCATACAAAGAGATTTGTAAATTCAAATGTTTCAGAATTAAACAGCCCTTTGTCACTTAGTTTTAACTTGGGAATCACC
>CAZLRK010000099.1:0-13325 GCA_964561845.1 uncultured Desulfobacterales bacterium | reverse complement strand
TTAATAGAATATGTTGCATTCAGATTTACGCCGGGTCAGGAGCCCTGAAATTAGCGCTTATACTTTTCGGGGCGTAAGCAATAGGGGCAGTGAAATCAGAGAACCTCATCAGGCCCGCCTATCTTCCCCAAAATTGCGGATGAGGCAGCCACGGCAGGGTTTGCAAGATACACTTCACTTTCAGGATGCCCCATCCTGCCCACAAAATTCCTGTTTGTTGTTGCCACAGCTCGCTCTCCTTTTGCAAGTATTCCCATGTATCCTCCAAGGCAGGGACCGCATGTGGGAGGGCTTATTATTGCGCCTGCATCCAGAAAAATGTCAAACAGACCATCCTTTAAAGCAGATCTGTATACGTAAGGCGTAGCAGGTATTATAATAAGGCGTGTATCTCGTGCGACCTTCTTTCCTTTAAGAATAGCGGCGGCAGAATGCAGGTCTTCTATTCTTCCGTTTGTACAAGAACCTATCACAACCTGATCTATCCGTATATCTCCCACATCGCCGATACCTTTAGTGTTTTCAGGAAGATGAGGAAATGCCACCTGTGGCTCTATTTTACTAACATCATATTCAACTATTTCAGCATAATCGATATCTTCATCACTTTTAAAGATCTCAAAATCACGCACTGCACGGGTTGAAACATATTCCTTGGTTACTGTATCAGGCTCTATTATTCCGTTTTTGGCCCCTGCTTCTATGGCCATATTAGCCATGGTGAGTCGTCCTGCCATACCAAGTTTTTCAATTGCCGGACCTGTAAGTTCCATGGACTTATATAGGGCTCCATCCACGCCTATATTACCAATGGTGTAAAGGATGAGATCCTTTCCCTCGACCCATGGATTAAGCTCTCCTCTATATATAAACTTAATGGTTTCCGGAACTTTAAGCCAAACTTCTCCCGTTATCATTGCTGCTGCAAGGTCAGTGCTTCCAACACCCGTGGCAAATGCTCCAAGCCCTCCGTATGTACATGTATGGCTATCTGCTCCAATAACAAGATCGCCAGGAAGAACAAGACCCTTTTCCGGAAGAAGTGCGTGTTCCACACCCATTTCTCCGGCATCAAAGAAATATGTAAGTTTCTGCTCCCTGGCAAAATCCCGGAGAACCTTTGCCTGCATTGCTGACTTTATATCCTTATTTGGCACGAAATGATCCGGAACAAGTATGACCCTGCTTTTATCAAAAACATGTTTCGCCCCGCTTTTATAAAACTGTTTTATTGCAATGGGAGCGGTTATATCATTTCCAAGTGCAACATCAACTTTTGCATTTATCAGATCTCCAGGCTCTACTTTGTCAAGGCCGGCATGCCTGGCAAGAATCTTTTCAGTAATAGTCATTCCCATTTTATAACCTCATTTTATTGTATTAATTTAGACTTCCGCCCTCCGTCTTCCGTCGTCTGTCTTCTGCCCTCCGTCCTCCGTCACTTAGTATCCGTCTTTAGCACCGACAAAAATGCAGACTGGGGAATCATAACATGTCCAACCATTTTCATCCGTTTTTTCCCCTTTCTCTGCTTTTCAAGTAGTTTTCGTTTTCGTGTTACATCACCGCCATAGCATTTTGCTGTTACGTCCTTTCTAAAAGCGGAGATCGTTTTGCGGGCGATTATTTTTGCCCCGACAGCCCCCTGGATGGCTATTTTAAACATTTGCCTTGGAATTTCATCGCGCAACCTTTCGCACATAGTCCTCGCCCGTTCAACAGCACTGTTGCTGTGAACAAGCTGTGAAAGTGCATCCACACGTTCTCCGTTTATCAAAATATCCACCTTAACAAGATCTGTGTCCCTGAAGTCTATTATCTCATAATCGAATGATCCATATCCCTGGGTTACCGATTTTAACTTATCATAAAAATCATAAACAACTTCAGCCAGCGGAAGTTCAAATATCATCTCCAGACGATTATTGGTAAGATACTGGTAATTGATATTTATTCCACGGCGATCAAGGCAGAGTTTCATGACCGCTCCCATGTAACGGTCAGGCGTTATTATCGTAGCGCGGATAAACGGCTCTTTTGTGAGGTTAATGCTGCCTGGATCCGGGTATAAAGCGGGATTATCAATTATTATTGTCGTTTCATCACTCATGATAAGTTCGTATTGTACAGATGGCGCCGTTAGTATCAAAGAAAGATCATATTCTCGTTCAAGTCTTTCCTGTACGACTTCAAGATGCAGGAGGCCAAGAAAACCGCAACGAAAACCAAATCCCAAAGCTATTGAAGAATCTTTTTCATAAATCAGGGATGCATCGTTTAACTTTAACTTCTCAAGAGCAACGGCCAGATCTTCATATCCATCAGAAGCTATAGGGTAAATAGAAGAAAAAACAACAGGCTTGGATTCTTTAAAGCCGGACATGCGGGTTTTGCATGGTCTGTTCTTCAATGTAATTGTGTCGCCGCATCTTGTGTCGCTTACGGTTTTTATTCCTGCAATAATATACCCCACCTGTCCGGCTGAAAGCTCTTTTTGGGGTGCCCGATTAATCTGGAAAATTCCGACCTCTTCAACTTTATGAACTGCATTGTTGGACATAAAGCGAATGATATCACCGGATTTTATTCTGCCCTGAAAGATTCGAGCATGAACTATTGTACCGCGAAAAGGATCATAGTGAGAATCAAAGATTAAAGATTTAAGGGGCGCTTCCGGATCTCCTGACGGCGGCGGCAGGCATTTTACAATCCCTTCAAGTACCTCCTCTATTCCAGTCCACTCTTTAGCCGAAACAAGGAATGACGTATCCGGATCAAGCCCAAGGTCATCTTCTATCTGCTTCTTCGTCCGTTCAATATCTGCAGACGGTAAATCTATTTTATTGATCACGGGAATAATCTCAAGATCATGTTCCATGGCAAGGTAAAGATTGGCAAGGGTCTGGGCCTCTACCCCCTGGCTGGCATCTATAAGAAGAAGAGCGCCCTCACATGAAGCTAATGCCCTTGAGACTTCATAGGTAAAATCCACATGACCCGGAGTGTCTATAAGGTTTAAAAAATATGTCTCCCCGGCTAAAGCAGTATATGGAAGGCTGACCGTTTGGCTCTTAATCGTGATGCCCCGTTCCCGCTCAATATCCATGGTGTCGAGAATCTGGTCCTGAAAATCCCGATCCGAAACAATATCGGTTGCCTGAATAAGGCGATCAGACAAGGTTGATTTGCCGTGATCGATATGTGCTATAATGCTGAAGTTGCGTATGTTTTTCATTTTCATCTGTAACTTATCAGTCTTCAGATCTCGTTAAGTCGTCGAGTAGTTGAGTAGTTAAGTAGTTATAATGATAGAATAATAGTCGTTTTGTAAAATAATTGGACATGCAACCCCAATTGAGTAAAAACCAATTGGGAGTTATTGGTTATTGGTTAATCATTTAATATGAAAAAATCGTAAGTCATAAACCCTGAACCCTGAACTTTGAACCGTGAACTGTTTCTATAATTCTTTTCCTACTCAACCACTTAACCACTCAACTATTTAACGATGTCTGGACTTATAATACATCCCCTAATGTTGCAATAACTTCCCCGCCGAATTCCTTTTTTTGCCATTTTTTCATGCCTTCTATTGTTTCAAGGCTCTTTTTATCACTAGGTTTCTGTTTGGCAATAGACTTTAGAAGCTCCTTGTTGAAAAGTAGAGCAGGATCAATTTCAAGCTCTCTGGCACGTTTATCTCTCCATGCTTTTAGCGCCTTTATCCTTTCTTTGACTCTGTATGTTATCAACGGTACTTTTTTGTATGGATAAACCGGAAGATCCTTTTCAGGTATTTTCACTGCCGCATTTATTATCTCAACCAGGGCATTGCCGTACATACTGATCTGTGTTTCGCTTAAAATTCTTTCATCTTTCAACCGACGCATGGTAACAGGCTTTGAGATTATGATTTTCATCAAAGGTTTACTTCCGATTATTTTAAACAAGGGTTTGTCTTTTTTTTCTGCTACTTTCTTTCGAAATTGAAGAAGGGCTTCAAGAACAGCAAGATCCCGCGAAGTTAGCTTTCCTGCACCTTTAAACTTTAAAAATAATGGGTCTTCATTGGATACAACCGGTCTCACTTTACTTAACAAATCGCATTCTTCATGCACCCAGGAAAGTCGTTCTTTTTTATCAAGCTCTTTTTCCAAAATTTCAACCAGGGAGAGAAGATAAATCACATCCCCTGCAGCATAATCTGTCATTTCCGATGGCAACGGTCTTATGGACCAATCTTTTTTCTGATATTTTTTATTCAGATTTATTTTGAAATATTTTTTTAGAACCGCGTCGAGACCTGTTTCCCTGATTCCCAGGAACCTGCAGGCAAGTTCGGTGTCAAAAAGATTGTTTACATTAATTCTAAAATCCCTGTATAAAGAGCGGATATCGTAGTCGGATCCGTGAAAAATTTTCTTAATCTTCTGATTAGAAAAAAGAGGTCTGATTGAGGATAAATCTTCAATTTGTAAGGGATCAATTAAAACATTATTGCTGTTTGTTGCCACTTGAATCAAGCAAACTTTTTCTTTAAAATGATACATGGAGTCTGATTCTAAGTCTACAGCGATGACTTTTTCCATTTCAAGGATTTTTACAAAATCTTCAAGACCGGATCTCGTGTCAATAATCTTATAGTTAATGTTATCTTTCAATTTTTTCTTGACCCAAAGTGTTATTTCCCTTAAATGACAAGGTAATGCCATAACTTTTGAACATTACCAACCTTTTAATAGTGAGTGTAAAATGATTAATATAACATTTCCTGATAAAAGCATAAAGAGTTTTGAGGGCGCCCCGACAGGTTTAGACGTGGCAAAAAGCATTTCAGAAAATCTGGCACGAAATTGCGTTGCCATGGAACTCGATTCGGGTATTATTGATTTAAACACGGAAATCACGCGGGATTCCCGGATAAAACTACTCACGAGCAAAGACAAAGAAGCCCTGGTGATTCTTCGCCACAGTGCGGCACATGTTATGGCCCAGGCAATTTTGCATCTTTATAAGGATGCAAAGCTGACCATAGGTCCTGTAGTAGGCGACGAATTCTACTATGACATTGATATGGAACCGGTTTCTGAAGATGATTTTCCAAAGATCGAAGCGGAGATGAAAAAAATTGTCAAGGAAAAAATTCCAATAATACGCAAAGTAGTTTCAAAATCTGATGCATTGGCTTTTTATAAGGATGAACCTTATAAGACGGAAATGATATCTGAACTGGAAGATGGAACCATATCCTTATACCAGCAAGGAGACTTTACCGATTTATGCCGCGGCCCGCATATTCCCCACACCGGATTTGTAAAAGCTTTTAAACTTTTAAAAGTATCAGGGGCTTACTGGCGAGCGGATCAGTCAAAAGCACAGCTTCAGAGAATTTATGGAACAGCCTTTTTTACAAAAAAAGAATTGGATGCTTATCTTAATTTTATTGAGGAGGCTAAAAAGAGAAACCACCGAAAAGTCGGTACAGCTATGGATCTTTTCAGTTTTCACGAAGAGGCGCCGGGGATGCCTTTTTTTCATCCAAAGGGTATGGATGTATGGAAGGCCCTGATTGGTTACTGGAGGGATGAACACAGGGCGGCAGGCTATGTGGAAATAAAGACACCGATTATGCTTAATCGCGTACTATGGGAAAGAAGCGGGCATTGGGATAATTATCGTGAAAATATGTACACATCAGTTGTTGATGAGGATGAATATGCCATAAAGCCCATGAATTGCCCCGGAGGAATGCTTATTTACGGCATGAAACCACATTCATATAAAGATTTACCTGTTCGAGCGGCTGAAATCGGACTCGTTCACCGGCACGAACTAAGCGGCGTACTGTCCGGCCTTTTTAGAGTCAGGGCTTTTCATCAGGATGATGCTCATATTTTCATGACGCCTGAACAGATTGAAGATGAAATCCTGGGGGCGCTTAAACTGGTGGAACGAATTTACAGCACATTCGGCCTTGGTTTTCAGCTGGAGCTTTCCACCCGTCCTGAAAGGTCCATAGGAACCGATCAGGAATGGGAAACCACAACACAAGGTCTTAAGTCGGCACTGGACATCTATGACAAGGATTATAAAATAAACGAGGGGGACGGAGCATTTTACGGGCCGAAAATAGATGCTCATATAAAAGATGTTCTTGGCAGGACATGGCAATGCGGAACTATTCAACTGGACATGTCGCTGCCGGAAAGATTCAACCTTTCATACATCGATAAGGACAATGAAAAACACCGTCCGCTCATGATCCACAGGACCATTTATGGTTCTATTGAGCGGTTTTTCGGTATTTTGATTGAACACTTTGCCGGAAAGTTTCCTTTATGGATGGCTCCAATCCAAGTTGTTATCCTTGCCATAAATGATGATATTGTCCCCTATGCAAACGATGTAAGACTAATATTTGAAACCGCAGGACTGCGGACAAAAGTAGACGGTAGAACCGAAAGCCTCAATAGAAAAGTTAGAGAGGCACAGCTGGAAAAGATTCCACTTATCATAACCATAGGTTCAAAGGAAAAAGAATCGGGAACGCTTTCTGTTAGAACCCTGGACGGTAAAGTCAGATATGGGATTACACATGAAGATTTTTTAAACAGGACTCTTGAACATATAAGGGAGAAAAAACTAGATTTTGAGATTTTTACATAATCAATTCAAACTTTTTAAGTTTAGAATTTTTTACATAAAAAACACAAAATTCATAACTTAGGAGAGACCTTTGAAAAATGTTCAATTTTGCCTGCCCTGTTAAATCCGTTTTTATATTTAACCGGGGTTCAAGTTCCCCCGCAAAAAATCAGCGGGATAAAAAGGCAGGCACAAATTTTAACCACCCCAGTACGATCTGCCGGACCTACGGGGCAGGCAGGCATACATTGAGTATTTCGAGGATAGCGCTAAAGCTTCACTTCGTGCCAAAATTTGAGCCTAACACAGAAATTGGACAAAAGGGGGCGTTTTACAAAGGTCTCGAAGCGTAGCTTATGGCTAATAATGCAGGAATTACAACCCACAAGATCAAATGGTGTGACTTGCTATGTGAGAATGCAGACTTTGCCAGGTTAGATGCAATGGACGGAAGCTGTCACACTTTTCAATCTTTGTGGTGTAGCAAATTGAAAAAACATGTAACTAAAAATTCGCCTTGTGAAATCGCTTTTGGAAAACGGCGACCAACCACCGGTTTATGATGCGATCATAAATATTCTTTCTTTGTTCCTTAGTACTCTAACCCCAAATCTCGTTAAGTCGTCGAGTATTTAAGTAGTTAACTGGTTGTAATGATAAGAACAATAACCATTTTGCAAAATAATTGGGCATGCAACCCCAATTGAGTAAAAACCAATTGGGAGTTATTGGTTATTCAGCCGTCGTAGCCTGCGGCCACTATGGCGAAGTCGGCTTGGTTAATCATTTAATATGAAAAAATCGTAAGTCATAAACCCTGAACTCTGAACCTTTGAACCGAGAACGGTTTCTATAATTCTTTTCCAACTCAACCACTCAACTATTTGACGATGTCTGCAATTGAAATCTCTTATAACAAATCCAAGGGACTTTTAACGGAATCGATATCTTTTTTCATGACATGGGTATAAATTTCGGTGGTTTTCACATCGGCATGACCCATAAGTTTTTGGACCACTAGGATATTCGTGCCGGTTTCAAGTAAATGAGTAGCAAAGCTGTGACGAAAAGTATGGCAACCTGCCTTTTTGTGAATTTTGGCCTGGTTTAAAGCATTTTTGACCGCCTTTTGCAGACCCGATTCCAGAACATGATGGCGCATGGTTTTCCCGGACCTGGGATCTTTTGACAATTTCTTTGAAGGGAAAACATACTGCCATCCGGTCTCTTTGGATGCATTAGGGTATTTGCGAGAAAGCGACTCAGGGATGTAAACTTCCCCGAATCCTTCCCGGATATCCTCCTTATGTAATGCAATAACATAATCAATTTGCTCTTGTAATGCCTGCTGTATGGAGTCAGGCAGAATTACTGTGCGGTCTTTGCCACCTTTTGAGTTACGTATAAAAATCCTGCTCTGGCCAAAGTCCACATCCTTGACCCGTAAACGAACACACTCCATAAGCCTGAAGCCGCAACCATATAACAATTTCGCCATAAAAGCGTGCTTTCCCTTCATATTGCCAAGCAGCTTAGAAACTTCTTCTTGTGTCAATACTGTTGGCAAATTCATCCTGCGTTTTGACCGCGTTGGGGCTATACCATCTCCCAAATCAATATCAAGAACTTTTTTGTATAAAAATATCAATGCATTCAACGCCTGTTTTTGGGTTGCTGCAGCAACATTTTTCTTTTCTGCAAGGTAGCTCAAAAACCGCTCGACTTCGTTTTTACCCATATCTTTCGGATGTGTTTTGCCGTCATAAAATTTTATATATTGCAATATCCAGGAAGAGTAAGACAGTTCGGTACTGTATGAATAGTGGTAATATCGTAAAACTTCACGGACTTGATCCATTAAGCGATATTCTGGGTTCGGTTTAAATTTTATCTTGCTTTCCATATGTGCATTATATTATATTATTAAGCAGAAAATTTAACAATAGATAAAAAAGTTAAAAAATTCAAGATAAATATTTACCGTAGTTAAACTTAATATACGAATACGTGGAAATATTTTCCAGATATATAGTCCTATATCATGGAAAAATTTTACATTTATCAACACTGTTAGATCATAGGAAATTAGACAATGTGCGATCACGACACCATCAAAGAGCAACGTGAGTATGCATGGAACTACTTCCAGCTCCACGCTTCCCAACGGATGTCATCATTTAATTTCTTTGTAGTCATTGCAGCATTGCTCACCACAGCCATGGGCGCTACATTCAAGAGTGATTACACCCATCACTGGATAGGCATCACGATGGGCCTTAGTCTGAGCATCATTTCCTATGTCTTTTGGAAGCTCGACCAGAGGACCCGATATCTAATCCATCATGCAGAAGCCGCCCTCAAAGCATTGGAAACCGATTGGAAGAAAGATGATGCCTGTCCTCACGTCGCCTTGTTTTCTTCCGAGGAGGAACGAACATCGCATTTGCAGAGCAAGAGTAGCCCATTCCCATCCGAGTGGCATCTATCGTATACAAGCTGTTTGAGCACTGTGCACTTTGTTTTCGCTTTTCTCGGTATAATTGGAACTATAGGATCGATTGTTTTGGAGATGATCTAACAAAATAATTGAGCAGATGCCTAAAGCTGGGGCGTTTAAAAAGGATTTGCATTTCTTGAAAGTTTCAGCATTTTAGATGGTTATGTCTTTTAACCGGCACTGCTCATTATTGACGTTGGTGCGCCAAGCGCAGCTTGGTGCTTCTTATGGGGTGAAAGTCCCCATTGGGTAAAGCTTAACCAGCAGCCCATATCGAGTGTTGCGCCTGTTGCGGAGTCCTGGATGGTCCGGGGCGAACAAAACGGGTGAAGCGTACACAGAGAACATTGCAGGCCGCAGGGGAGACGTACCTCCCCTAAGCGATTCAGCCCCGTTAGCGGCAACAAATGCAGTTGGCGACGGCGTTAACGTACCGGAAGCCAGAACAGTGGACTCGTTAAGGTGAGATTCCGAGGGACTGCCGGGGTCCAAGAGCGTGGCATGTAATGAGAGAGGCATCAGGAACTTGGGAGGTCCTTCAACCTCCTTGTAAAAGGTAGGGCGTATCAACCGCAAGAAGAGCGTCCGATGGGTTGAAGGGAGTCAGATCATTCCATAGTACTCTGAGACGGTAGGACCGATCACACGCCTTCGCACAGCTACGGCGGTGCAGGCACGGGGAAGGGAATGACGGTATTGTGTAGTCCGCAAAGGAAACATATGCAGATAAGACAGGCTGACCAACATATGCAAACCTCACTGCGGGGAATAGCAAAGAGAGCAAAGAAAGACCCAAAACACCGATTCGGGAACCTTTACAGTTTGTTGAATGAGAAGAACCTGTGCGGGTGCTTTCCCAAGTTGAATAGGAAGGCATCTCCCGGAGTAGATTCTGTGGATTATGAGGCTTTTGGAGCAAACCTTGACGAGAATGTCGAGAAGATTGTCGGCGATTTAAAGAATGGAAGGTACAAAGCGAAGTTAGTTCGTCGCAGCTACATTCCGAAAGTCGGTGGTCGACGGCCACTCGGTATTCTTGTTGTTGGCGACAAGGTTGTACAGTCAGCAGTTACCGAAATCCTGTGTGCCATATTTGAACAGGATTTTCTGCCTTGCAGTCATGGATATCGTAGGGGAAAAGGTCCGCAACGGGCCGCCCTTGAATTAAGCCAAAGGTTACATAGGGGCAGATTCCGCTGGATCATTGATGCGGATATCAAGGGATTCTTCGATAGTATTAATCATGATTGGCTCATGAGGATGCTTGAGCAACGAATAGATGATTGTGCATTTCTTGGCCTAATCCGTAAATGGTTGAAGGCCGGTATCCTGGAAGAGGACGGACGGGTAATATACCCAGTCACCGGTACTCCCCAGGGCGGTGTTGTTTCTGCCGTTTTGGCGAACATCTATTTGCATTACGCACTCGATCTATGGTTTGAGAAGGTCGTCAAGCCGCGCTGTCGTGGTGATGTATACCTAACGCGATTTGCCGATGATTTTATCTGCTGCTTTCAGTACCACAATGATGCCAAGCGCTTTTACGACGTATTGGATAAGCGCCTGGGCAAATTCAAGCTTGAACTATCGCAGGAGAAAACGCGGAAGGTCAAGTTTACGCGATTTGAAACTGAAAATAACAATAGTTTCACCTTTCTCGGTTTCGAATATCGATGGGGTGTTGGCAGATCAGGCAAACCACTGGTGAGAATGCGAACGTCCAAGAAGAAATTCCGGGCGGCGATAGCTGCAATCCTCAAATGGATCAAGGAAGAACGCAGTAGGCTTAGAACCGCAGATTTATTCGCAAAGCTTAAGCAGAAGCTACAAGGGCACTGGAATTACTATGGTGTAAGTGGTAATTACGACATGCTGGGCAGGTTTTATCGTCAAGTTCGCCGCATAATGTACAAGTGGTTAAACAGGCGATCGCAGAGAAAGAGCTGTAACTGGGTAGGTTTCAACGAGATGCTCATTCATTTCAAGACACCGAGCCCCCGAATTGTTGGCTATTGGGAATAATTGATGCTTTTGTACGAGGTGAACAATACTGAGGAGCCCTGTGCGGGAAAACCGCACGCAGGGATCTGCGAGAGGGCGGTCGGGTAACTGGCCGTTCTATCTCGATGCCGTACGCATAAATTGACACGGCATCGATTAAGGGAAATAAAAGTAAGAGGCTATCATGAGTATAAGTAAAGTTATTAAGAAATATAAAATAGATGAGCAGCCTAATGATTTTTCATTTTGGCAATCAAAATCATATGAAGAGCGACTTAACGCATTAGAAAAAATCCGGAAAGAATACAATTTATGGAGATATAATGCTGAGCAAGGACTTCAAAGAATTTATAGAATTGTTAAACGAAAATAAGGTTAGATATCTGGTGGTTGGCGGGTATGCCGTCGCATTTCACGGGCATCCACGTTATACAAAAGATATTGATGTATGGATAGAACTGTCACCAGATAACGCTAATAAAATCTTAGAGGCTCTTAAAAAATTTGGTTTTAGATCATTAGGACTCAAACCCGAAGACTTTCTTGAGAGCGATCAGATAATTCAATTAGGTTATCCTCCTAATCGTATCGATATTTTGACGACATTAAAAGATTTGAAATTTGAGGATTGTTATAAAGCGAAAGTTGAAGTTGAAATTCAAGGTCTTCATATTGATTTTATTGATATTGAAAACTTAAAGAAAAACAAAAGGGCTACCGGCCGCCCACAGGACCTCGCTGATGCTGAAAATTTAGAATAGTCCGGAGTATGACGGCCAACAAGAGGATTCAGCCTGACACAAAAAGCCGGCGCGATTTTATGCTGGCTCGAAAGGCTCAGCTCGGCTTTTTGTGCTGCTGATCCTTGGCATTATACACAACAGTCAGAGAGGAAATTTCGAGAGGGAAATGATCAATATTACAAAAGATGAAGCAAGAAAATACCTCTTCAAGTATCAGCATCTATATAATCCCAGAAAATTAGAATCAGACGAAGAAATTTTAAGCTTCATTCGCAAGGTCGGATGTATTCAGTATGATCCTCTCAAAACAACTGCGAGAAACGCAGATTTGGTTCTACAAAGTAGATGTAAGAACTACTCAGAAAATACCCTCTATCGTCTCCTTTATGAAAAAAGACAGCTCTTGGATGGCTGGGATAAGAATATGTCGGTTTGGTCGGTAGGTGACTGGCCGTATTTTGAAAGAAAAAGAAAAGTATACAGAGAGAAGTATGACAAAAGAGCTCATGAATTAAATCCTGTGCGAGAAATAGTCATAAGAATGATAGAGCGAAATGGTTATGCCAGTTCGAAAGATATAAATGGCAATCAAAAGGTCGAATGGTCATGGGCTCCGACAAGTATTGCAAGAGCGACGTTGGAAAGCATGTATCACTGTGGAGAACTGGTGATTCATCATAAAGAAGGTACTCGCAAATACTACGGCTCATCAGAAAACCTTCTTGCCTTATCAATACTTAATGAACCCGATCCAAACAATCAGTTAGATGAATTTCATGAATGGTATGTGAAAAGAAGAATAGGCTCAATTGGGTTGTTGTGGAATAAATATAGTGAAGCATGGTTAGGAAGTCACTTAAAGAAAGAAGAACGTACGCAATCAATAAAGAGACTTATAGATAAAGAACAAATTACAGAAGTCAAGATAGCTGGAATAGGTGAGCCATTCTATTTGGCGAAAAAGGATTTGGAAATACTATATGACAACGAAAAGTTCAATGAGGCATCACTAATTGCTCCTCTGGACAACCTTATTTGGGATAGAAACCTCATATTAAAAATATTCGATTTCGATTATAAATGGGAAGTTTACACACCCGTGAAAAAAAGAAAATATGGATATTATGTGCTTCCAATAATATATAAAGAAAGATTTATCGGTCGATGTGAACCTATCATAGACCCCAAAAATAGGGAATTGGTAATAAAGAATTGGTGGTGGGAGAAAGATATAGTTGTCAATAAAGATATGACGGACGCCTTAGCTAGATGTTTTAGAGACTTTGCAGAGTTTCTCGATGTTAAGAAAATAGTGATTTCGAATACTCTATCTGAAGATAAATTAGAGTGGATAAAAGATTGTCTATAACACTTATAAGGCCTCCCGATGTCACCCATTAAAGGGGCGAGTCAAGAGAAAAAACATCTCTCCTATCAAA
>CAZLRK010000098.1:0-13361 GCA_964561845.1 uncultured Desulfobacterales bacterium | reverse complement strand
ACCCGGTTCAACAGGGCGGGCGGGGCAGGCGCAGATTTTCACAGATTAAAAAATGAATGGGCAATAGCGCTATGATTGACTTTTTTGATAAATGGTATATACTGGTATATATTAATATTATAAGGAGGGGGTAAGCCATGGAATCAATAGCAAAAGTATTTCAAAACGGTCGATCGCAAGCGGTTCGGTTACCAAAAGCGTTTCGTTTTAAAGGAAATGAAGTGAAAATCAGCAAAAAGGGTGACAAGGTAATTCTTGAACCACTTGAAAGAAGCAGGTGGCCGGAGGGCTTCTGGGATGCTTTCCCAGTGGATCTGGATTTCAAAACAATTGAAGCGTTGCCATCAAAAAACTTTAGTTTGGATTAACCGAGGGAGATATGTACCTGCTCGATACGAATATCATCAGTTATTGGATGCGTGGTGATAAGAGAGTAATCGATCGGATTAAAAAACACGCTCCAGCAGATTTATCCTTATCAAGCATTACCCTGGCTGAAATATTGTTCGGGATAGAAAAATCCCCGATAAAGAAGAAAGAAAGGCGATTGAAAATAAAACAGATATCGTCGTTACTGGGCCTATATTCTTTTGATGAAGTAGCGGCCGGGAAATATGCTGTTATAAGGGCACAACTTGAAAGAGAAGGTATGGTGATCAGTGAAAGAGATACTCAGATCGCATCTATTGCCATGGCAAACAAGCTAACTGTTGTCACTCATAATGTAAAAGAATTTGGTCGGATTGGTAAATTGAAAGTCGAGGATTGGGCAATCAAATGACAAAAGAGGACGGAGGACAGAGATCGGAAGTCAGAAGTCAGAGGACAGAGGTCGGAGATCAGAGGACGAAAAGACAGAGATCAGAAGTCAGAAGTCGGAGGTCGGTAAAAGAAAGAGGTCAGAGAACAGAGGTCGGAGATCAGAAGACAGCCTCCGGCCCATAGGGGCCTACGCCCCGGTGGGAGGTCGGAAGTCGGAGGTCAGAGGTCGTAGATCAGAGGTCGGATATGGAAACAAAACAGATAAAATCTGCAAAGGACTTGAGAGTCTATAAAAAGGCCTATGCGCTTGCTATGGAAGTATTCCATATCAGTAAGCGGTGGCCTTCAGAGGAAAAGTTTTCACTGACTGATCAGATTAGGGGGTCTTCCCGTTCTGTATGCGCAAATTCTTGCCCTGTTAAATAGCTTGAGGTCAAAGGGTGTATTACACTTATGTGCTACAAAGTGAGAGGGACGGCAATTTTTACGCAGGTTTCGCGAAAGACCTCAAGCTACGATTTGAGCAGCATTGTAAGGGGCTTGTTGAATCTACCAAAGACAGAAGGCCTTTGAAACTGATCTATTATGAAGCGTGTCTAAAACAGGAAGATGCACTAAAAAGGGAACGTTACTTCAAAACTTATAACGGCAAGAGATTCCTCCACAACAGGCTCAAATCGTATTTAACAGGGTAAAAGGCATGGTCAAAGCGCAGGTACGAGGCACATTTTATCAGCAAGCTTACGGATGCTGATGGAGAAAACCCCGGTGGAATAAAAGCAGAAAAAAGATTCCACTGGGCAGGCAGCGAAACAGATACCTGGTTAGATTTTTCAAAGGATTGTGGTTGCCTGTTTTGATCAAAGAGTGTTGAGTTTTTTCTGACATCTGACATCTGATATCTGACGTCTGGAAAGTGAGGGCAGGCGGGGTAAACACTTTTCGGTAAATTTTGCATTTTCTGGGCTTCAAATTCGAGATTACAGCAGATCGGGTAAAAAGAAGTAGGGAAATCTTTGAATCTTACCGAAATGCATTAGGTAGATGTTCCTGGAATTGAATTTGTGCCTGAAGCGACCTATGGAAGATCAAACCGGTGGTTAATGGAATTAGATCGTCCTTTCTCGAATCCCTTTGACAATTAACATTCTTGCGTAAGTCGTAGGTGGCAGCCCTTCTTTATCAGCAAGCTCTTTGAGTTTATTCACAATGTTAGGGTCCAGACGTAAGGATATAACTTCTTTTTTGGGTCGAACAAAAACTACGTCTTTGGCCACTTCAAAATCGTCGAGATAATCTGTTGAGTTGTGGGTATCCCAAAACTCTCTTTCTTCTTTTAAGTTTTTAAATTTGGGCACTTTCATTTTTTTCTCCTCTTATAAAACTGTTTTTCCTTTTTGCTCATATCTCTGGCTGTGATTATTTTGGTCTTTCTATACTTGGCAGCCCACACGATTAATAAGAACCGACCTCCATTAGTTTTCCCATATGTAAGATATTTGCTTTCTTTCCCGCGCATTATAAGTTGCGAGTCTACATCATTGAACAGTGCCTCCTCCACTTCTTCTGGTGAAACCGAGTGGTTGGAAATATGATCGACCGTTTCTTGATCCCATGAGATTCTTTCTATTTTCATTATACCCTCTTGATTAACAATGTATTACATTTTTAATAAATATTTAATCAGTTGTCAAGAGAAAGTTTGGGCTCCGAGTGGGGTAAAAGGGGGCATGCAGGAAATTAGGGACGTTCTTGCGAAATTAACTTGTTGACTTGATTTGTGGAATTTAGTTCAGAGTGTATCAAAAATCACCACCGCCAATAGTAATAATCGAAGGAAGAAAATCAAAAAACATAGCATTATCCCTTCCGCATTAACAATCAGGCTTTTACCGATTTCAGCTCAAAGCACTTTTCATCCGCAGATTATAAAAGTTGTAAGGAGAAGAAGAGGTTAGTCACCGAGGAGGGAGACCGAAGACGGGGGGTCGGAGGGCATTTTTCGGTAAAAATTCCAACATTGCGATAGAAAATTAGGCAACATGAAGTGGCTGTATGCGCTCAAGCTCATTTTTATAAATGTTTCGCGTTTTCCACAGGTCTACGGCGCGCTGTGCATTTAGCCAGAACTCAGGCGTTTTGCAAAGGTCTCAAACCGTTATTTCAGCATAATATGCGTCGCCATCAATGAAACGAAAACAATCAGCGTTTTTAGAGCTGTTCAGGAGATAGTAGTTAAACCCAACGCCTTAAAATCTTTATCAAAAGATAGGGCCGGCATGTTCTTAAGTTCCCCTGAAATGAGGACATGTGAAAGGGCATCCACAAAAGAAATCTTTCTGTCTTTACCAAAAAGATTGAATAAGGCAATGGCTTGATGATGTTGACTTTCCGTGGAATAATAATTTTTATAGAGATCAATCGATTGGTTGAAGGTCAGTGCCTCAGAATAACCGTACTGGTAGAGAAGAACAGTCATGGCCTCCGAAATAACAAACCAGCAAGTATGAATTACGATTCGATTGTCCTTGATTTCTTTAAAGAGTTCTAAGGCACGTTTGTGTTTTGTATCCTTTTTTGTAAACAGGGCAATAAAAAAACTGGCATCGCAGTAAACTGCGTTAAAGCCTTTTAAAGTTTTCATTAGGTCCTATATAATACAGATTTATAGTTTTGAGCTACTGGCAGCAATTTTTCTTTTGGTTCCGGTAAGGCCTCAATGGACTTTAAAACTGCCTCATAACGGTCCATTTCTCCGAGCAATTCAATGCGGGCATATACCTTGCCTCTTTTTGTAACTTGCATAGATTCGCCAGGCTTTAACAGCTTGTCCAACTGGGTCAGTTTGGAGCGGGCCTCACTCAGTTTTAGTTTTAATAACGACTGTTGCATGAGAGCATCTCCTTAATATGTACAAATTTAGTATTAAAATTACATGTCTTGTACAGTTTGTCAAGAAAAATGTGAAATGGTTGGTACCCCGGTGAAATATACTTCGTATTTCACAGGGTAAAAATTTCACCCCATTTGAATAGTCCTATAGTGCAGGAATTCAATAGGGCCCCGATAGCGGGATCCTCCAGAGGCGGATAAATCTACGCCCCAGTTAAACAAAAAAGACAAATAGGTTTCACCCCGATTGAATAGTCCTATAGTGTAGAAATTCAATAGAGCCCCGATAGCGGGATCTACGCTTCACTCCGACAGGCGGGTCTGCGGAACGATTTATCCTGCCAAAAAATAAGGGATTGATTTGTGGAAAAGACTCTGAAGGTTTTGAACAATTTAGAGAAAAAAGGACTAATTAAACGGTATTCCATAGGGGGTGGGATTGCAGTTCTTTATTATGCTGAGCCTGTCCTTACCTATGATCTTGATGTCTTCTGTTTATTACCATCAGAAAAAGAGGAATTGATAACGCTTTCTCCTATCTATGAATATTTGCAAAGGAAAGGTTGTAAAATGGATGGAGAACATATAGTTATTGAAGGGATACCGGTACAGTTCATCCCCGCTTACAATAAGCTAATAGAAGAAGCATTGAAGGAAGCGATAGATATAAAATACAGACAGACCGAAACGAGAATTGTTCGCGCAGAATATCTTGTAGCGATTATGCTCCAGACATATCGACCAAAAGACAGAGAGAGAATACTCCTTATTCTTGATGAAATTCAGATAGATATGTTTTACCTGGAAAGCATCCTGGAATGCCATGGGCTGCAGAAAAAGTGGCATGAATTCAGAAGGCGATACGATGAAGAATAAGAAGAAAGCATGGGAAGGTGTCGAAAAGATGAGCTTTGCAAAAATTAAGAGACGCCGCCAATTAGCAAAATTTCCATTTGAAAAAAAAATTTCTATCCTGATGCACTTGCAGAGCATAGCTAGGGAAACAAGCATGGTATCTGGGAGAAAGTGCCACGAAGTCTGGAAAATTAGTGGATATAATGATTAGTGAATAAGTGGCAAAGGAGGCTAAAGAGAAAAAAGAATGGGGGACGCTGCTTATAAATTAAGAGAAATAATTAATATATGTTCTTATTAAAAAAAATAACAGCTCCTCTGGTTTATCCTCTATCTCTTTCCCTCGAAATATTACTATTTGGTCTTTTCCTTTTATGGTTTACTCGCAAACAAGCGTCAAAGAGTAAGCATAGGTATGTTTTTTCCAAGTGCTGTTAATCTTTATAAAGCTGAAAGGACCGTGATATTGAAGTGCCAAAAACAATAAACAATCCGCAGATTACCCCAGTACGATTTTCCGAACCTACCCCAGTACCATCTACCGGAGCTACGGGGCGGGCGGGGCAGGCGCAGATTAACGCAGATTTAAAATATGAGTGATGATGGGCCGGCAGAGATGGGAGAGTAAGCCGATGAATATACAAAACATAAGAAGGCTTGTGTCTCAAGGGAAGTATGAGTTTTCAAAGCATGCGGAGAGGGAACGAGAACTTGATATGATTTATGTCTGGGAATTGGAGGATGCACTGAACGATTGTGAAATTATCGAGAATTATCCTGGTGACCTCCGAGGGACAAGCTGTTTGGTGTTGGGATTTTGTGGGCCAAAACCTATTCATGCAGTATGCACTATAAAAACTGATCCCGAAGAATTATTGCTCATTACTGTTTATGATCCGTCAAAGCGTTCTGATAAATGGACTGAAAATTACAGGAAAAGGAGGTAATTTGTATGCCCAGAGTATATCATAAATGCCATTTTTGTGGAGGAGAGGTTTTAGAAAAAAGGATCACAGTAGATTACCGATGGGGAGAAGAACTGATTGCTCTGATCGAGAATGTCCCAACCGGGGTCTGCCAGGTTTGTGGAGAGCAATACCTTAAGGCAGAAATTGTAAAGGAAATGGAGAGACTGGCTCATTCGAAGGTAAAACCCAAGAAGCTAATTCAGGTCCCATTGAAAGAGCTGGCTGTTGCGTAAAATCATAACAAGAAAACTGGTCAGCAGATTACCTGTCTGCGTGCGGTCACGCACAGGCAGGCGCAGATTAACGCAGATTATAAAAAAATAAAAAAAGATATAAAGCGCGCTCCAGTGGAATGGTTGGTACCGCAGTGCACCTACCCCAGTTAAATAGCCCATAGGGATTTAACGGGGCGGGCGGGGCCCCGATAGCGGGATTTCCGCCCCAGTTAAACAGAAAAGACAGATAGGTTTCACGGGGTAAACTGCGCTACAACAGGCGGGGTAAACTTCGCTTTGAGAAAATTACTAAAAAATCAATTTATTAAAGCACCAGAGAAGCATTGGCGGGTAAGTTACACAGATTCGTTAAGAAAAACGATGAAATATAGAGGGTTAATCCATGCCTGCCCCGCCCCGTTGAACCGCCTGCCCCGTTAAATAGCGCTCTGCGCTCAGCCGAAGGCGAATTTAACTGGGGGTACCCTTTGGGTGTTCAACCGGGGTAGCTCCGGCAGATGGTACTGGGGTAATCTGTGGATTTATGATGCCATTTGAAAGGGCAATTGGAAATTGCCTGCTATGATCCCTGGGACTGTAATGTCTTCATCAAGGGATTCCCAACGCAATGCAAATCCATCCAGCCTTATTTTAACTTCCTTTAGCTGATGATCCGTAGCTTTTGATAGAATTTTAAACCGATCCGCTGGAAATCCGATAATACGGCTATCCGTTAGTTCGATATAAATCGTTCTGCCTTCCGCCCAGGCTTTAATTGCTGTAGGTTCTCCAATTTCCATTTTATCTACCTTGGAACTCATTATATTTCTCCATAGACCAAATAGTGATTGCTTGTTTTGAAAATTTTTTTCTTGATTTTCATCGAAATATTGACTAAAATATGGTCTAAATTTAAACTTATGTGAGTCAGGAGGGCAGTCATGAAACTCAGTGAAGACGTGAAACCAATCAGCTATTTCAAGGCGCATGCTTCGGAAATAATCCGGCAGGTTTGTGGGAAAAATAAGACAATGGTTATCACGCAAAATGGTGAAGCAAAGGCAATTGTTCAAGATATCCATTTGTACGAACGAACCCAGGAAAGCCTCGCCATGTTGAAAATCCTTGCCATGAGCAGTCAGAGTTTGCGTGAGGGGAAGAGCATGCCTGTAAAGGATAGCTTTGATGTCATACGTAAAAGAGTTAAGGAAGATCGCGCTTCATGAAATTTAAAGTTCATGTTGTTGCCGACGCGGAGCAAGATCTGTTTGAAATCTATCATTATATCTCAGCATCTGGTTCACCATTGAACGCAGAGAAGTTGCTCAACAAGTTTGAACAGCAGGCCATTATCAGTCTTGAACACATGCCTGAGCGGGGACATACGCCGCCTGAACTAAGAAGGATCGGCGTTTACGGATACCGAGAAATCCATTTGAAAGTATACAGAATCATTTATGAAATTATCGGGTACGAGGTTTTTGTTCACTGCGTTTTGGATGGACGAAGAGATCTCCAGGATTTACTCCGGCAAAAAAAGAATATTGAAGGATTCCGACAGGTTTTTGAACAATTGCAAACAATCAAACCTGTTGAAACGACCACACGCATTTTTATTGAGGACGTGTTTGATGAATACGAGAATGAATATTACACTTCAGTATCCGGGAAGGATGGCACGTTAAACAAGGAAAGTAATCCCGAATTTTTCAAGGATGATGAAATCGGCAATCAAGAAGTATCTTATGGAATTGAATTCATAGATTGGGCGGAATGGCTGGACATGGACATTGATCCTGAATCTCTATCAAAATATTCTGAATTAGACATAATTGTTCATTGTCTCTGGGAAATGACTTTTTATGGCTATACACAAGAGGATATCAAAGAAACAATTGATACAATACATCAAAAAAGTTAAATAAGTAGAAATTAATCCATCTTATCGAGAATAAGAATTAAGGTGAGTTAAAAGAACTTGATAAGCAGATACTTTCCAAAGGCATTGCGGGCAGGTCGAATGTTGAATTCGGTAAAAATCCAACATTGAGATAGAAAATCACGCAACATGAAGCGGCCGTATACGCTTAAGCTCATTTTTATAAATGTTTCGCGTTTTCCACAGGTCTACTGCGCGCTGTGCATTTAGCCAGAACTCAGGCGTATTGCCGAATAATCTGGACAAACGCAATGCCATTGCCGGGGTAATTGCCCGGCGCTCATTCAAAAGCTCATTCACTGTTTGGCGTGATACCCACAATGTTTTAGCAAGCGTTGTTGTAATGAGCCCGAAATCAGGCATAAAGTCCTCTCGCAGCATTTCGCCAGGATGGGTGGGCTTTATTTCACGCGTTCCGGGATTTTTTATACTCATCACTTTCCTTTCAATGATAGTCCGAGACCTTTGAAAAGACATCATTTTTCGCATATCGCCTTTTGGATAAGATATAATCCCGAGCCATGCTGATTTTTACACCCATCACTGTATGTCCAAAATATTGTCCAAAATGCGTTACATCACCGGTGATCAGATAGTCGGCTTTCGCAGAAATTGCAGCCATTAGAACAGGCTTATCCTTATCCGGCAATTCGATAGGACAGGGCAATGTTTGATCTATTTCAGCAACGACTTTAACATTTGAAAGATAGGCATCTAAATTATATAGTTGTTCAGCATTTTCAAGATTGCGCTTTGCTTCTTCAATGACATACTTGGAAACGAGCAATACACATTGCCCTTTTTTGGCAAACTCCCATAGGTGGGATAGTCCTGAGCTCCCATAAGCTATAGAGAACAGTATATTTGCATCAAGGAAGATTCTGTTCGGCTTCATCTATTTTCAGGTTTTTTATGAGGAATCGTTTCAGGATCAAGCCCCATTTTCTGAACTTCTTTAACAGCAACTTTGTAATCTTCAGCTGTTACTGTATTATTTAAAAGAAACTCAGCTTTGCGTTTTGCAGTATATATTTCCACTGGCAGCGTCACGACAGGCAGCAGCATTACACCATCTTGCCGGCCTTCAACGATCAGTTGTGACCCTTCCCTAAAGCCATATTTTTGGCGGATCGGCGCTGGAATAACAACTGTTCCTCTTTTCCCAATTTTAGTTATATTAATTGGCATTATTTACCACCTCTGATATTCTGAATATCAGACTTTCTTATTATTTGTCAAGTCTTTCTAAAAATTTTTCTCAATTTTTTCGATGCTGACATTGATTACTGTAAATAGTAAAACGGAGGTAATTTCAAATCAATCCCGTTTACCTATTCAAGCGGTCTGAACGTATTAAGGCTTGCAAGAACATCGCTTGCACGAATATTTCCTTTAACTCCCATTTCTGCTAAAAGATCGATAGTTTCCGATAGTGTCAATTTCAATAATTTAGAAGCATCTCGAAGTGTAATCCGGCCTTCGTGTAGCCAAAGTTACTACGGCTGAATTGTGATTATTTTGTTATGTGCGCTTTTTTAAGCTCTTTAAGATCGCTCACTTCAAACGTATATGCTCTGCCTATTTTAAAGGCCAATACTCTACCTGCTTTTACCCACCTTCTAAGGGTGACGGATGACACTCCGAGATACTCTGATGCCTGTTTTAGATTAAACGGCTTGCTTGCAATCTCATCCTGCCATGCTTTTATGTCCAGAATCTCAGGGGCATCCGGATGAGGGTCTCTTATTCCGAACTCTATAATATGGCGAGCAATTTTTTTTCTTTCCTTTAAAGGGAGATGGTAAATTTCCTTTATGACTTTTTCTGCTGTTAACATTTTAGCCCCCTATTTCTTTTAAGATAACCTGCTGGAAGTGGCGTGGAAGTTTCTTCACATATTTCTTGAATTGCGGCATTTGAAAGACGTTCATGATATATACTTATCATAGCTTATCATATATTGTCAAGTCCATAGTTGTGGAATCGCAGTTATACGAAATTGAAATGTTTTAGTCGATTTTAAAATAACCTGCCCGCAATGCCTTTGGGTGGTCTTGGTAGAGTGTCCTGGTGGGTCGGCCCAGTGACAATGATCATACCAGCATCGTTTGTGATGCATGGCAGACGGGTGTTGGATGTTCATCTTTTATCAAAATGGATATAATTCATAAATTCAGGGAAACCTGCAGATCGGTTATAATTTCGCTCTTTATCGTATTCTTTATCATTACCTGTTCTCCCAAGACAGGTAACGCCTTTTTAAGTTCAGAAACCGAGCAGCAATTGGAAGAGCTGCTTTACCGTTTTGGAAGCCCCATACCTTCCGGTGCACGCCCCTATAGAATGAGAGAGCTTCGGCTAATCCTGGAAGATTTGAAGTCACGCCCTTTATCTCCTTATGCAACTGCTATAATCAAACAGGTTGATCTGCAACTGAAAAACGGCTTCAATCGATTAGAAGTTACAGGAATTGTTGGTGATGATAAACCGACAAGACTTCACGATGAAGGGATCGCATTAGAAAAAAACGGTGGTGAAATTTTTGGACAGTTTTGCTGGAAATGGCAAGGAATTCCAGGGCTTTATTTTTTTGGCGAACCTTTATTTCAAACAACAGACAATAAATTGACTTTGCATCGAGGGGAAATTGCTTTTGAGAAATGGAACATACAGTCTTCCATCGGGAAAAACCGTCTTTTCTGGGGACACGGTCATCACACATCAACGATGTTTTCCGACAGGTCAGAACCTTTGCCCCAGGTTCAGATTGCGGCAATTAAACCTTTTAGGATCCCTTTTCTCTCCATTTTTGGAAAAATAAAGCCCCGTTTAATGTACAGCCAGTTAGATGAGACTGACCGTTCACTACCTGACGCTGAAAATTTCGGTTTCACAGAACGCACCTATGGACGTGATAAACCCAGCCTGTGGGGTGAAAGGCTTGATTTTTACTACACACCCAACTTTGAGTGGAGCATAGGGCGTGTAACCATGTTTGGCGGAGACGGGACTACATCCGACTATGCAATAGAGGATTGGCTTCATACATTATTCGGTAGCGATCATGCAATTCAGGAACCAGGTGGAGTACAATCCGGAAAGGAAGTAAAGAGTGACAGTAATGGATTCATGTTTTTTGAAGCCAAGGCACGTATCACCAGTATAGCGGAATATTTTAACTGGCAAGGGGTTACTGTATATTTTGACTTTGGCGCTGACGATTTACGTCACGATTTATATCCTCCTTTGAATTTGCCCCGCCCTGCTGCCGGGGGACATTTGAGAGGCATTCGAATATTTCCTAATAAAAAAAGCTCGTGGATAATTGAATATGCTGATATAAGCGATGATCATTTTCGTATCTATCAGCATGGTATTTTTAAAGGGGGCCACACTTATAAGGGGAGATGGCTGGGGCATTTTTTGGGTAGCGACTCCAAGAGTTTCTTTGTTCGCTATGACCGGGCAATGACACTTTTTGACTATCCCTGCAAACCTTTTGTCGAGGTTTTATGGGGAGAGACTCTCAAATACCAATATTCAAATCCGTATCAACCAGAACCCTGGGAAATGCGAATTATGTGGGGAGCTTTTGGGGGAGATGTTTTTATTTCGGAAAAGGTTCGTCTAAATTCAAGGATTCAACTGGAACAGAGCGAAAACTATGCATGGACTGATGAAGAAACACAGATCGCATCGTTAATGGTGCAGATGGAAATCACTTTTTAGTTTTTTATAACAATTCACCGCAGAGACGCAGAGTGCGCAAAGATCTCACATTAATCTCTCACAGAGTTCACAGAGCTCTCAGAGTTTTTTTGATGAGAATCCTTGAGAAGGAGGATTCTCATCAACCGCTAACGCGTTGCGTATTTGATATGGATTTAGGTAGTAGCGCTTATTTGCTTATCGTCCAAATTGATATGCCGAAGGCTGAATGTTTTGCCTGATTTTTCCTTTCAAAAAATCAGGCAAAGATGATTTTTATCTCTGCGGCCTTTGCGGGCTCAAGCGATCCCGCTTCTGCGGGAGAGCGAGCGAGAGAACCCAAATAGAACCAACCTGTTCCTTAAAAAGAATATCGTGTCAGAAGAGAAAAAAACGTGCGATCTTCACTGTCACCTTTATTAAAATCTACATTTTCAACTTGCTCTATTCCCACGCTCCCTAATATACTAAAATTTTCTTTAAACCGATAATGAGCATCTATTGATCCCTGTAAAAGACGCTCTTCAGTCCCTAAAGAAGTTCCGTGTCTTTCTAAATCAGCCTGAAGTCCAACTTCCAATTTTTTGTTCAATAAAATGGAAAGACGGGCGAAAATGTCCTCAGCGTTACTCCCGACATGATGTCCGAATACCATCCCATCATAGGTTACTGGATATTCATTATGGGTGTACCAATCGGGTTCGATATCATCATCAAATGGAGTTGTATTGATGTACTCCATACGGAACTGCAAACGGCCCCTATATTTCAAAAAGTCACCAAAGAGGAAACCCAGTTGAACAGCTATGTTGTCGGATGTATAGCCCTCACCCTCACCACCCAATTCGCCGTAAAGGTTTAAGGTTTCTGAAAGGGGGACGAAATTGTCGAAATTATACCAGCGAAAAAGAAAGAAAGCGGAGGTCTCACTATTGACAGAAAGTCTACCTCCAAGGTTCTGGTTGGTAAAAACATCGAAATGCTCATAAAGATCAAGGTTTTCCCTCCCTTCACCGCCGTAGATATTAATCTGGTTTATGCCGAATTCAAACCAGGGTCGGGGTTTGAAGTTCAGGTGTAGGCCAAGGAGGTAAGGATTGTCATGGTCGGTGACAAACTGCTCCTGGGATGGTATTGGGCTCAAGCGATAACTGTCTAGACTGGTAAAGATAAAATTTCCCTTAAACAAACCTAATCCGGGAAGGGCTATGGGAGCCGGATTTGAAAGTTTAAACATTTTAAATGGTTCGGCATTGTTGGACATGACGAGCGCACCGTGAAAAGAAGGGCCCCACCAGAGAGAATCCTTACCATACTCCATTTCCAAATTTTTGACGGCCAGTTTTGTATAGTATTTATGAAAATCAGTATTGGATCCCTCAATCTCGTTCCCTTTGATGTCCTTGAGATCTTCTTTATTCTCGCGATAAACAAACCGAGGTTGAGCAAATAGACCCAAATTGCTCTTGATTCTTGCTTGCATGGTAAAATCAACTACAACGTTGCTTCCATCGTAATAATTGAGGCCTTCACTATTAAAAATCGAATGGTCGTTATCTTGATAACGGTAATAGAAACTTATTCTTTCCACAGGCTTAATAAATGTACTTACCATCCCTTTTGAACCCGTTAATTCCTGGAGTTCTTCATTGAATTCATTTTCAAGAAGTAAAAGAGCATCCTGAATCAAGTAAAGACGTCTTCGTTCATGCTGATATAAGCTATCGAAGTTTTCACGCGCCTCGTGGATTAAGCGGGCCATCTCCATACGAGTTATGGGTCTTGTTCCTAAAAGATCACTTTTAATAAGCCCCTGGGCAATTAACCTGTCTAAATCCTTATATGCAAAGTCATCCAAAGGAACGTTTGTTGAAACATGCGCAAATACCAGGCCAATGGAAAGGAAAAACGTTAGCCCGCCTGTCATTAACAGGATGAATAGATAGAAAAGAGGACCTCTGGTTTTCAAACTTATCGAGTATCGTAATTGGATGAGCAGCATATATATCTCCGAATTCAGAT
>CAZLRK010000097.1:0-13784 GCA_964561845.1 uncultured Desulfobacterales bacterium | reverse complement strand
ATTTGCAAGGCATAAGGGGTGCAGCTGTAGTCCTTCTACCGCAAACCCCTTATAATCCGCCTTCGCCCGGCTTCGGCGGGACAAGCTCCGCAAATGAGCAAATCATGCTTGCCCGACTTGTTGGGTCATAGCTGAAAGCGAAGCCCAAAGGGTGAAGAATTTATCCTAAAAATGAGATATATTCCGATTACAGTATGTTCATCTATATGAATAGTAACACTTTAGCTGTTTGAAAATAGAGCCGCTTCAAAGGTAATTAATTTTTTAACCGTGTAAAACTCGCATATAAGTGAGAGTAAAGAAAGAACAGTGCATGTCATATCAATAAATCAAGTAAGCAATAAATGCCGATTAGTCGTTGAAACACACCGATGTAATCCCTGTTTTTTCTTAACTCTCACTAATACGCTCAGACAGTTACCCGATTAAAAATTTAAAAACCTTTGAAGCTATATGGTTCTAATTACTTTTATAAAGCTAAAATGTTACTATGAATATTTATAGTATATATATTTAATTGATATTACAGATAATTTTTGTGTTATTAACCATATGATAAATTCTTTATGAGAAATGCGGGCTAATGATTCTGTCCTACCACCCATATTTCGAAGCAGACAAAAATTTAATCTGCGCAGGCCGAAAACCTGATGTGAAAGATCTTGTCGCAATAAAGGCTGCTGATGCTGTCATTTTAGCACAGGGATGTAGTGAATCACTCTATGAAATGGCGAGAAAAAATTGTTTGGATGTATTCCCTAATTATGATGCAAGGTTTAGATATCCGGGCAAGACCGGTCAAGTTCAACTTTTTAAGAAAACACAGGCGCTGCATCCCAAGTCAGAAATATATCTTTCCACCGGTTCATTTATTAGTAAATATGGTGTCTTGCCAAAAAACTTGCCTTTCGGATTTCCCTTTGTCTTCAAGTTTGACTGGGGCGGAGAAGGGGATACGGTTTATTTAATCAAATCTTTTTCACAGTTAAATGATATTTTACAAAAAGCCGGGGAATTCGAAAAGTCAGGTTATAAAGGATTTATAATACAGAAATACATTCCCTCCAAAAACAGATCATTAAGAGTTGTTACAATCGGTAGGCAGTTCATTTCATATTGGCGTATTCAACAAAATGTAGAAAGATTCTCTTCCAGTCTGGCAAAAGGCGCTGCCATAGATTCTGACTCCGATGAGGATTTTCAAGAGAAAGCAATATCTACCGTAAAGGATTTTTGTGCTTTAACAGGAATAAATCTGGCTGGATTTGATCTTCTCTTTTCAGAAAAGAATGAAACTAAAGAGCCTCTTTTTCTTGAGATTAATTATTTTTTTGGAAGACGGGGATTGGGTGGATCTGAAAAATATTATAGTATACTCGTAAAAGAAATTAATAAATGGATTGATAGCATCGGTTTATCGTAATATTTTAGCTGTTTGAAAACAAAGCAGCTTCAAAGGTAATTAAATTTGGATCTTCTCCAATTTAGTTGGTGTAAAAGGGGTTATTAAGTAACATCTCCGCCCAATGATAATAAAATATAAAATATCTGAAACTCGTGCGTAAGTGAGCCTAAAGAAAAAACAGCAGTTGACATTAAAAACACTTATTAATTTAGCCGGATATCATCAATTATTAAGAAAGATCTCCTTGTTTCCTGTTTTTTCTCAAGGCTCTCTAACACACTCAAACAGTCAGAGATTTTCTATTTCATCACCATTGGGCTCCCTCGGTGATTGACACGTTACATTATTAAGATTTAACTACCCGGATTCAAAATTTATCAGCCTTTAAAGCTTGCCAGTGTAAATTGCTTTCGTAAGGCTAAAATGTGACGGTTTATCAATGGAGCGTTGATATTGTGGAACCATTTGCATATAATTTGGATGAGGCGGATATAAAAAGAGAGAGGCGAAAGGCCAGGGAACTGAAGGCATCCCAGTGGTGGAAGAGACGTCTATCAAAGGGGGCGTGTTATTACTGCGGGAAACCAATTCCTCCTAAGGAACTTACCATGGACCATATCGTTCCCATAGCCCGAGGCGGCAGAAGCACAAAAGGGAATGTGGTTACTGCCTGTAAAGAGTGTAATACCAATAAAAAGCACCTTCTACCCATGGAATGGGAGGAATATCTAAATAAAGTTAAAAAAACTAGATAGACTGTCGCCTAAGTTCATGTTTGTTTATACTTACCAGGTAATCTTGCCACAAAGTCACCAAGACACAAAGAAAAATTGTAACATTTTAGCTTTATAAAAGTATTTAGAACTGGCAAGCTTCAAAGGTTGTTAAATTTTTAATCGGGTAACTGTCTGAGCGTATTAGTGAGCGTTAAGAAAGAACAGGGGTTTGCATTATGTATTTTAATGGCTAATCGGCATTTATAGCTTAGCTGTTTATTTAAAAGACATGCACTGTTCTTTCTTTACACTCACTTATATGCGAGTTTTACACGGAAAAATTTAATTACCTTTGAAGTGGCTTGGTGTCCTGGTGGCTAACTATTTATATTTATTTCAAATTGCGCAAAACATAAGCCAGTATCCCACCATGTCTATAATATTCCAGCTCTATAGAGGAATCGATTCTGGCAATAACTTTGAATTCGACTTTTTTGCCGTCTTTCCGGTTAGCGCAAACGGACAGTTTTTTACCAGGTTCAAGCCCCTGTTCTATACCGGTTATATCAAAAAGTTCGTTGCCTTCTAATTCGAGGGTTTTATGGTTTTCCCCCTGTTTAAACTGAAGAGGAAGGACCCCCATGCACACAAGATTGCTCCGGTGTATACGTTCAAAACTTTCAGCAATTACGGCTTTAATTCCTAAAAGAGCGGTTCCTTTGGCTGCCCAGTCGCGTGAGCTGCCGGTACCGTATTCCCTACCCGCTATAACAAGTAATGGTGTTCCATTTTTTAGGTATAACATGGCAGCATCATATATGGACATTTTTTTATTATCAGGGAAAAAAGATGTCCATCCACCATTAGTACCTGGAACGAGTCGGTTTTTCAGGCGGATGTTGCCGAAGGTGCCGCGTATCATAACTTCATGGTTTCCACGGCGTGATCCGAAGGAATTAAATTCAGAAGGTTTTACACCTTGATCAATCAGATATGTTCCGGCTGGTCCATCGGCGGGGATTGCACCTGCGGGTGAGATGTGGTCCGTTGTCACCGAGTGTCCTAGAAGTGCAAGTATCCTGGCTCCCTTTATATCAATAAGATCCGAAACAACAGGGGTTATTTCTTTAAAAAATGGCGGTTCCTTTATGTATGTAGAATTTGCATCCCAATTGTAAAGGGCACCTTCGGGTACAGAGAGTGATTTCCAGCTATTTGATCCTTCAAACACCGTTTCATACTCATTATGGTATATCTTTGGATTGACAAAGTTTTTGATAGTTTCTTTGATTTCTGCAGTATCGGGCCAGATGTCTCTAAGATAAACTGGTTTGCCGCCGGAATCGAACCCAAGAGGCTCTGTTTCAAAATCGATGTTTAACCTTCCAGCAATAGCATAGGCTACTACAATGGGAGGAGAAGCAAGATAATTTGCACGCGTAAGCGGACTTATTCTGCCTTCGAAATTGCGGTTGCCGCTTACAACGGAGGCGACAAAAAGGTCATCATCTTTAATTGAATCAGCTATAGACTCAGGCAATGGTCCGCTATTGCCTATACAGGTTGTGCAACCGTATGCCACAAGGTAGAATCCCAGGTTTTCAAGAAAACAGAGAAGCCCCGAAGCCTTAAGATAATTGATGGCAACTTTCGATCCAGGAGCCAAACTGGTTTTGACCCAGGGTTTTACAGCAAGTCCATGTTCCACCGCCTTTTTGGCCAAAAGCCCGGCACCGACTAAGGCAGATGGATTAGATGTATTCGTACAGCTTGTAATTGCGGCAATGACAACAGATCCGTGGTAAAGGTTTATTGTTGTTTTCTTTTCTAGTGCATCAAAACATGCTCCGGCCTCACCCGCTTCTCTTAGAACATTTGTGAAATGCCGTTTCATTTGAATAACCGGCACACGTTCCTGGGGGCGACTTGGTCCTGCCAGACATGGCTGTATAGTGCTCATGTCAAGATGAAGGCTCTCGGTGAAGACAGGAGTCATTGTTCCCTCTGATCTAAAAAGACCCTGCTCTTTGCAGTAGTTTTCTATAAGACCAATATTGTTTTCTTTTTTGCCGGTTAAGCGCAAGTATTCAATTGTTTTTTTGTCAACAGGAAAGAACCCCATTGTAGCTCCGTACTCGGGAGCCATATTGGCAATAGTTGCCCGGTCTTCTGCGCTTAGAGTTTTGATTCCGGAACCGTAAAATTCAACAAATTTGCCGACTACCCCTTTTTTTCGAAGCAATTCGGTAATGGTCAAAACAAGATCCATGGCCGTAGTATCGTCAGGAATTTTTCCTGTCAATTTAAATCCTACTACCTGAGGCATAAGCAGATAATAAGGCCTCCCGAGCATCACGGCTTCAGCCTCAATGCCTCCGACGCCCCAGCCGAGCACGCCGATTCCATTGACCATGGTAGTATGTGAGTCAAGACCAACAAGTGTGTCCGGAAAAACCGTTTTTGTTCCATGAATTTCTTTTACAAATACCACTCTTACCAGATGTTCAATATTGACTTGATGGCAAATTCCAGTTGCAGGCGGGATTACTTGAAAATTTGTAAAGTTTTTTTTCCCCCATTTTAAAAAAGCATACCGCTCAGAATTCCGTTCAAATTCCTTTTCAACATTTTTTTTAAAAGACGTTTCGGAACCAAAGGAATCAACCTGAACTGAATGATCGACAATCAGTTCAGCAGGAATAACCGGATTTATTTTCAGGGGATCGCCATATAAGCGGTTTGCAGCATCACGCATGGCAGCCATGTCCAGAACAGCCGGAACACCGGTAAAATCCTGAAGAAGAATTCGGGCGGGCAAAAATGGCACTTCCCTAGTATTTGCGGAGTCAGAATTCCACCGCGCCATATTTTCAATATCAGTAGATGATATGATTTTGCCGTCTTCGTTTCTAAGAAGATTTTCAAGAAGAACCTTTATACTAAAAGGTAATCGGTCAATATCTGCAAAACCTGCATCTGAAAGTTTATTTATGTTAAAATATGTAACAGGCCCTTCAGGTGCTATCAGAGTCGATCTGACGTTAAAACTGTCTTTGCAAATATCCATATGTTTCCTTCATGAATTTAATAACCTGTATTAATTTAAACTTCTGAAAACAATTAGAACTAGCAAACTTTAAAGGTTGTTTAAAATTTAATTACCTTTGAAGTGGCTTTGTTTCTAAACAGCTAAAATATGACAATTACCTTATTTCTATTTCTCCTTTCTTTCCTCAAATTCCTTTAGCGAATCTTGTCTTTCCTTTGTGGCAACACAGGCAAGACAAGCTTCAGTCTCATAGTCCATCAGGGCTTCAAGACTCACTTCACCACTAGCCATATTAAATCCTTTTTTGATTAGTTTTATGGAAAAAGAAGAATTTTCGGCAATTTTATTTGCCATATCCCTGGCTTCATCCATAAGTTGATCAGAAGGAACAGCCTTATTAACAAGGCCGATTCTTTCGGCCTCTTTTCCGTCTATATATTCAGCCGTGAAAAGTAGTTCTCTGGCCTTTCCCGGCCCCACCAAATCCTGCAACAGCCTCATGGCGCCACCCGTGACCGACGAAGTCACTCTAGCTTCAGGTGATCCGATCTTTGCCTCCTCTGCCGCTATACGGATATCACAGGCAAGTGCTAATTCATATCCTGATCCCAATGCATAACCATTAATAGCAGCTATAATCGGTTTTTCAAACCGGATAATTTTTCTCGATGTCTCCTGGAGTTCAACAAGGTAATCACGGTAATCATCTATACTTCTGTCTTTTGATTCCTTTAAATCAGCACCCGTGGAAAATGCCCTGCCTTCTCCTGTAATAATCAGAACTTTTATTTTCGGATCATTTTTAACATCCTCAAGGGCGACCTGAAAATCAAGCCATAGCTGCTTATTCATGGCATTTAAGACTTTGGGCCTATTTAATTTAATAATAGCAAATCTCTCCTCTTTTTCATAAATGATGCATTCAAAATCCATATTTCAAACTCCTTTATGCTTTAAAAATTTATAGCCTTTTATCTCTTTGATCATTTCATCAATATCTTTCTCAATCAGAGGCGCAACCCTGAAGGTGACATCTTTCAGCGCCTAGACAAATATACCACCCAATCCGAACATGATTACTGCTCCGATGTCATCTATTCTGATCTGATTTTTCCTGGCCTTTTAGGCTAATAATATATGGTTAGATCATTGTAAAGCACTTATTCTTAATCACATAGTCCGGATATCGTAAATTTGACCACCCAACTACTTAACGAAGTTTGTTATCCCAAGTTTCTCAAGATCCGCAGCAATATCAGCCAAGTCCAATTCTATCAGCGTTTCCCTTGAAGGAAGACCTGTTTTAACATCCCACCTCATCGCCTCATAGTACTCATCTTTCATCTGTTCGAATTTTTCTCGATCAAGAACGTCATCAGGATAGAAACCTGGCATGGGCTTTTCAAAGAATCGCTTTGGAAGTGTATCATCTTCACGGCTAAAACCTTCCCGGAGGTTATAGGCCCGTTCTAGAGCATGTATGCGTTCACTTGCCACCAGTAGTTCCTCTATGCTCCATTCCTTCCCTGTACCAGCCGAAAGCATCCTGGCCTGAAGTTCAATTCCGATTGCCCCCATTGACCAGCTTGAATGTAACTTACAATTGAGGAGCATATCAGTAATAGATACCAACTTTCGGTTGAGTGCTATGATTGCAGCCTTTCCTTCATAACTATCCCATGTAAGGCTGGAGGTATCCAGGCCATATTTTTTCAATGCATCTTTAAAGATAGAAACTACCCAACGACCCTCAACAGCGGGGAGACCATCGGTCATCAACTCCATTTTAGGTTTGTCCCACAGTCGGCTCGAAACCCAGTCTCCTCTATTTCCAGTGGCTGCGGCTATGGCGGAGCCGCGAATGTTAAACCGGTTGGAGTGTACCAGGGGTATGCCTTTAACGTGCATCATGTAATATTCGGAATCCTTGCCTATTTCGGTCACTGCTGCATCAACACCACTGGCCAAAAGATCACCAAAGCCCTCCCTTCGCACAATCTTTTCTATCATCCCAACCGTGGCTTCCCTGCTGCCTGCAATCATCCTTACACCATCGGTATCATTTTCATCGATAATTCCTTTTTCAAAAAGCTCCGTTGCCCAATCGATCATTCCCACAGCAGAGGTTGGATCGATACCGTATTTCTGACATTGGCAATTCAATTCATACCATTGCATTGTATCTGCATTCTGCAATCCCCAGGTCAGGTCTACGTACATGATGCAGGAGGTGACCGAAGGCCCAAATTCTGGGACAAAGTAGTACTCCATACACCTGACCGGGCAATTAAAACAGCCTATCTTTTTTTGTCCATATTTTTTCCAGAACTTTGTGATATCGGCTTCTTTTACCCGGTCCCAAACAGTTGACTGATAATTCCCTAAAATATAGAGTCCGTACTGCTTTTCAATAGGGTTAGATGTCATACCGGTGGTAGAAAACTTATTAAATAGAGGCGACTCCTTTAGAACCCTATTGGCTTCAAAGCAGATTTCCATAAACTTTTGGGGATCGGCAATTTTCACACCTTGAGTTCCTCGAACCGCAATGGCCTTGAGATTCTTAGAACCCATAATTGCTCCCATACCGGTTTTGCCGCCGCCATGACCAAGGCCGCTGATCACGGTGGCAAATACGACAAGATTTTCTCCCCCGGGACCGATACTGACCACTTGCACATCAGGATCCCCGAGCTCCTTTTGTATTTCCCCGGGACATTGAATCGTATCCATGCCCCATAAATGTGTGGCATCCCGTATCTCTATGGTTTCATTATCTATGGAAATATACACGGGTTTGGAAGCCTTGCCGGTAATAACGAGATGATCAAAGCCTGCGTACTTAAGCTCAGGGGACCAATAACCCCCAAAATTAGACCGTCCCATAAAGCCCGTCTGGGGGGATTTGGCACAAACTGCGGTACGGCCTGATCCCGGCGCCATGGTTCCTGTGAAGGGGCCAGTGCCGAAGATCAGACAGTTTTCAGGATCAAAGGGTTTGACCTCTTGTCCTACTCGATCATAGAGAATCTTGAGATTTATGCCATGACCGCCTAAAAATCTCTTAGAATAAGAAGCAGTTGGTTCGTCACTCACTTTACCCGTCGTCAAGTCTACGAAGAGAATTTTCCCGGCACTCATATATTCCATAACTTAAAACCTCCTGCAGGATTCGATCATTCAAAAATACGGTAACAGCTTCTTTTCTCTGTGTCCAGATCTCGTTAAGTCGTCAAGTAGTTGAGTAGTTAAGTAGTTGTAGTGATAAAAATAATAGCCATTTTGCAAAATAATTGGGCAACCAATCCCAATTGGGTAAAAACCAATTGGGATTTATTATTTATTATTTATTCAGCCGTCGTAGCCTGCGGCCACTATGGCGAAGTCGGCTTGGTTAATGGTTAAAAGGAATAATATGAAAAATATTAAACCCTGAACCCTGCTTGTGGGGTCGAAGCCCGAAGGGCGGAGCCTCAAACCCGTGAACAGTTACTATAATTCTTTTCCTACTCAACCACTTAACCACTCAACTATTTGACGATGTCTGGTGTCGATTAGTTGATACTTAGGGCACGCGCAAAAATAACTTCACATTTTATGCGTCGATGCATCCCACCTGGCGGCGTCACGAAAATACAGAATATCCAGATATTCTTTAATTTTCGTGCCTTGCCAGCTGGGCGCCTCAACACCTAAAATTGTGAATTAATTTTTACGCGAACCCTTACTTCTTATCTCCCACAACATTTTTTGAATTTTTTTCCGCTTCCACAGGGACAAGGTTGGTTGCGTCCGACCGATGGCACGTCTTTACTGTGTTTTGTTGATTGATAACCAAATTTTTGTACAATCTGATCATACTTTATCTTCTTTGCTAAGGAATCAAAAGATTGGTGAGAGTGGTGAAAAAATGCCTTCCACCCAGTGCAAAGATGACTGATGGTCACAGTTTGCAGCCCATTTCTATTACGGTGCTTCAAACAATCCCCCAGGCAAAGATGATAAAAATTGCATCTGCGACAGTCTGAATGAACTTCGGATTTTTGAGATCCAAAGCTTCGGTAAACCGGGGACGAAAGAGCGGTCTCCCAGCTCGTGTTGGCGATGTTGCCGATTCGAAGATCTTTATCCACAAAAAAATCGCAAGGATAAATATCACCGTTATACTCTATCACAAAGTACTGGCAGCAATCTTCGGCCAGGCTGCAGGCGGTGATTGAATTATCGATCATTTTATTTAGGATGTCGTCAAAATTCCGGATTGAAATTGTGTCAATATCCCCTGAATACCACCTTTCGAAGAGTTCACATAGAAACCGACCCCATTCTGCGCCACTAATCGAAAAAGGCAAAGTCTTTCCATTTTGGTCAAATTCTACACACGGGATGTACTGGTGATAATGAAAACCCTGTTCCACAAGATATCCGTAGACATCCCCGGCTTTGTGAACATTGGCTTTGCTGACCAGGACCAAAATGTTGAACTCAACCTCTTGCCGGCGGAGGATTTCGATTCCTTTTAATACAGCTGCATGTGAAGAACGGCCACTTATATATCTCCGGTAGCGGTTGTGCAGTTCAGGCGATCCATCAAGGCTACAGCCCACTAAAAATCTGTAATGCACCAAATGTTCTGCCAAGGTATCGGTAATCAGAGTTGCATTCGTTTGAAGCGCATTGGCAATTTGGGAACCTTGGCGGGCATGCTTTTTTTGAAGCTCTGTTATTCTCTTGAAAAAATAATTTCCCATTAAGGTGGGCTCACCACCCTGCCAGCTAAAGGTATACACCGGTTGTTCTGTTGATAGGTACTTTTTGATTACTTGTTCCAAAACTTCATCTGACATGCGATGTGTCTTGGTTTGAGGATAGAGCGTGCTTTTCCCCAAGTAAAAACAGTATTCGCATCGAAGATTACAATCAGCGGAAGCTGGTTTGATTAGAAGCGAAAAAGGTTTTAGGGATTTCATAGTATCGTAAAAAAAGGGTAGACCCACACTTTCATGTGTTGCTAAGGGAAGAACCATTAATCGTTTCAGCTAAACAGATTAATCAATTGCTCTCAACTTTTTATTTCATTTACTTCCAATTCAGCTTCGGTGAGGATAGTTATAAGCCTCACTTATGAACCGAATTGAGGCGTCGTCAGCATATAGTTCAAAGCAAACTCTCCTATACCAACAGTTACCACGGCGTACCGATGTGACAAACCATTTATTACCACTTGGCAATTCGCCTGGCCAATACCTTAGGTTGGGGTGGGAATTCCTGAAGGAGCCTTTCGCTTAAATTCCTGACGATCGATATGTACTCCTTATCCGCGTAGAGGTTATTGTGTTCATAAGGATCGACCTTAAGATCAAACAATTCGCCCCAGCCCGGTTGCTGGGGATACAGGGTTAGCCGCCATTGGCTGGTTTGGATGGTCTGGTTATATAACTTTTTATGGGAACGTGGATGGTATTCACCGAAAAGCGTATCTCGAATCTGACCAATTTGGCCATCGAGGAGCGGAACTAAGGACAAGCCGTCGAGTTGTTGTTCATAAGTGATCCCAGCCAGATCCAACAGGGTCGGCATCACGTCCAAATGGCTAGTCAAAGTGTCGATGGTTTTACCAGGGGACAATCCCGGGCCTTTTATCAAGAGCGGGATTTCCCGCAGCTGTCGATAGGGCGGTGGGCCTTTATGCAATAAACCGTGATCACCCAGCAGCTCGCCGTGATCAGAGGTAAATAGGATGACAGTGTCCTCAGTCAAGCCGTTCTGATCCAGTGACTCTAAAATCTCACCGACGCAATCATCTATCATGGTGACCATGCCGTAGGTATGGGCAATGGCACGGCGAATGGATGTTTCGCTCAATTCGGTAGTGTCGAGCAAAAAGCCTTGTTCAGCATCCACAGGCGATTCCCAATAGGCTTTCAAAACGCCTTCCTTGCCGGGGCGAAATACATCACGATAGTAGGGTGGCATTTTGTCAAGTTCACCAGGTTTTTTACCTGGCAGGGGCATGTCATTGGGATCGAATCTATCACAGTAGGGGCGCGGAGGAGAAAAGGGGTGATGGGTATCCGGAAATGAGACAAACAGAAAAAAAGGTGGTATCGCCCGGTTAATGACATTCACCGCCTGTCTTGCAATCCAGCGGTTATAATGCAGGTCGGGCGGAAGACCACATTTCCAGACTTCGTCAAGGTCGTTTGGCGGCGTGTCCAGGGCAGCGTCGGCCGTCAGTCGGTAAGGGCCGTCAGGGTTCTGATCTTTGAGCCAGTCGGCGTAATGTCCTGCCTGCCCGGCTTTATCAGCCTCACCGATGACGAACTGAACCTCCTGGAAACCATAATATGGCCCCTGCCAGTCGCAAGCCTCCAATCGTTGCCAGAAAGCCTCGGATTCAGGCATGACAAATCGATCCGGGGCCAAGATAGGTTGAAGATGATGTTTGCCGATGCCGTAGGTCCGATATCCACTTCTGGCCATCATTTCCGGCAATGTGGGAATGTCGGGATCCAGGGCCATTCCGTTGACCGTCAATTTATGGTTGCGGGGATAAAGTCCGGTGAATAGGGTCGCCCGGCTTGGAGAACAGATCGGGCAAGGTGTATTATGACGTGTAAATCGTACACCCTCAGCTGCCAGGCGATCCAGATGGGGCGTTACCGCAAGAAGGTTTTTGCAGCAGCCAAGGCTGTCGTAACGTTGCTGGTCCGTGCAGATGAACAAAATGTTAGGAGGTTGCATCACCATATCGATCTATCCATAGCGCCCTTATCTGCAGGGTATGTGGTTTCGGCAAGGTATCATCGCGATGCTTCTGGTTAATGCCGTATGGGGGATAAGCAATGCGAAAGATTTTGGCCACGGGCTTGTGCCCGTGGCCTAGACCGCATTTCTTGAAAACCAAGAATTATGCAAACCACCAAGTTTTCGGTATGTTATACCCATCAATATCGAGATTTCCTTGAACCGGACCCGCGTGTTGGAGTTTATCGGTACAGGCGAATATATAGTTATTGAAGACAGGGATGACCACTCCGGCCTCATCGCGTACGATCCTCTGCATTTCCACATACATCTGCCGACGTTTGGCCTCATCCCTTTCCGCCCTGGCATCGATGAGGAGTTTATTGAATCGCCCGTGCTTCCAGTGCATGTCGTTCCAACTCGCGTCGGCTGCATAGGCCGTGCTGAACATCCAATCCTCCGTGGGCCGTCCGTTCCAGTAGCAGAAACACCAAGGTTTCTTTCTCCAAACTTCTTTCCAGTAGCCGTCGTCCGGCTCCCGCACGACTTTGATGGTGATTCCGGCTTTGGCCGCATGCTCCTTGTACAGAATCGCTAAGTCAACACAGCCCCCGAACGCCGCATCGGCCGCATGCAGCGGCACGGTGAGATTATCATAACCGGCCTTTTTCAGATGAAATTTCGCTTTGTCCGGATCGTACGTTCTTTGCGGTAGTTCATCGGCATGGAATCGGTTGGCCGTGCTGATGGGATGATCGTTGCCGACGGCGCCATGACCCTGAAGAACCGTTTTTAGCATTTCCTCACGGTCAGCGGAATATTTCAATGCAAGCCTGACATCGTTGTTGTCGAACGGCGGCACGTCAACCAGCATCGGAATGCTGTAATGGGCGTATCCGGTCACCTCTTCCACCCGAATACCGGGCTTTTTTTCTAACAAGTGCACCGTTTTGGGATCACACCGGTCCATCACATCGATCTGACCTGTCGCCAAGGCGTTCGTACGGGCGGAAGTATCATGAATCACCAGCTGGGTAAACCGGTCGAAATGGACTTTTCCCGATTCCCAGTAGTTGGGATTGCGTTTCATGTGGGCTGCGATTCCCGGCTCGAATTTCTCAAGTATATAAGCCCCTGTACCGACCCCGGATTGCCAATCGATGCCATCACCTTTCTTCGGCATAATGTTCAGTTGATACCAGGATAAAATGTACGGTAAATCTGCATTCGGTTTGTCTAATTTGATGCGCACCGTATGCTTTCCATCGGCTTTAAGCTCCTGTATCTGTTTAAGAAGCACTTTAGCTGACGATTTACTCTTTTCCGTACGGTGATGGGTGAGGGAGGCCACGACATCGTAGGCATCCATAGTTTTGCCATTGTGATATTCAACACCTTTTCTGATTTTTATGGTCCATGATTTCAGATCCGGCGAGGAATCCCAACTTTCTGCCAACTCCGGTATCGGGTTGCCGTCGGCATCGATATTTATGAGGTTGTTGCGAATTTGAGCCAGTAAATTAGCCATGTAAGTGTCCGCAGAAGTGGCCGGATCGAGGGAATCGGACGTGGAACCGTGTCCAAGCCCTATTCGAAGATGGCCCCCTTTTTTTGGTGTTGCAGCATGTGTAGGTCGTGTCAACAATGCCGGGGACAACGCCACTGAAAGCCCAAGAGCTGATGCACGGGCTAAAAAATCACGCCGCGAAATTTTTCCCTTTGCCAGTAAATCTTCAAGTTCTTTTTGAATAGACATAATCATTCCTCCTTTCTATGATCGGAATATTCGAATTGAACACCATATCGGTTTTTGAGATCTTTGAAAAATGCTCAATTTTGTTCAAGTTCAAGGAAGGCGAAAATTTTA
>CAZLRK010000096.1:0-13819 GCA_964561845.1 uncultured Desulfobacterales bacterium | reverse complement strand
ATTTCGAGGATAGCGCTAAAGCTTCACTGCGTGCCAAAATTTGAGTCTAACACAGCTTGTCACGCCATAGCTTTAGCGACGGTGGAAAATTGGATAAAAGGGGGCGTTTTGCAAAGGTCTCACTATACACCCGTTTTTCCCCTGTACACTTCAAAAGAATCCTTAAACTCGGCGAGTTCATCAGATAAAAGTTCATCGGGAAACTTTAGATCAACTTGCGCAAGAATATCAACCATTACCGGCGCATAGGGCGCTAGCTTTATTGAACCCGCGGGACTGCCTTTCAACAATTTTATTTTACCTGTTATAAAAGCGGTTAGAAACATCTTCTCTTTGACTATAATGCTCTTCCACATCAAAGGAGTAGCCGTCATGATAAATTCCGCTCCCTTCTTTGCATATTCTTCAGTGCATAAAGTCAGTTCTTTCAATTTACCCTCATCCAATACGGCGCTCATGAACAGGTTCTTCATTATCCCCCAGTCAGGTTCCGCCTCAATCCTAAAACAAATATGCATAGATAGTTTTTGCAAAGCCTTCTCAAACTTGGGAATCAATGGATAAAGCTTAGCGCATTCCTCAAGCCAATCCTGTGTGGGATAAATATAAGTAGCCATGATAATTACCTCCTCAAGTTTCACACCTTATATTTGAAGTAAACAGCGATCAATCTAATACACTAATTGAGTGAAAATAATACTCAATTAGACGTTAATTGTTAATTGTTATTCGTTATTAGAATTTGATGATCGTCTCATTTGATAAATCTAAGATTGATGAAAAACGGATTTTTTAAACCATTAACCAATTCAGCCGTCATAGCCTTCGGCCACTATGGCGAAGTCGGCTAACAAATAACGAATAACTGGAGTTCCCCGTCTCTGATAAGTGGATTAAATATAACCATTTTTAGGACATTTCATTTCACCAATTTGGAATACAGAATTTATGAGACGGGGCACTAGTTCCTTTCGGATTTGTTTGGAATTTGTGACATAATATATTCAGCCAATGCGGTAATTGTAAGGGCTGGATTTACGCCCAGATTGGCAGGAATAATTGAGCCGTCTATAACGAAAAGATTGGGATAACCATGAACTTCTCCATTAAAATTTACTACGCTCTTTTTTAAAGTTTCGCCCATTACGGCTCCGCCCAGAATATGTGCGGTAGTAGGCACGTTGAAAAGAACTTCCGGCAAGGAACTCAAAGGTATACCGTTTATTTTATTCCCCATGCGTTTTGCAATGTCATTGGCGACAGGAATATAAGAAGGAATTTTCACGGCTCCCGGTGCAAGTTTGGAATTCATACTTTTCTTGCCAAATCGCCACCAGCGCTTCTTATAATCGAAACTTATATAATTCTCCAATGTCTGCATAACTAAAAGAATGGGCGTTCGCGCACCCCAGCCCAAAGGCCATAATGATCTTAAAAAGGCCAACGGGTGTTTAATAACGACGCCAAGAAATCTTATAAAACGTGGAACGCGTCCATTCCCATCTGTAAGTGGAGCCGTTAGAAGCCCCAAAAGGTCGGAACCTTTGTTAAATCGCACAATTTGAACGTGGGTGTTTTTGTCCGGATAAATGCCGGAAGTAATAGAAATTTGATCGGAATAGTCAGCATTTTTGTCCCTTGATTTGACACCGAGTATAGCTTCTGAGTTAGTGCGAACGTAATTACCTATTTGAGATGAAAGGTTTGGCAGCAGTCCTCCATTTTTACAATCCAGAAGTAATTTTACAGAACCCATAACTCCACCACTAAATATAATACCGCGAGTAATAATTTTTTTTGGGGGATGCCTCAACCCGGTTGACTTTTTGGCAAGAACTTCATAGCCGTCATCACGGGGTCTGACACCGACAACTTCGGTTTCAGGTAAAATCTTAACACCCTGTTTATTTTCTGCCAAATAGAGGTAGTTTTTATCTAATGTGTTTTTTGCTCCTACAGGGCATCCAATCATACAGGCGCCGCAAAAAGTGCAACCTTTTCTTTCAGGGCCGTCTCCATTGAAGTAAGGGTCAGGAACAGCCTCGTCCGGTTCTCCGAAGAAAACGCCCACATCGTTAATGTGGAAAGTATCATCACCACGGATTTCTTTTCCTATTTCCGCAAGGATTTCATCAGCATTCCCTACCGACGGGCTGGGATTGGCCCCCAGCATTCGTTTTGCAAGAATATAAAAGGGTTTTAATTTAGCTTTCCAATCGCCTTTTCCCCATTCTTTTTTATCGAAAACTTCATCGGGCGGCACTATTAGTTGGTTGCAATAATTAAGACTCCCGCCGCCTACACCCGTACCGTGTAAAATAAAAACATGTCTTAGCAGCGAAAGAACCCATATGCCATAACATCCAAATTGGGGTATCCACAAACTTTTCCTGAGATTCCAATTAGTCGGCGGAAAATCTTCAGTCCGATAGCGTTTACCTTTTTCCAGAACCAGAACTTTGTATCCCTTCTCAGCTAATCGAAGAGCGGATACTGAACCGCCAAATCCTGAACCAATTATTATATAGTCATACATCTTTAGTCTTTGAGACCTTTGTTAGTTATATTGGAAAATTAGTTGGTGCGCCCGTTGAACACCTTTATTTATAAAATCAGACCGTGAAATCCCGCTTGCGGGAGCAGGATTCGAACCTGCGGCCTACGGATTCGAAGTCAGGACCCTTGAGTTTCCTAACCTCCTCAATTTATTCTAAGACGTTGAAATCATTGAATCCGAATTTCCACTTCTTTGTCAGTTTTTGCTGATTTTAGCAGATTTTGGACAGATTTTCACACACGGATTCACACACAAAAACTTGATAAAGAAATGTGGAATCTTTAGTTTCTAAGTTAAGTTAGTTACAAATGATTTATTTCCAAATTACCCAATTTATTTTTAAGATATTCTGCCACTAAACGCCTGTGACAATGCTTTGGGCTGTCCTCGCTGCACAGCAAACAATCACCATCTGCTAATTCTTTGGACATAAGAGTTTCAATACGTCGTTCCTCCATCATTTTTGTGAATTGCCTTTGGTATTCGGTCCAGTCTATTTTCTTTTTTTTATAAGAGTCAAGAATTTCTTTTGTTGGTGAGAGCTGAACGAGGTGAAGATATTCAATTCCAGCAATCTCTTTCAAGAAAAACTTAAGATCATCCTTTTTCGCGAAACCCGCAAGTTGGGAGGTATTATTAAGTCTGATATCTAAAATACGATTCACACCCGGATCTCTCAACTTTGTAAAAAATTCTTTAGCTGACTTTTTGGTGAAACCAATTGTATATAGATTAATTTTCTTCATTTGATTTCTCGTGGTTTACTTCCCCATCCTCTTTATACGCGATATTTTCACCTTGCCTTTGGTAAGCTTCTTCAAGGATATTTTCGTCTGATCTGAATAGCTCCAAATTATTTAACTTGCAAAGTTTCAATAGTCTATTTTCAGTTTCGAGGTTTCTTTCAACATCTCCACTTCTAAGGATATGATTGATGTTTCTAACTTGGTTCTTTATATTATGGCAAATTAATATAAATCGGTGACAATTTATCGGATCTTTTTCTGCACACAGGAGAACAATACGCATTTTTTCAATTCCTGATAATAATCTACTTATACCTCTTTTAAAAGATGAGGTCTTGACGACTAAGGGATAGGATACTTTCCCATTTACATAACAGTCCGTTTCTACTCTACGGGCACCAAGTTCATCTCCTAAAAATACGTATTTTATATCATTCTTTCCTAATTTGCTCTTTAAAAAATCACGGTTGAAGTCCGGATTAAATTTACTAAATGGGTGTGAACGCACATCAGCAATAGCTTCAATATGATATTTTTTTAAAAGCTTGATAAATTCGTCACGTTTGAAATTGGAATATCCAATTGTAAAAAGCATTTCTTTATCTGCAGCATTCATAATTAACATTCGATAACTGTAGCGACAATTTTATAGTTATAGCCTTGAAATTCAGGTGTTAAGCTTACACACAATAAGCAGTTATCTTGGTCTTCAAGATTTATAATATCATCGGGAATATTTGAAAAATTGGGGAAATATTTTCTGCCAATTTCTGGATCTGTAAGAGAAAAGTTATATGATACTCCGTTATACTTGAAAAGCCCTCGGACTCTTCGTTTGCCGTTCCATGGTTTAGTCTCAATAAGAAATCTGAAATTTTCAGGTTTTATTAGATAAAGAGATTGGTGATTTTCAAGTGAGAGTAGATAATCTGATGTTACTCTATCTTGTTTGACACTTGTCTGTAACCAGAGGTTTTCGGGCGACTCCACCAAGTCAATTGCTTCCTGCAGACTCTTTTTCGTAATTTTGTTCCATGTACTGTCTTTTTGGATTATCCAGTTCTCGGGCTGAGTAGGATCATTTTCGTATTGCATAAAGGGAATTTCGATTACGTCAAATAGCTTAGGAATGCAATTATCATCCAAGCGACATTCATTTTTTGTAATTGCTCCCTCATCATGTGTGCTCACTGGTCTAATCCATTTTCCCCAAGAACTTCTACCTTCGGCATCAGTTGTTATTTCTCGTCCAGCGACACAACGGTGTCGTTTCTTTATTGAATTGGCTAAAATGAATAGCCGTTTTGCGGACACTTTCGGATTCCTCTTTCAAATAAAGTTCGGATATTGAAGTTGGTGAAAGAAGCAATTAAGTTTTTGAATATCGATACGTATCACCAGCCTTAGTACATAATTTGATACAACGATCTACCCAAGACTGATACCAATACCATACTCCCCGCACATCAACTCCATACCCCTTCCCTGGATTTTTGGCATCTTGACTTTTCCACATATTGACATGTTCAGGGTTAATACGAAATCCTTTGAACCCAGCAGATTGAACAGTGAGGACTACATCTTTGGCACGATATTTTGGCCTTTCAACTTCCTTTTTTACCCAATATTCTTTATCAATTTGTTTGGCGATTTCTGATTTTGGATCAATAAACTCAACGACCCTATCAGCCTGTCCGGCACGGTTTACCATCTTCCTTTTAAAAAGCATTCTATATGAATATTTTGGGTTATTATATTCCTTATGTGACAACGCTCCATCAAATTCAGCGATATAGGTTTTGAGCCTATTTGGAATTTCCACCTCTAACTTTTGCCCTGCCATCTGTTCTGTTGATAAATTAAAAAACTGTATACTGTATGTTAGTTGATTATCAATACCCCATTTTTTGCCAAAAAACTTTTTTAAATATTCATTGTAATTAAGCGCACAAGCCTGGTAACGACCACTTAAATAATCATCAAGCGATCTTGTCATTTGGTGCTCAATTTCATGACGTAATCCAATGAGGAACCGAAGATTGTTTGCAGTATCTCTGTCAATTGGAGATTTTTTGTTATTCAAACATCGCTCCAGTTCCCAAAATTTATAAGCCCCATGTTTCGTTCTATCGAAAATCCTCCTTTTCGGACCTTGTCGATAATACCTATATTCTATACCTTTTGATCTGTAATAAGCGTGCAAAAGATACGTCCAGGCAATTATCATGAGGACGATAAATGTTTCTGACTTAAAAGTTACATGTGGATCATTAAAAACCCTTATAGCACAGAGAGATGATTCTATTGATTTTCGAATTAATTCTTTTTTGACAGATCCTATAGAACGTCTACGTTTCTTCATTTTTTACCACCATCACTTCTTAAGTGTGTGGTTCGGAAAATCTTATTGTATTTTTCGCCATACAAAAATAAATTATGTTTAACCTATAAGATACCCTGTAAAGAGTTTTAGTGTCAATAATTTCAGTGAATTTAAACAATTATTTGGATGAACAAACCCTAAAGTGGATATAATCGTAAGCGGAAATTCAGAATTAAAGGGCAATGATAACGACAAAAACCTTTTCTTTTTTTCGACGGCAATCTCTTATATGTTTTTTAATGAGCTTTATTAGATTCTGAGCTCTTTTTTTCTACTCTTTCACTAAATCGCTATCTGTATTTAAGATTTTAATATCTGTCCAAAAAACCTCCCCAAAAATCCCGTAGATTCACCCAATTTGCTGCCATTTACTGTCCCATCGTTTGCCATCCACTTTTTCTATTGTAATTCCTGTATGTTACCTTGTGTACATCAAGAAGGTTTTTTGGTATAATATTACCAATGAGACCAAATAATTATTCACATATATCGGGAAGTAATTACGAAGTTAATCTGATCAAGTGACTTATTCGGTTTTAGAAAAGATTTTGGTTGTGTCAAAAAATAGGACTACAAGTTGTCGGCAATAGATACTTTCTTCAATGGATTTAAAAATAAGGAGAACTAAAATGAGTGTATCAGGTTGTGTCATGTGGGCCGAACTACAAGATGAATTAAGTCAAACGGGATTAGATGTAGTTGTTGGTGTTTCTGGAGAGGGTTACCCTTGGCCCGGTGAGATTAACGGCAAACCCTTTAGGATGTCAGTCCCGCCGAGAAATGATGATGATGGTGAAAGAGATTGGTTAATTGTTTCTCTATATGGACAGGATGATGAAGAAAAAATTGTTGAGTATTTAAATAAATATATGACCTATCCCCCGTTCTGCAAATACAAACATAAAGAAAATAATGAGGCAACAGTAACGTATGAATGGAATAGAAAAAATCCAAAACAAAGATTGGAAGAATTAACTGCTGATGAGGATGTATTTGATTTGAAACAATTTGAAGCTGGTTTTAAAAAACATGAACCGTCACTGGACATGTCAAGAATCTATACGGAGTTTACACCAGAAGATGTCGCCGAATTGGAAAAAGAATTGAAAGAAGACCCTGATGCCTATTATGAATTCTCTAAAATATCAAAGATATTGCCGTTTATTAAGAAAACAATGCCAAGAGTAGGAAACGATCAAAGTGTATTTGGGTTAAGTATTATTTGTCTTCCGAGAAAATATTCTGATGAGGAAAAAGTGGTAAGATATGGGCTTGAACCGTTGACTAAGACTGAAATATTAACAGATGTAGAAGTTAACCAGATAGTTGACTGGTTTAAAAAAACAGAACCAACCTGGGATTCAGACGATAGAATAGGGTTTGCAAAAACTTTTAAAATTGATGGAATGAAGCTCCCCGCCGCAAGCGGACAGGGTATCAAAGGGGATAATATCAATTATATCCCCTCACCCTAACCCTCTCCCCAAGGAGAGGGAACTAGTGGAAACCCCACCGCAAGCGGATGGGGTATTAAAAATATAATAAAATATAAGTTGATGACTGATTGCTGTAAGGGTTACCGGGATTTAAATCTCCATATTCCCTTGCAGTCTTGAATTAAACGGATAGATTCAGGACAAATCCCTCTATAAAGCCCACCTCTATGATGATCCTTGTATTCCGGAATTTGACATTGGCATTAATATTTGGTAGTGTTGCGATTACTGTTTGAAAGCAAGAACGAAATCGGTTTTAGAGCGGGTATAGATCGAGGCAAGTTATGTTGATAGGCAAGCAATCTGCACTCTGAAAATGAGTTTTTAGTATCAATTTGTAATTTTACAGAAAGGAGTCGTCGATATGAAAAAGAAGATACTAATCGGCTGTTTCTATGTGGTCGTGGTAATTTTATTTTTTACTGGAAATGTAATTGCAGAACGCGCTATCAAGGTTACAAGTAGTCTTAACGGCAAGGCTTTACACAAAGCGTTTTCAACTGGTGATGATCACGCCTTGATTATTGGTATTAACAAATACAAATATCACCAGAATTTAAAGACCGCTGTCAAGGACGCTGAATCGGTGGCAAGACTGCTAAAAGATAAATATTTCTTTGATAAGAAGGACATTGTTCTTTTGAAAGACGGTGAAGCAACCAAGCAACGTATCCTTAGGTCATTCCGTGATTTAGCAACGCAGCGTGTTAAAAAGGGAGACAATGTTTTTATTTACTACGCTGGCCACGGCTATTTTGATAAATTTCTAGATACGGGATATTGGGTTACTTCTGAGGCCACAAAAGATTCTGCTACTTTCCTTGAAAATAACATTATCTATAAATACATCACCGCCTTGGACAAAAAGGGAGTCCAGCACGTGCTAATGGTGTCTGACTCATGTTTTGCAGGAAGCTTTACTAAGGAGCACAGAGCCATTGAAACGGAAATTGACGATCGGTACTTTCGGGAGAAATATAAAAAACCATCGCGGAATATTTTAGCCTCCGGCGGTGTGGAGCCTGTTGCAGACGGTGGCAGAGACGGGCATAGCATTTTTGCATACTACTTTATTAAGACCCTGCGAGACAATACCCGGCCATATCTTTCTGCAAAGCAGCTGGGTGTTGCAGTAGAGCAACTTGTGTGTCGTAATTCCGACCAAACGCCGATTAGCAGATTCATTCATGGTGCCGGAGATGAAGGCGGCCAGTTTTTCTTCATTAACAGCAAATCTTATGAAAGTGGACATGTGACAGAGCCGGTTCCATCCGAAGACGTGGTTTTGCCGGAAGAAGGTGAAACGTCATTTGATGACATTTTAAAGGCAGAAACGAAACAACGTCAAGCTAAAGTAAAGTGGAAAAATTGGCAGCAGGCCAGAGAAAAAGATTATCGGAAAGTACGGGGAATCGATGGAAGCGAGAACTTGACATCAAAGCAGAAAACTGTTGCTTGGCAGCGATTTCTGGCAGCTGTTTCCCAAGACAATCCATATAGTCGACAGGATGACGAAATGCGTTCTTACTCTCGATTACGCCTGTCACACTGGGAGAATGAAAAGCCTGCTAAAAAGATAGAACCTTCATCCTCAACAAGTTTCATTGACTCGGAATCCAATGTAACGGGCCGCGGTGGCATACTAATCGCATATGCCACAGGAGTAGTATATGATAAAAAGACAGGTCTTGAATGGGTTGCAGGTCCAGATAGAGATACAACCTGGTATGAGTCCAAAAGATGGGTGGAAAATCTTACCGTTGCTGGTGGTGGGTGGCGGATGCCCACAAGATCAGAATTGAAATCTCTTTATAAAAAAGGGGTCGGATCACGTAACATGACACCGTTATTGAAGACCACAGCGTGGTGGATATGGTCGGGAGAGACTAAGGATTCGTCATTGGCATGGGGTTTTAACTTCGGTATCGGCGACGGTTACTGGTATGGCCGCAAGGGTTTCAGCATCTTAAGCTGTGTGTTTGCGGTTCGCTCCCGAAGCTGATGATATAAAATTCGATTAATTTAATAACTGCACCCCAAAAATAAGTGTAACACAATGAAGATTTCTATGGGTTAACTTTTTTCTGAATTCTCTTGTGCTTTAGAAATAAGCCAGCAAAGGTGCTGTCGATGATCTACATCTACTGTTTTTCGGAACCCGAATTCATCTTCCTTCAGTCCAGAAAGAATTCTCTTTGTTGAAAGCGCGATGGTGAATTACTAAATGAACCACCAGCGCTCTGCGATTCTAAAACCGTCAAACTCCCAATTTGCAGCCACGTTTTTGAACCCGAGCTTCTTGGTTGCAGCGCTAAGCTGCAGGGAAAACGCAGGAATAACAGTAGCGCCTTCGTCGCGCACAATTCTTTGGCATTCTATATACATTTCACGTCGCTTGGCTTCATCAAGCTCGGCACGGGCCTCTATGAGCAGTTGATTGAACCGTTTGTGGTTCCATTTGGTGTCGTTCCATTTGGCATCACCCGCATATGCTGTAGAGAACATCCAGTCTGGGGTCGAACGACCGCTCCAGAAACACGTGCACCATTCCTTCTTTAGCCAGACGTTCGACCAATAACCGGAATTCGGCTCCCTGACGACTTTGATTTTAATACCGGCCTTGGCTGCAGAAAGTTTGTAAAGAACGGCAGCATCTATTGCCCCATGAAATGCGGCATCGGCGGTATGGAGCTTGAAGGTGTGATCCAGTTCTCCGGCTCTTTTCAGATGATACTTTGCCTTTTCCGGATCGTACTTTCTCTGGGGCAACTCATCGGCATGGTACCGGTAAGGTCGCTGGATCGGGTGATCGTTGCCGACATAGCCGTAACCGCGGAGAATCTTCTTTACCATCTGTTCACGGTCAATGGCGTATTTTAGGCCCAGTCTCACATCGTTGTTGTAATAGGGCTTTATGGTAGTCAGCATGGGGATGGTGTAATGCCTTGCCCCTTCCAGCTTCAAGACCTGAATGCCGTGAGACCTTTCCAGTAAATGAAGGGTCTTGCGCTCACACCGGTTCATGAAATCGATTTGGCCGGTCTTCAAAGCATTGGTTCTAGCATTTGTGTCAGAAATACCGATTATCTCTACCTCGTCAAAGTATGGGCGGCCCTCTTTGAAGTAGTTTGGATTCCGTTTGCCAAAGAACCTGACACCAGGCTCCCAGGCCTCCATGATGAAGGGACCTGTGCCCATACCATTCTCATATTCTTTACCTTTGGTTCCGGCTGGTATAATTGGCATGTGATAGTCACTTACGATAAAGGGAAAGTCGGCGTTGCCTCCTCTTAGCGTGAATATCACTGTGTGCTTGCCGTCAGGCTTGATGTCTTTGATCGGATTAATAATGCCCTTGGCAACCGATTTTGTACGTGAACCGCGGTGATGATTTATTGAATATACAACATCCTCTGCATCCATGGTTTTTCCGTTGTGAAATTCAATGCCCTTGCGTAGTCTGAAGATCCATTTGGCAGCATCTGGTGTGGCTTCCCAGCTTTCAGCCAGTTCGGGAATGGGATTGCCCTTATGGTCGACTTCAAGCAGGTTGCTCCTAAGGCATTGATTAACAGTGCTTGGCATTATTCCATAAAATTTCGCGCTATCCAAGGAATCGGTAGTTGAATTGCCGGAAGAGCCTAGTCTAAGTCGACCACCTATTTTAGGTGTTGCCGCAAGCGTCGAACTGCTCAAAAAATCCAAAGACACTGTGGTTGTGAGGCATAAAGCAGATACACGAGTTATAAATTCACGGCGAGTAATTTTCCCCTGTGTCAGCAAAAGTTCCAATTCTTTTAGTTTTGACATGATTACCTACTTTCAAAGGCCAGAATAAAGGTTTTTTATTCAACGGGTTATTTTCTTATGGATTGGTTAATAGATATTTACTTTATATAAGGAGAATATAGACAAAATTCCGTAAAGTGTCAACGATATAGGTAACATTCATGCAGAATGTGAATAAATTCTTAATGAATATGTTTATAAAAACGATACCATAATAAAACACTTCTTATAATATATGAATAATTAAATTAATTTCTTGTGAGTTATGCGTAACTGTTATCTTGTATTTTGAAGTTGGTTGGAAAATTGTGGCATCAAACTTTTAGAATCGAAGTGTAAAGTGATTTTTCTACTTCCTCTGGCAACGATAATTACCATTTACCCTTGAGTTGAATCACATTGCCGTTAAAGGTCCTCTTAATTATTCTTCACCAAAACCGAACTACAAAGCCTTCTTAATCCCCTCCCAGTTTTAAAGACATATTCTTACCTTAAGTTCCTCTCTTAACCATATTATTTATCTCTCCTATCCATCATTAATGTTACCCCATCATTGAAAAAACCCTCTAAATATCCCCGTAGAGTACCCAAAAACACCCTTAAATCAGCCCTAAAACTGTAATTGAATAAAATATATAATAATTTTAAGTAGTTAACCTATTTACATTGATAGCGAAATTTGGTATAATATAAGTAAATACAGATAGTTATACGTAAAATAGGAGGCAAAACATGAGACTTGCTGATTCATTTTGGAAACACTTTGAACTTGACCTGCAAGAGGTTAAAATCGCCTATCTGAATTGGGCAATCGACCACATAAAGGAACCAGGTTCAGAGCATCGACATTTATTTTTATGGGATCACCAGAAAAGCTTTTGCCTGGTTGACAGCCGGTATGGAAGGGCTTTTGCAATCAGTCCTTTTGGGGTTGGCGTTCGCAGGGTCCCTTCGCCTAAAGTTGACGGTTTACCGCGGGGTTTGGATGAAATGGACATGGCTCTTAAGGCACGGCTTTCAGAGAGCACTCGAAAGATCCGCTTTGCAATCAGAGATGCTCTTTCCGATGGCGATGTGGATGAAGCCCGAAATAGTACCTTAAACTATCACAATCAAAATGCTGGTACTAATCATTTATATCAGGGTTTTTTATGGCAAACTCAACTTCATTTTTCATCTTGCCGCCATTATTAAAGGCTATTACCAACTTATGAAAACCTTCTTGTGTAATATTAAGAGGGGAAAATATTGCAAACATATGAAAATGAATATTGCCTTTAAGCTCTTTTGGCACACTTCCATTTATGGTCTCACCAAGCTGTTTGCCAGAAGGGTTTTTAAGCACCACGGAAAATGAATTGCCGGCTTTAACGCCTTTATAAGAAATTGCAAAACAAAGTTTTGGGAAAGTGTAAGGAATTTTTGAAACCAATATATCCTTTCCATATATTCCTATATATGAAAGCTTTCTACCAATTTCTTCCCTAATATCATCACAAATAATTGCATATTCAAATTTTGGTTTTCTTTGTGCCATTTTACTGCCCTTTTAGTTACATCAACTTTATTGAAATTTGAGATGTCTTAGTTGACAAAACTTCTTGAGATGAAAACATTTTATCACTTTTTGTATGTGCAAGCTCCAATGCAAAGTTTCGAGGAGCTGCGCTTGACCAAAATATCTTTTTTGAGGATGATATCCAAACTATAGGAAGTTCCTGTCCCAGTCCTCCTAAAATTAACAAAGAATTAACAACATAGTCGTTTTTTTCTTTTTCAGCGGTTATGATAATTTCAGCATTTGACCCTTTAAGTTTTTTGTCTTGTAATACTTGAATAATTCTATTTTTTTCTTCATCTTCAATTTTTGAATTAATCATAAATAAAAACCGAATAGACCGGTCATATGCCTCTCTATGTTGTTGAGAGCCATTTTCCCACTTTGAAATTGTAGTCTTTTCAACCCCCAATCCTTTGGCAAAATCTTTTGAGGACATGTACATGCTCTTCCTTAAAAACTTAATCTCCTCGCCGTTAAGTAATGCTGGTTTCTCAAGTAGTTTTTGAGCAATCAATTCATTTAAACGCGATACTCGAAATATTGATGCAAATGAGATACCACAAGAACATTTATATAAGGGAATATTTTCCAAAAAAACGTTATTTAAACCTGACTCTTTATATTTATACCTCCCGATTTTGCTTTGAATGAAATTATGACATTTTGGACATTTAATTTCCATTACCTATATTTCCTTTTTTGGCATTATAGTTATAGCCAGCAACTTACGATGGCTAAGGATTACGGTAATCACAATGGCTTTATCACCTTCAATTGTTTTACCCTCAACCTTATATTTCCAATTGTGGTAAGATTTATCATATTCTGGAGGTTCATTCACTGTGCCTTTTTTAAGAACTAAATCAACATCGTGAATACTATAGCTCCTGATATCCATTCTATCTAATAAACAGTGATATGTAGGAATTACATCTCCTAACTTTGCAATCTCACGTATTTTTGTTTGGGCCTCATTTGGTGTTAGCTTTTTAATACTATCGGTCATTAAAATAAAAAGTCAAGGATAAATGTTGGTTTTAAACCAACTAATAATATATTAATTCTTTGTATCAGCTTATTTAAACCTATATTTGAAGTCATTCTTGACCATTCAAGTCCCACTGTTACTTTGAATGTATATACTCACCTGATGAAGCCAGTTAATCAGGAAGCTGCTTGCAAGCTGGAAAATACGATTTTTAAAACAAATGGTAGCAGAAACGAAAAAAGAGTTAACCGCTCACAGATAACTCCTTGATTATACTGGTGCGCCCGGCAGGATTCGAA
>CAZLRK010000095.1:0-13958 GCA_964561845.1 uncultured Desulfobacterales bacterium | reverse complement strand
TTTAATAGAATATGTTGCATTCAGATTTACGCCGGGTCAGGAGCCCTGAAATTAGAATCCCAACATATTAAACCCCCTAAACGATTAAAGTTATGACAATTATTTATAAATATTTGACCAGAGAAATTATGAAATTTTTTGGTATTCTTCTGACTATGATAATCGGCATATATATTACTGTTGATTTCTTTGAAAAGATAAAGAACTTTATTGAAGCCGGTCCTTATTTTTCGAGAGTTTTTACATATTTTATATTCAAGATACCACTTATTATTGCACAGGTAAGCCCGGTTTGTATTTTATTGGCTGTTCTTATTACTTTTGGTCTGATGAATAAAAATAATGAAATTCTGGCTTTAAAAAGCAGTGGTAGCAGCATTTATTATCTTGTAAAACCGATATTTGTGATTGGAATTTTCTTCAGCCTGTTTCTTTTTTTTCTATCTGAAGTAATTGTTCCATTAACCATCACTAAGGCAAACCAAATATGGCGGCAAGATGTAAAAAAGCAAACTGTTATTACATCAGAAGAAAAGAACATCTGGATTAAAGGCAACCATCTCATAACTCACATTAAATATTATAATCCTGTGATTAAAAGTATTTATGGTGCTACGTTTTACTATTTTGATAAGGATTTCAGGTTAATCAGAAGAATTGATGCAAAAAGTGGTGTTTTTGAAGAGGGGAAATGGGTCCTATATGAATTAATGGAACAAGATTTACAAGAAAAGAATAAGAATCCTGCTGTAACATTCCATGATAAAATTATTAAACAACTTGATTTTTTACCTGAAGATTTAAAACGGGTGATTAAAAAACCTGAAGAGATGAGTTTTAAGGAACTTCTTACATATATAAGAAAGGTTGAAGAAGAAGGATACGATGCTACGATATATAGGGTAGATCTTTTTGCCAAATTAGCTTTACCCCTTGTTTGTGTTATCCTGTGTATACTTGGTACGGGTATTGCGGTTAGAGGCAAAAGAATGGAAAATATATTTGTTAGCATAGCCTATGGGATCGGCATAGCTTTTTTCTATTGGGTATTCCATAGTTTCTGCTTGTCAATCGGATACGGGGAAATGCTTCCTCCTTTTATTGCTGCCTGGGCTGCAAACTTTGTTTTTTTAAGTTTCGCTATTTATACCTTGCTGAATGCAGACTAACCATTTTGGGAGTGACAATTAAATGATCCAAAGAAAGGAATCTTCATCATTTGCCGGATTATTGTGGATGATAACACGTATATCGTTAGTTGTTCTTATCTTTATCTTACTTATCTACCTGGATGTACTTGACCTGGCAAAAGTACAAAAGATGATTGTTCGCTGGTGGACCTGGGCTGCTGCGATTTTTTTCTTAACTAGTGTCATTATTTCGATGTTTCGCTGGCAGATCCTTTTAAATGCTGTTGATATTCAACCCGGATTTAGAATGATTATGCGGCTTTCCTTCATAGGATATGCTTTCAGTACGGTTATTCCCGGAGCTGTAAGCGGGGATATCATTAAGGCGTACTACATAACAAAGGGATTGAACGATAAAAGAACCGCGGCCGTAACTACCGTTGTTATGGATAGAGTCCTGGGTCTTTTTACGATGTTATTAACGGCCGCTGTCGCCATAGGCGGTGTCCTGATCTTAAAAACACAACTTTTACAAGACTCCAAGCAAATAAGTAACTTAATACTTTTAGGTTGTATCGTTATAAGCCTTGCCATTGTTATGCTTACTGGCTTTTTGCTATGTTTAAATAAGCGCCTTCGTAACACGCATATCGTAAAGTGGGTTACAACCAAGCCGCCAGGTCATGGAATTGTTGAAAAACTATATTCAACTATATATTCGTTTCGTGAGAAAAAGAACTTTCTCTTTAAAGCAATCGCAACCTCCTTTATAGGTCAGTTTCCGCTCATTATAGGTCTGTACTTTATTGGGCGAGCAGCTGACGAAACTTTACTGCGGTTTGTGCACTATCTCTTTTTGGCGCCAACAGCTTTAATATTAAACGCGATTCCTATTGGGCCAGGAGGAATAGGTTCGGGGGAAGCGTTTACAGAATCGCTTTTCATGCTTTTCGGCTCTTTTAATGGCAGTGAAATTATTGCTGTTTTCCATGTGGTATTTGTATTATTCAGCGCAATTGGCTTTTTACTCTATATAAAAGGAAAAGGGAGATTGAGCACGATAACATCATGAACATTGCCATTCTAAATAAAAAGATCGAAGCTATTATGAAAGGCACTGGAGAAAATAATTTTTTTTCTTTTGGATCTCTTCTGTTCATGGTTTCTCTTGGTTATGGAAATGTTGTAAGGTTAAGAGAAATTTTTTACCAAAATCAAATTTTATCTGTAAAGAGGCTGCCGTGTATTGTTATATCAATTGGTAACTTAACAGTGGGAGGAACAGGGAAGACCCCTATGACAATCTATGTGGCAAGGCTTGTTAAGAGATTGGGTTATAAAGTTGCTATTCTCAGCAGAGGTTATAGAGGCTTATCTGAAAAAACGGGAGGGATCGTAAGTGACGGGCAAACAATATTCATGGGGCCGGATGCTGCTGGTGATGAACCGTATATGATGGCTTCCGGGCTGAAAAACATACCTGTAATTGTAGGGAAAAATAGGTATAAGGCGGGCATGTATGCTGTTAAAGAATTAAAAACGGAAGTGCTGGTGCTCGATGACGCGTTTCAGCATTTAAAACTTAAACGTGATATTGATCTGGTGCTTTTAGATAACAGTCATCCTTTTGGCAATATGCATCTTTTCCCAAGGGGCATTTTAAGGGAACCGATGTCCTCCCTTTCACGAGGAGATGCATTTCTATTTACCAGGTCTGATTCTTCGTTAGATAAAGTAGAAAAGAACGCTTTGAATAAACTAAAACGCTATGCAGATAAAAAACCAATTTACAAGACGTATCATGATCCATACATTTATAAAATAGTAAATGGGGAGAATATATTATTAAAGAAAAAAAAAGGGGATTCATTTTCATTTAACTTTAAATTTTTAAAGGGGCGTAAAGTATTTGCCTTTTCCGGTATTGCCGGCAACACTGATTTTCGAATGACACTTGAAAACTTAAAATGTGAAATAAGAGGGTTTTTGGAATTTGCGGATCACCATCAGTATTCGACTGCTGATTTTGATGGCATATTCCGGCTGGCAAAGAATACAGAAGCTGACTTTCTCATTACCACGGAAAAGGATTATGTTCGGATTTCAAGTGAAATCAAATGGCCAATAGATCTTGTGGTTATTGGCATTGAGATCGCTTTTGGGGAAGATGAAGATGCGTTTAATTCATTTATTAAGAGTAGGCTTATGGAATTTATAAGAGAAAGGGGAGGCGGGACCCTTTAAAATATTTTATTCGCTTTTTGTAAATCTTCTTCGAAATCAATTTCCATGCATTTAAATTCGGATATATCGATGGGTTTCACATCTATTCCACCCTTTTCAATAGCCAATTCTATACCTTTTTCAAAATAATCATTTGTCTTACACTCTTTTAAATAGCGGATTAATATTTTTATATCTTTGCTTGAGATATAATTGACGCCCAGGGCTTCACCCAGGCCGTTTTTTACCTGTTTTGAAAGCGTATTTATATGCCCATTTTTATTTAAAGTATATTTTACCTCTTCTTCCCCTACTTTTGCAGTATTCACACATACAAATGAAATATCCTCGGAAATATATGGTTGAACTGCAGTCAAAACATTTGGTTCAAAAACCACATCCCCGTTAAGCCATAAAACTCCCTCATGTGAATATTTTTGTAAAGCCTTAAAAAGGCTTTTTGAAGTATTAGTCTGGTCAAAGTTTTGATTATATATATATGTAAGTTCCGGAAAGGATTCCATAATTAAATCTTTTTTAAAGCCAACAACTAAAACAATATCATGAATTGAAAAACATCTCGTGATATTTTCAATTTGTTGCTCTAAAATGGTTTTATTATTTGTTAATCTAATTAATGGTTTGGGCAATGGATTTTGGAGCCTTGATCCGATTCCTGCCGCTAAAATTACAATTTTCATTTGCGCTCCTCTAATTGCAGACATCGTCAAATAGTTGAGTGGTTAAGTGGTTGAGTAGGAAAAGAATTATAATTAAATCAATATGTTAATATTTTCAAACGGGTGATTGTCAAATTATTTTGCAAAACGGATATTATTCTTATCATTACAACTACTTAACTACTCAACTACTCAACGACTTAACGAGATCTAAAATCTTTTTTTTCATTTTCAGTGATATTCCGTGCCTTTCAGTGGTGAACTCTTACTTTTTATCTAAAAAATAAGAGAATATTGCAAGAAAATAGTAGATAAGAAACATTTTTACTTCCGAAAGTGTTCAGAAATGCTGCTTGCATAAATTTATCTTGACATTAACAGGGACATATGGATTGGATTGAGTGAAATTATTAATGTCCATTAACGATCAAAGTCTTTTGTAAAATGACTTTATACGAATTTTTCAAACATAAATATCGCAAGAAATCCGTCGGTTTGTCTCGAAATAAGACATTATCGGTGACGGTTATCACCAAGAATGAAGAGGATCGGATTAAAGCTTGTCTTGAATCGGTAGCTGGGTGGGCCGATGAAATCATTGTGTTGGATAGTGGAAGCGCTGACCGGACTGTGGAAATAGCTAAAAGATACACTGATAAAATCTTTGTTACGGATTGGCCAGGCTATGGTAAACAGAAACACAGGGCACTGGCAAAAGCTTCCGGTGATTGGGTATTGTCTATTGATGCAGATGAACAAGTTACTCCGGAATTGAGGATAGATATTGATCGGCGCCTTAATTGTAATCCCGAGGAAATTGCATTTCGTATCCCATGGGGAGTTCATATTTATGGCGAACGCCTTGATTTTGGACGGAGTGGTCGAGCTCCTTTGCGGTTGTTTAGGCGAGAGGGTACACGTTTTTCAGATGACGAAGTTCATGAAGGGGTTATTCTTCCTAAAGGTAAAATCGGGAAATTAAATGGTAGGCTTTTGCATTTTACCCACCGAAATATGTTGCATGGTTTGAATAAATTTGCTCAATATTCATGGTTTTGGGCAAAGCAGCGGCATGATGAGGGGAAAAAGTCAGGAATTACAAAGGCACTGATCCATGCCTGCTGGATGTTTTTTAGTGTCTATTTTATCAGACTGGGTTTTTTAGATGGTCGTAGAGGCCTTCTGATGGCCGTGCTTTATTGGCAGTATACCTTTAATAAATATGCAGCGTTATGGACTCTGAATGTATCCGATGATAAAAGAGGATAAATTATTTTTTTCATATAGTCAACTCTATCAAATTGCTTTCATACTGCCATTATACAAGGATTTTGGAGGTACGTTTCTGGCAAGGAACTTTCGGAGGTGGGTTCAGTTTAAAAAATATATGAGAGGCGCAAGCCGACTTGAAGATAAACGGACATTTTTAAAGACACCTCCAGTTAAAATTTTTGATACACGTGAATATATCAACTGGCAGGGTGTTATTATATCCCCTTCAGCTATCCGATTTCATCCTGACAACAGAAATATTACAACAATCTTCACAGGCCACGGCAGCGGTGATAAGCCCGACTATGGGAAAGACATCCCAGAGAAAGTGGCGGCATTTGATTATTATTTTATTGCCGGTCCTAAGCAATTGAAAATGATGGAGGATATGAATGTGGCTATTCCTGATAACAAGCTGATTAAGATTGGGAATATGCGTTTTGATGATTATGTTAATGGCAATATTGATCGAGAACAGATCTTAGATAATTTAGGCGTTAAAGACCGTGAGCGGCTAAATATTCTGTATGCTCCCACATGGAGCTGGGGGGATGGGACCCTTTTGAAATATGGTTATCGTTTATGCAAGGAGCTTTGCCCTTATTATAACTTAATCATTCGCCCCCATGGTCATGACCGTATGCATATACCAAAAATGCGACGTTGGGTAAAAAAAGAAGGAATGAAAAATATTTATTTTTCCAATCCCGCAGATTTAGTTAGGCATGACACAATGGAAGACTTTTTTATCTCCGATTTGCTTATTAGCGATATGTCCACAATTATATATGAATATCTTATAACCGACAAACCTATAATTGTGATTAAAAATGATTTTAAAAACGCACACAGGATGCCTGGATTTCTGAAAATAGATCATATAGCCGAGTTTTATGATGAATCTGTTAATATGTTTGCGCTAATTGAACGAAGTTTCGAGAAGCAAGGATCCAAGGAAGACGAATATCAGGAACTGCGGAACAACTGTTTTTATTTTAATGACGGGCAAAGTACCCAGCGCGCTATTGACTTTTTAAGTACTTTGGAGTTTTAGACCGTGATACAAACAGGAAGCCACGAAGGCACTAAGACACCAAGATTATAAAAAAAATTTCTTTTTTATACGTGTCTCGATGGCTGAATAGTTATATATACATAAATGATTTAGATAACTTTTGGAGGATTTGTGGCAAATAAAGAAAAACTGCAACGAAAGATGCTTCGGGACGTTGCCAATATTCTAGAAAAATATCAGATTCCATATTGGCTCGATTCCGGCACGTTACTAGGAATGATAAGAGAGAAAAACCACTTATCATGGCATAATAATGTTGACATTGCTATTAGAGGAGAGGATTTAAATAAATTTTTATCTCTTAGGAAAGTATTTGCTCCAAAATACCGATTTAAAAAAATTAAAAATGCTTCTGGGAGAGAGTGGATAGAGGGTAATATCACCAGGGTTGGGATTATAAGAAGTTGGGAAAAATCTAGTGAAGCTGCTTTAAAAATAGTTTTAGTAATTAAATTTAAAATTAATGATAAATATCGCTGGATAGACAACAGAAGCTGCAAATTGGTAAATTCGCATTTTTTTGATAACCTCGACAGCATAGCTTGGGAAGGAAGAGAATATCCTATTCCCACTAATGTGGAAAACTATCTACAACAAAGATATGGTGATTGGAAAATTCCTCAGCAATATTGGTTCAGCCGTATCAATGATCTCTCGATTGTTAGTGACGATATTATCAAAACAATACCGAAAAAACCAATCGTAAGTCTGCCTAAACCCTGGTATAAAGAGGTAAAACAAATCAAATTAAAGGGAGATTATCTCACCCGAATGAAGGATATGCTTTTTGATATCCTGAATATTTTCGAAGAGCTTAATATCAGACATTGGATAGATGATGGGACACTCTTAGGGATTATTCGTGATGGAGAATTAATACCGTGGGATCACGATGTAGATATTGGGATCTCGGGTAAATCTGCTGAAAAAGTTGTGAAGAATTGGTATAAATTTTTTCCAAAATATCTTGTAAGAAAAAAAACTGTAAATAGTATCTGGCTACCAGGTGATATTTGGGATATAAAAGTTAGAACACCGTGGGAAAAACTAATCCATATTAATTTTCATATAGATTTATTCGTAAAATATAAAGTTAATAGCCATTATCATTGGATAGATTGTGGAGCATTTAAACACATAGCAGATAAATTTTATGATAACCTCGACAGCATAGCTTGGGAAGGAAGAGATGTCCCTATTCCATGTAATGTTGAAGAGTATCTCAATATCCGTTACGGCAATTGGAGAATTCCTGATAAAAATTATGAACCGAGCCTTGACGACGGTGCCATTGCTGAAAAGGGTTTTTAATCCACAGATTTCGCAGATTACACAGATTACTCTAATCACTCGATGCGCTGGGTGAAATCTGTAGGGCATAATTCCCCGAAGCTTGTCGGAGCATTGCGTAGATCCCGCCATGCGGGGCTCGATAGAATTGGAATTAGGTAATATTTTAACTGTTTGAAAACAAAGCCACTTCAAAGGTAATTAAATTTTAAAATGGTAAAATTAGCAGTATTTTTAGCAGCAGGTATTAGCAAAAGATTCGGGCAATTTACCAACGGCAAACCAAAAGGTTTTCTGGAAATAGACAACAAGTCTTTAATAGAACGGTCGATTAAGATCTTGTTAAAATATAATATTGAGAAAATTATTATAGGCACTGGTTATTGTTCGAAGTATTATGAAAAACTGTCGGAAAAATATCCTGTTGTTACAAAACAAAATACTATATATGAAACCACCCAAAGCTTTTATACGCTATACAATATGCAAGACATAATCGATGAAGATTTTTTACTTTTAGAATCGGATTTGCTTTATCAAGAAAGAGCTATTATTCATCTACAAAATCGCAGTTTAAATGACATTATTCTTGCAAGCGGAAAAACCAATTCCACAGACGAGGTCTATATTGAAACGGATCAAAATATGATGCTTATCAATATGTCCAAAAATAAAGATGATTTAAAAAGAATATCTGGAGAATTGGTTGGAATATCGAAAATTTCAGTAGAAACATTCCATAAAGTATGTTCGCTTTTTCAGAGGGATGAAACTTTATTGAAAAAGATTGAGTATGAAATCGCTCTGACAAAACTTTCGCAGCAAAATCCCATTAAGGTGGATAAAATCAATGATCTGGTCTGGACGGAAATTGACAACGAAAAGCATTTCAATCGAGCTGTAAATATTATTTATCCCAAAATACTGGAAAAAGAGAGCGGGGAAAATCGAGTAAAATAAAAGCCGTATCTTATGAGTCCGTGTCTTTACTTTAAGTGATAATATTTTAATCGCTGCCGCACTTGCAGTTTTCGCCAAAGGTTCAATGGTTTAGGTTTTAGCTTAAAAGAGTAATGTGCAATAAAATCATCAACGGCATTCAAAATGCGATGGCTAGATTTACCATCCATATAAGGATGCATTTGTTTAATGAATTTTTTTGCTTCCTTCATAAATTCATCAGGATGTTGTAAGGCTTTATTTAGCGCTGGTTCCAGTTCAACCGGTTTTGTAACATCCAAAATATGTGGTGCTGGAAATCTTGTCCTGAAAGTTACAACAGGTTTATCAAGTAAGAGAAACTCTGTAACAACGGAAGATGTATCGGTAAGCATGACATCAGCAGCGTGAAGATAAGGAATAATGTCCGGATTTTCCACAACCTGTAAATTTTTTCCTTCCAATTGGCGATATGTATTAAATAGATCCTTATCCATTAATGGGTGAAATTTAACTATCCAATGATAACGGCCGTTTTTAACCAGTGTGTCGATAGTTTCTTTAAGGGTAGTCGCAGAACAGAGTGAAGGGCTGAATGTCGGGGCATATAAAATTATTGGCTTTTTAATATTGTTAAGCTCTTTCCAAACTTTTTCCGGTTTATATTGAAATAAGTAATCTATTTTTGACCAGCCGGTTTCAATGACATGGAAGAATCCATGGTTATGGGCAAGTTTTTTAAAAGGTTGTGTGGTTAATGGACCATGAGTACAATAAAGATCAAAAAATCCCCGGATATCAAAGTGTCCCTTTTTTTCAATTCCGAAGCCGTGGAATATTTCTACTTTTACACCGGGGAAAAAATCCGGTACCCAGTTGCCTGGAATAAAAATCGCCTTGGGATTGAATCGTTTGACTTCGTCTACTGTTTCTAAAAGCTTCTCATTATCATGTAGCAGAGAAGCATCCAATCCATGGAGAAACCAGGCTGCGGTGCCTCCTCTTTGATTAACGGCATCCTGTAAGGGCCTGAGGATAGATAAAGAGTAAGACACATTTGCAAAAAGTAGATAGTGATCGTTCATATCAGTGTTGGAAATGAAATAATAAAAAAGATTAAAACCTGCATAACATATGTCAAATAGGTTTTTTTCGTCAAGTCAAATAAAGTATGCAAATGATACAAGATAAATATAAAGGGTGGAATGTTCTTTATAATGGTGACAAAAGATTACTCGATTATTTAGATAATATTATAAATTATAAAGAGATAAATATTATAAAAGAGATTAAGAATAATAAAAGGAGTTTAGTTTTACTTATTCATTATTTGGATAAGCAAATAATTTTAAAATCTCCAAGAGAAAAAAATCGTAGAAAGTGGATAAGATTCACTACGTTATTCAGAAAAGGAGAAGCTTTTAAGAGTATTTTAAATATGGAGAAATTGAACAATATGGGCATCAAAACTAATACTCCTCTAATGGCCGTTGAAAAAAGAGTTTTTGGCATGGTGTTTGATTCCTGGCTACTATATAAATATGAAGAGGGAGAAAGATGTGATGAGAACAATTATTCCAAAGTTGTAAAAAAGCTTAAAGAAATACATGCAAAAAATATTTTGCATGGAGATCCTCAAATTCGCAATTTTTTATATAACGGGAAGGAAATAATAACAATAGATTGTAATCCTAAAAAAGCATTACTGGGAAATATTTCCAGGACTTATGAATATTTGTACCTTGAAGAGAGCGCCGAGAACATTAATAAGTATTTCAATCTTTCAAAAGATATGCTGTCCTATAAAATTGCTAAAAAATACAGTGAAATATATTGGGCCTGGCGAAGGTTTAAGAAAAAATATAGGAGAAAAAACTAATATATTGAAAATTTTAGTAATACGACTGAGTTCCATTGGTGACATAATACTCACTACACCTGTATTAGAGGCACTAAAGGCCAAATTCCCGGATGTTAAACTTGATTTTTTGGTTATGGATAAATTTAAGGACGCAATAAGCGGAAACAAAAATATTGATAACTTAATAATATTTAAGAAAGAAAAATATAAAGGTATTGCCGGGATTATCAGGTTTTCTAAAGAATTGAAAGCAAAAGAATATGATTTAATTATAGACCTTCATTCTAAAATAAGATCCATTTTAATCTCAAAAATTATTGGAAAAAAAGTTCTTAGGTATAAGAAAAGATCATGGTGGAAAACTTTATTAGTTAAACTTAGAATGATAAAATATCATGTGGACGATACAATAGTTAAAAACTATTTTCGACCCTTGAACGAACTTGAAGTGTATTATTCAGAAGAAAAATTAAAATTTGATTTTAAAAATAAAAGTATAGAAAAATTAAAGGAATTTAAAAATTTTGTGGTTATGGCGCCAGGTGGCGCTAATAATACAAAGAGATGGCCTAAGGAATATTTTACTGCACTGGGAAAACAATTCCAAGAAAAAATTGTGTTGATAGGAGGGAAAGACGATTTTAATGATTTTGAAGAAATAAAAAAGGAAATCGGCGATAAATGTGTGAACCTTGCCGGAAAATTGAGTTTAAAAGAAAGCGGAGCCCTGATATCCAGGTCGAAATATACCATAACAAATGATTCCGGACCGTTTCATATAGCAAGAGGCGTGGGCACTAAAGTTTTTGTGATATTTGGCCCAACAGATCCCGGTATGTTTGAATATGACGAAGATTCGATACTGTTATATGAAGGTGTGGAATGTTCTCCCTGCTCACTGCATGGGGATAAAAAATGTCCAAAGGGTCATTTTAAATGTATGAAAGAATTAACTCCTGAGACAGCATATAACATAGTAAAAGAAAATGTTCGATAAAAACCATCTTTTTTCCCTTGATAATTCTCTTCAAATTAAATCTAAATTTAATTCGTTCTGAAAATTTTCAATTATCTTTTCATACACTATTTTGGGCGTAATAGATTTCATGCATTTCATAGTGCTACAAGACTTATATTCACCGCTAGAATAGAAGCAAGGGGAACACTCAGGGCTCGAAACAATGTTTAGATTCTCCGCATAACCTGAAATTTCAGGCTTAAGAAAACCTCCATATAAAATAACTGATCTTTTATTTATAGATTTTGTAAGGTGCATTAAACCACCCTCAGGGCCTATAAAAAAAAGAGAATTATAAATGACAGCAGCGAATTCCCGAACTGGCATTCCTCTGGCGTCAATAACGTTCTTTAAAAGATAATCGTTTTTGCTCCCACTTTGTATGAATTTGTAGTCAGGAAACAAATCTCTTAGTTCTTGAAACCTCTCAACTCCCCATTCTTTTCTATTTTTGGTAAACCCCCCTTTTCCTTGAGCACAAATTGTTATATAGGGGAAAGGATATTTGTTTCTTGCGTTTATTTTTTCGTTCTTGTTGAGATATAACTCCGGCGCTCCTTTCGAATTGACGCAAATATGTTCTAATAATTGTTCTATCATATGTTTATTTGTTTTAGGTTCTACATGATACCTTGGTTTAATGTGGCGTTTTGTTGTTTTATAATGCTTTGTAGTGGTAAAAGTCACATATGGGTTATTTTTAAACAATTCAGGCCGTGCAATTTCTACAATAATTTTTCGATCCGGATATTTTATTTTAAGATGAGGTAATAATGCTGAAAGCATGAGGCAATCACCAAGCCCTGTTGAAAATCCGCAAAGAAAAATTGATTTCGGATCAATGAGATGATAAATAAGTCTAAACGATTCGCAATGCATATAATTTTAATTATTTCCTTTCAATATTGAAATTAAAACATTATTATAGCAAATAAAAGAAAATTTTAAATAATATTTTTAATTCGAGTGCAGTTTGGAAGATTTGAATTCAGCCGTATAGATGACTGCTGGTTTTAATGTCTTTCAAATAAAAGTTAAGAATGCATACCAGAAGAGGTTAAATGTTACGCTCAAAAATCGAAGAATGGTTTTACCATGTTGAATTAGTGGGTCTATATTTATTAGCTTTTTTTCTACCCATATTAGAAACTCCTAAAAATATCGCCCTTGCCATTTTATTTATTGGTGCAGTTGGATGGCGGTTAACAAAGAAAGATATTAAATGGAGGAAGCCGGATATATTTGAGTGGTTGTTATTGATTCTATGCCTAATTTCTTTGGCAAGCACAATCATAAACTGGCCACTTCCAAAAGGTTTAGCCGGGTTCCGACACACTACGTGCCTTGCCTTCATTTTCTGGGTAGCGTATCGAAACCACCACAAAGAAACCCAAATAAAATCTATAGCCTGGTTATTAATTGGATCTACAACCATCGCGATTGCTTGGGGATTGTGGGAATGGCTAAACGGATATAATGCAAACTTTGAATTTCCTACAATCCGAGAAATCAATAGAGCTGCAACATATCTTAGTATTATTACATTTCTTTTATTTAGCATTATGTTGGATAATGTATCCGGTTTTAGCCAAAAGGCCCGTATAATCCTCGGTTGCTGTGTTTTGCTCTTTTTACCCTGCCTATTTGTAATGGGAAATCGAAGTGCTGTCTTTGGATTCATAGTTGCCTGTATACTATTTAGCATAACATTTATCAGAAATAAAAAATTTTTAAGTATCTTAGGAATCTCAACAGTTTTTACTGCTGTTGTAATATCTTCTATATTACTTTTTGTTGACCTACCTCAAGTGACGAATAGGATTAAACATCTTGTTCATGCGAGGATAAACCTTAGCCGGCCAAGTTTGAATGACTTAATACAAAATGATGTTGTTCGGTTTGAATTCATGCTGATAGGATATGTACAGGCTACACAAGGGGAGCATCCATTGCTTGGCATCGGTCCTTATAATTTTGCCAGCATTGAAATGGATAAGCTGCGATTTAAAAAACCGTTTAAGGTAGCTTCACCTACGGAGGTGCCTCGTGATGCTCATAACTTACTTTTAACAAAGTGGGCTGAAGAAGGTTTATTAGGGCTAATAACCCTCACTCTTTTTCTAACATTCATAGCAATAGCCATAGTTCGCAGCAAACCCAGTTACGATAATATAGAATGGATATGGGTAGCCTGCTTTGGGGCTTTCACAATAACCGTGGCAGCAGGGATATTTAGCCGAACACTGCATAAGGAAATCGGTTGGTTAGCGATGATGCTCATGGGGCTGGGTATGAGAAGAATTAAGGAGACATAGCGAATAAATTAAATTACTTTTGAAGCTATCTATTTTAATTACTTTCATAAGGCTAAAATGTTCCGTTTTTTATTGTTCTGAATTTCTGAGTTAATCTTTATATTGGCCCGTTTCTGAATTGTCAACACCAAAATAGAGAAAGGTCGAAGCAAGTT
>CAZLRK010000094.1:0-14127 GCA_964561845.1 uncultured Desulfobacterales bacterium | reverse complement strand
ATGTGGCTTCGTCCTCTCATACTTCTCCTTAGCCATTTTAAGGTCCTCCTTTTGAAAAATAACAAAGAGTATAAATTAAAGTAAAACATCCTACCCTTTGCGCTTGGCATTTAATTTTACCAACGGTAATGAGCAAATGCTTTGTTTGCCTCAGCCATTTTGTGTGTATCTTCCCTTTTCTTAATAGAAGTGCCCCTACCATTGGCTGCATCTAAAAGCTCACCTGCCAATTTGCTTGCCATCCCTTTTTCCGTACGATTTCGTGCATATTGAATAATCCACCTAATCCCTAAAGCCGTTCGTCTGGATGGCCTAATTTCTGTAGGAATTTGATATGTTGACCCACCAACTCGCCGTGATTTCACCTCAATTGTTGGCTTTACACTATCAATAGCTTTTTCAAATATTTTTAAAGGTGATTCGTTTGTTTTTCCCTGTATAATTTCAAACGCATTGTATAGTAACGACTCTGCTATACTTTTCTTGCCATCATGCATCATTGATTTTATAAACTTTGAAACCAGTTTATTATTATACTTTGGATCTGGTATAATAGGTCGTTCAGGAACTTCTCTTCTTCTCGGCATTTGTCACACCATTGATAATATCTTATTTGTTAGTTGTTATTATTTAGGCTTTTTTGCACCATACTTGGATCTACCCTTTCTTCGATCCTCAACCCCAAGTGTATCAAGTGTTCCCCTTACAATATGATATCTTACTCCAGGCAAATCCTTTACACGTCCTCCCCTAACAAGTACTACCGAATGTTCCTGAAGATTATGGCCTATGCCGGGAATGTATGCCGTAACCTCCATACCGGTGGTCAACCTGACCCTGGCTACTTTTCGTAAAGCAGAGTTGGGTTTTTTGGGAGTTGATGTATATACACGTGTACATACTCCTCTCTTCTGGGGAGCCCCTTTTAAGGCCGGAGTGCTGGTTTTTTTCTTTATTTGTTTTCTTCCCTTTCTTACTAACTGATTAATAGTCGGCATATTTTCCTCATGTTATGAAACCTTTGAAAAATGTTCAATTTTATTCAAGTTCAAGCCTCCGGCCCGTTGGGCCTACGCCCCGGAGGGGCAGGCGAAAATTTTAACCACAGGTATACATTGAGTATTTTGAGGATTAAAATTTGAGCCTAACACAGAAATTGGGCAAAAGGGGGCGTTTTGCAAAGGTCTCATTTTTAATAATTCATCGTGTCTTAGCAAAACTCCTTCATCTATACATTTAGCTTCCCATTGTCAAGTGTTATTAGCTTATTTGCAAATTAATTTTGATGATCAACTTCAATCTTACTATATTCAGCAACTCCGGTACCAGCAGGAATCATTTTTCCCATAATAACATTTTCCTTAAGACCCAATAAGTAGTCAACACTCCCGGCAATAGTTGCTTCCGTTAGAACTCTGGTAGTCTCCTGGAATGAAGCTGCAGAGATAAAACTTTCAGTGCTTAATGATGCTTTAGTAATACCTAATATTAGGGGTTCGGCAGTAGCAGGTTTACCTCCTTTTTTGATTACTTCATTGTTAACTTCTCCAAATACAACCCTATCAACCTGCGAATCACTAACAAAATCCGTATCACCAATATCAATTACCCTTACACGCCTCATCATCTGTCGCACAATTACCTCAATGTGCTTGTCGTTTATCCTGACACCTTGCAAACGGTATACTTCCTGAACTTCATCAACAAGATAGCGGGCCAACGCAATTTCACCCTTAATATTTAAAATATCCTGTGGGATAGCCGCGCCACTTATAAGAGGCTCACCAGCCTTAACGTAATCTCCTTCATATACGTTTATATGTTTGCCGCGTGGAATCAGATATTTTTTTTCCTCACCGACATCCACCGGCGTTACCGTTATTTTCTGTTTTCCTTTTTTTGTACTTTTTGAGATTGACACATATCCGTCAATTTCACTTAACACGGCAGTCTCTTTGGGTTTACGTACTTCAAAAAGCTCGGCCACCCTCGGAAGGCCGCCTGTAATATCTTTTGTCTTGGTTGTAGCCCTCGGCAACTTTGCAATAACGTCACCGGCCGTAATTTCATCGCCCTCTTCGGTCAATAAAATTGCGTCAACAGGAAGTTCGTAGCGAGCAACACCAACAGATTTCAGCAGCTTTGTAGTTTTTCCGTCTTTATCTTTTATAGAAATTCTTGGACGTACTTCAGCGTTTTTGGATTCAATAACTGTTCGGCTTGATTTACCGGTTACAGTATCTACTTTCTCCTGTAAGGTCGTACCGGGCACAATATCACCAAATTTAACAATTCCGTCAACTTCAGTAATAATCGGCGTTGTAAAAGGATCCCATGTTGCAAGAATATCACCTGGTTTCACTTTCTGTCCATTCTTTACCATTATATGAGCACCATAAATCACAGGAAACCGTTCGCGTTCTCGTCCTGTTTTACTGTTAATGGCAAACTCACCACCTCGACGATTCATTACAACTAATTTATTTTCCGCATTTTTAACAACATTAAGGTCGATATAATTTATCGTCCCTTCTACTCTCGCCCTAATATCTGCCTGTTCAACCCTGCGACTTGCCGTTCCACCAATGTGAAACGTACGCATGGTCAGTTGGGTCCCGGGTTCACCGATAGATTGAGCAGATAAGATTCCTATCGGTTGGCCTATTTCAACGGGACCCCCATGGGAAAGATCCCTTCCGTAACATTTGACACAAACACCATGTTTTACATTGCATGTCAAAACAGATCTGATCTTTACAGTTGTAATTCCTGCATTTTCGATTAGCTTTACTGCCTCTTCGTCAATCTCTTCTCCTGCATTAACTAAAATTTCATCTGTAAACGGATCAATTATATCTTCAACAGTAAAGCGGCCCAAAATACGTTCACCCAGACGCTGTATGACTTCTCCTCCCTCCATCAATGGTTCAACCTCAACACCCATCATCGTTTCGCAATCTTCTTCTGTTGCCATGCAGTCCTGTCCTACATCTGCAAGTCGCCTGGTAAGGTATCCCGAGTTAGCGGTTTTCAAAGCAGTATCAGCAAGGCCTTTTCTTGCGCCATGAGTTGAGATAAAATACTGAAGCACTGAAAGCCCCTCTCTAAAATTAGCCGTGATGGGTGTTTCGATTATCTCTCCTGATGGTTTCGCCATTAGGCCGCGCATCCCTGCAAGTTGCCGCATCTGATCTTTGCTGCCCCTTGCACCTGAATTTGCCATCATATAAATGGGATTGAAACTTTCCTTAGCAACAGGCTGTTTTTTTGTATTCGAAGCAGAATTATCTTCTGTATAAGCTATAGGTGTACTTTTCATGGCACTCATCATTTCATTTGCCACATCATCTGTTGCTTTTGCCCATATATCTACAACTTTATTATATTTTTCACCCTGGGTGATAAGGCCTTCCGTGTATTGTCGATCAATTTCCGTCACCTGGTTTTCTGAATTTTTCAGAATATCCCATTTAGCAGAAGGAATGATCATTGCATCAATTGAAATGGAAAGCCCCCCTTCTGTTGAATATTTGTAACCTATATCCTTCAACCTGTCGGCGATTATAACTGTTATTTTTGGTCCAAGATTCCTGTAAGCATAATCTACAAGCTCACGAAGAGCCTTTTTGTCCATTACTTTATTTACCTTATCAAAAGGTATCTCGGGGCGATTATCTATTATCTCAAAAATATGATATGTACCATCTGATTCGACTATATTGCTAATTTCTCCCTTCTTAAAAGAGAAAATCATATCAACGTCTTCATCACCAATGCGAAATAATCTTTTAAATTCATCTTTTCTAAGGATGCCGAGAATACCTTCATTTTCCTTATTTTGACTCTCAGAGTATTTTTTTACCATATCGGTAAAAACTGCACCGTTTTGGATATCGTCGATAACATGTTCTGCAATATCTTTTTCAGAAACCATGATATGGCGCATTACGGTAATGTTATCTTGTGGTATGATCTCCCAAAGAAGAATACGCCCCACTGTTGTATCCACTCTTTTTTCGTTCATCCGTACTGTAATTCTCGCATGGAGATCGACAGCATTAGAATCATAAGCAGACCGAACTTCACCCGGATTGGCAAATATTTTGTTTTCGCCTTTGGATCCTTTTATCTCGCTTGTCATATAATAGATACCAAGAACAATATCCTGGCTTGGAACAATAATCGGGCTTCCATTAGCCGGGGAAAGTATATTGTTGCTTGACAGCATCAATACTCTCGCTTCTGTTTGTGATTCAACCGAAAGGGGAATGTGAACAGCCATCTGATCTCCATCGAAGTCGGCATTAAATGCAGTACAAACAAGCGGATGAAGCTGGATGGCTTTTCCCTCGGTCAGGGTAGGTTCAAATGCCTGAATACCCAATCTATGGAGTGTTGGAGCTCGGTTTAAGAAAACCGGGTACTCGTTTACAACATCATCTAAAATATCCCAAACTTCCGGAGCCTCACGCTCAACCATTTTTTTTGCGCTTTTTACCGTAGAGACGAGTCCTTTTTGCTCAAGATGATAATAAACAAAAGGTTTGAACAATTCGAGAGCCATCTTCTTTGGCAATCCACACTGATGAAGCCTGAGGTTCGGCCCTATTGTTATAACAGTACGACCTGAATAATCTACTCGCTTGCCTAAAAGATTCTGGCGAAAGCGTCCTTGCTTGCCTTTTAAAGTATCGCTTAGTGATTTTAAAGGTCTTTTATTTGTTCCGGTAATAACCCTGCCATGCCTTCCGTTATCAAAGAGAACATCTACCGATTCCTGGAGCATCCGTTTTTCATTACGAATAATAATATCTGGAGCATTTAAATCAATAAGTCGTTTCAAACGATTATTGCGGTTAATTACTCTGCGATAAAGGTCATTAAGATCAGAAGTAGCAAATCTTCCGCCTTCAAGAGGAACGAGTGGACGTAAATCGGGAGGAAGAACGGGAATAACAGTCATGATCATCCATTCGGGTTTTAATCCTGACAGTCTGAACGCATCTATGATTTTAAGCCGTTTGGACAGTTTTAACCGTTTTGCTGCTGATTTTGTAAGTTTAATTTCACTCCTAAGTTCTTTGTTTATGGCTTCAAAATCGATATCTTCCAGCAACTCTTTAATAGCCTCTGCGCCTATTCCTACTTTGAATTTTGTTCCGTAAGTTTCAAGTGCTTCATGATATTGATCGTCTGAAAAAAGCTGACAACGTTTTAGATCGGTATCTTTCGGATCGATTACAATATAGCTGTCGAAATAAAGAACTTTTTCCAAATTTTTAAGTGTCAAATCCAGAAGATTTCCCATCTTGCTAGGAAGGCTTTTAAAAAACCATATGTGTGCAACAGGAGTAGCGAGTTCAATGTGACCCATACGTTCTCTGCGAACCTTAGATTGAATTACTTCAACGCCGCATTTTTCACATGTTACTCCTCTGTGTTTCATGCGCTTGTATTTACCACAGTTACATTCATAGTCCTTTGTAGGACCAAAAATTTTAGCGCAGAAAAGGCCATCACGTTCAGGTTTAAACGTTCTATAATTAATTGTCTCCGGTTTTTTAATTTCTCCGTGAGACCATTGATGAATCTGATCCGGTGAGGCTAGTCCGATTTTCACACCGGAATAAAGCCTTGGGTCTATAGGTTTTGCGAAAAAGTCGTATAAAGTTTCCAAATTCTTATCCTTAATATACACATTCTTAATTACAATTAAGTATGACGAATTCGATTTATTAAGAATTCATTATTTACTAGTTTTTCCCTCTATAAGAGTTATATCTAACCCCAAACTTTGCAATTCCTTTGTTAAAACTTTGAAAGATTCAGGTATGCCGGGTTCCAAAATATTTTGGCCCTTTACAATCTTTTCATACATGCGAGTCCTTCCAGCCATATCATCCGACTTTACAGTTAAAAATTCCTGTAAAGCATGAGCCGCTCCATAAGCCTCCATGGCCCAAACCTCCATTTCTCCAAGACGCTGACCGCCAAACTGGGCTTTACCACCAAGAGGCTGTTGCGTTACAAGTGAATAAGGTCCAATTGACCGAGCATGTATTTTATCGTCAACAAGATGATGAAGTTTCAACATATACATCGTACCGACAGTAATTTTTTCTCTAAAAGGTTTTCCTGTCTTTCCGTCATATAACGTTTCCTGACCAGATGTGCAAAGATTTGCCTCAGCAAAAAGTGATTTAATTTCATCTTCTTTGGCTCCATCAAAAACAGGCGTGGCCATGTATACCCCATCCTTATAACTCTCAATAATTTCATTCAACTCTTTATCATTTGCATCATCAATTATCTTTTGGAGTGACGAATCAGAAAATATCCGTTTCATTTTTTTTCTGATTTCTTTAAACTTATGTTCTTTAAGCAAACTGTTAAGTTGTGCACCCAGACCTTTTGCGGCATAACCTAAATGAATTTCCAGAATCTGCCCTACATTCATCCGGGAAGGTACGCCTAAAGGGTTCAGGACCATATCAACCGGTGTTCCATCTTCAAAATAAGGCATATCTTCCTGGGGTAGAATTCTTGAAACTACACCCTTGTTGCCGTGGCGGCCTGCCATTTTATCACCGACTGAAAGTTTTCTTTTCATCGCAACATAAACCTTGACCAGCTTAATTACCCCAGGAGGAAGATCGTCGCCCTTCTCATATTTGCTAACCTGTTGATCAAAAATCATCCTGCAAAGTTCACGTTGGTCTCTATAATGCTCAAGGACATCATGTACCTGCTCAGTTAGTTTGGGGTCTTTTAATACAATACCTTCTATCTGAGCCAAGGGTATATTTTCGAGCATCTTAGAATCTATCTTACTATCCTCTGGAATAAAAATTTTCTTGCCTTTTTTAACAGATGCGTAGCATTTCTTGCCTACCAACAATTCTTTAAGCCGTTTGCGAACCAATTCTTCATTCACGGCGATTTCATCATCTCTATCTTTTTCAAGAGCAGCAAGCTCTTCATCTTCGATTAAACGCGTACGATCATCTTTTTTAATGCCTCTTCTTGAAAACACTTTGGCATCTATAACAATTCCTTCTACACCGGGCGGAACACGCAAAGAAGTATCTTTTACTTCTCCTGCTTTCTCACCGAATATGGCACGGAGAAGCTTCTCTTCAGGTGAAAGTTGGGTTTCACCCTTAGGTGTAATCTTTCCCACAAGGATTTCCCCTTGAGTTACTTCAGCGCCAAGTCTGATAATACCGCTTTCATCCAGGTTTTTTAAAGCTTCATCACCTACATTAGGTATGTCTCTTGTAATCTCTTCTTTTCCAAGCTTGGTGTCTCTGGCAATAATTTGAAATTCTTCAACATGAACAGAGGTGTATACTCCGTCTCTAACAAGTCTTTCGCTTACAAGAATCGAATCTTCAAAATTATACCCGCCCCACGGCATAAATGCCACAGTTACATTCTTGCCAAGAGCGAGTTCGCCCCTATCGGTTGCCGGACCGTCTGCAATTATTTCGCCCGCCTCTATATGCTGACCTTTTTTTACTATTGGTCGATGGTTAAAGCATGTATTCTGATTTGATCGAATAAATTTCGATAGACTGCAAATCGTAACATTTTTTTCGTAATTATCGGTGTTGTTTTCTACAAGATCATGTTTTAGTACAATACGAGAAGCATCAACGTCCACTACCGTAGCATCTCTTTCAGCCACTATTGTAACTCCTGAATCTTTTGCTACAACACCCTCCATACCTGTGCCAATTACAGGGGCCTCGTTCACGATTAAAGGAACTGCCTGACGCTGCATATTTGATCCCATCAATGCCCTATTCGCATCATCGTTTTCCAAAAACGGGATAAGGGATGCAGAAACGCTTACAAGCTGATTGGGAGAGATATCCATAAGTTCGATATCTTCTTTGCCAACCATCATAAATTCACCAGCCACCCTCGATGTTACAAGCGGATTGATATATCGCCCATTTTCATCAATAGGTGCATTAGCCTGGGCAATAGGGTGCTCCTTTTCTTCAAAGGCGCTTAGTAATTTTACTTGATTAGAAACGGTAGCATCTTTAACAACTCTGTATGGTGTTTCAATAAAACCATAATCATTAACCCTTGCGTAGGTACTTAAAGAGACAATAAGCCCTATGTTAGGGCCTTCAGGTGTTTCAATGGGACAAATACGTCCATAATGTGACGGGTGAACATCTCTGACCTCAAAGCCGGCACGCTCACGTGTTAGTCCACCGGGACCAAGTGCGCTCAGACGTCGTTTATGGGTAGTTTCTGATAGAGGATTGGTTTGATCCATGAACTGTGACAACTGGCTGGTGCCAAAGAATTCTTTCACAACAGCCGACACAGGTTTAGGATTGACTAAGTCGTGAGGCATAAGCGCATCCACTTCCTGAAGACTCATCCGTTCTTTAATAGCACGCTCCATGCGTACCAATCCAATGCGATACTGATTCTCAAGAAGTTCACCCACGGCACGAACCCGTCGGTTTCCAAGATGATCAATATCATCAACAACTCCCTGAGTATCTTTTAGCTTAATAAGCATTTTTGTCGTAAGAAGTATATCTTCTTTTCTGAGTGTTTTTAAAGTGACCGGAGCGTTAGTATCAAGCCGAAAATTGATTTTTAGGCGTCCCACACTTGAAAGGTCATAATATAAAGATTTGAAAAATAAGTTATCAACAAATTCCTGAGCCACTTCCGGTGTGGCCGGATTTCCCGGTCTAAGCCTTCTGTATATCTCGATCAGTGCATCCTTTTTATTATCGATCTTGTCCATCAAAAGTGTTTTATGTATTGAATCACTTGTGGACACCCCATCAATTATTAACAACTCAAATTCTTTTACACCGGCATCTTTTAAATTTGAAAATACCTCTTCATCAACAAGATCATTAGCTGTTACTATAGTATCTCCACTTTTCGGATCAACGATAGTATGTGCAAAGGCCCTGTTGATAATATCTTCCATGGCTGCTGGAATCTCTTTAACCTTAGCTGACTTCAACTGTTGTATTGCCCGCTGGGTAAACAACCGTCCTTTACTTACAATTATATTACCTGTTCCGGGGTCTTTTACATCATTGTTAGCTCTCCGGCCTTTTAACACATCCTCATTGAATTCTTCAAAAATGCGCTTGCCACGGATAATAATTTTTTCTGTTTTATAGAAATATAACAGAATATCTTCCGTCGAATATCCAAGTGCCTTGAAAAGAAGCGTAATAGGAAACTTTCGTCTTCTGTCAATTCGAATGTGAACTACGCCCTTAGGATCAATCTCCATATCAATCCATGAGCCGCGTACAGGGATAATTCTGGAAGTATAAATAACCCTCCCGCTTGAATGGGTCTTACCTTTGTCATGGTCGAAAAAAACACCGGATGAACGATGGAGTTGGCTCACAACAACTCGTTCAGTGCCATTAATGATAAATGTGCCCTTTTCGGTCATTAAGGGAATGGTCCCAAAGTATATTTCCTGCTCTTTTATATCACGGATATTAGAAACTTTTGTTTCTTTATCAATATCATATACTACCAGTCTTACTGTAATACGAACAGGCATTTCATAGGTCATTCCCCTATGTGCACATTCTTCCTCACTATGCTTAACTTCGCCAAATCTGTAAGATACAAATTCAAGGGATGCGCTTCCGGTAAAATCTCTTATGGGGAACACTGATTTATATACCGCCTGCAGACCGATGTCTTTTCGCTTTTCCAAAGGAACATCAGCCTGCAAAAACCGTTTAAATGATTCCCGCTGCATCCCGATAAGATCCGGGATTTCAACAATTTTTTTTATCTTACCGAAGTTTTTTCTTATGCGCTTAATTGCCAAATGTCTTTCCGGCATGTCATCTCCAATAAATAATCTAAATTATTTTAGTTCAACCTGAGCACCAGCCTCTTCAAGTTGAGCCTTGACCTTTTCCGCTTCATCTTTCGAAATGCCCTCTTTGACTGGTTTAGGTGCTTCATCTACCAGAGCCTTGGCATCTTTAAGTCCTAATCCGGTAATAGCTCTTACTTCTTTGATAGCCGCAATTTTCTTTTCACCTGCAGCTATCAGAATTACGTCAAATTCAGTTTGCTCCTCTTCTTTGGCACCACCTGATGTATCAGCTGGACCTGCAGCCATCATAGCAACGGGAGCAGCTGCAGAAACACCGAATTTATCTTCCATTTCTTTAACAAGCTCAGACAATTCTAGTACCGACATATTTGCAATAAAATCGATAACATCGTCTTTGGATATATTTGCTTTCGCCATTTTTTCCTCCAGTATTTTTTAATTTGTTGAAATAGCCGGTTAGTTATTCTCTTGGCTAAACAACTCATTTAACATTTTAATTCTTATATAGCCTCTTTCTGTTCCTTTATTCTTTGAACTACATTTAGAAACCTTCTCGGTATGTCATCCAGTGCTCTTACAAATGCAGTTGGAACACCATTCATGGCTGAAAGAACTTGAGCCAGAAGCACTTCGCGCGAGGGCAACATCGACAATGCTTTAATTGCGCTTACATCAAGCATTTTCCCCTTCATGACTCCTACTTTAATTTCAAGCTTTTTATGCTGTTCTGCAAATTTTGTTAAAACCTTTGCAGGGGCAACGGGGTCATTGTAACTTAAGGCGACAGCACTGGGCCCCTTAAAATGTGCTTTAATTGATTCGACATCCGTCTCTTCTGCTGCTCTGACAAGAAGCGAATTTTTTACTACTTGATATTCAACTTCAACATCTCTTAGTTTTCTACGCAAATCATTAATAGTTGTGACATCAAGGCCTTTGTAGTCAGTAAGGACTACAACTTTTGATTTTAAAAATTTTTCATGTAAATCTTCAGCTATTTTTTTCTTGTCATCTAATTTCAATTAGTAAAGACACCTCCTTCCTTAATCTGTAAAAACCGGAAGTTACAATTTTACCAGGGCAATCTGTCTCACTAGGCTGGTAATGCTGAGAGACCTTTATGAAATATTTATCCAATGAAATATATTTTTCTATTTCATCTGAACGCAGTCTATTCCTATGAGAATAGGTTCAAAGGTCTCGCCGATTAAGCACAAAAAGTGCACCTACGGTCTTTGACAGAAATTTTTTAATTAATTTAGCCTTCTGAAAACAATTAAAACTAATAAGCTTCAAAGGTTGTTTAATTTTGCACTACTTAAATAATTCTTTAACACTGGCCGTATCAACCTTAACCCCAGGCCCCATAGTCGTAGAGACAGCAATCCCTTTCAAGTATGTTCCCTTGCTTGAGGTTGGTTTAAGTCTAATGACTGTTTCTAAAAAGGCGGCGATATTCTGAATAATTTTTTCTGCCCCAAAAGAGACTTTACCCATGGGAGCATGGATGATCCCTGCCTTTTCGACCCTGAAATCGATTTTACCTGCTTTTAGCTCATTAACAGCTCTTTCAATATCAAAAGTAATAGTTCCGGTCTTTGCATTGGGCATGAGTCCCCTTGGACCCAGCAGTTTTCCTATCTTTCCAACAGAACCCATCATATCGGGAGTAGCAACGGCTTTATCAAAGCCAAACCATCCTTTCTTAATCTTTTCTATGAGTTCATCATTTCCAACAAAATCTGCACCGGCACCAAGAGCTTCCTTTTCTTTTTCCCCTTTAGCAAATACCAGAACTTTAACTTCTTTTCCTAATCCATTTGGCAAAACGACGGTCCCGCGAACCATCTGGTCTGCATGTCTTGGATCAACACCAAGACGTACCGCAACATCAACAGTTTCATCAAATTTAACAAAAGAAGCATCTATTGCGCCCTTAACAGCCTCTGTAAATTCCACCTTATCTTTGTTAATAAGCTTTTTTCTTGATTCTAAATATTTTTTACCCCGCTTAGGCATCTTTCCTCACCTCTTAGATAGTTCGTAATATTTTAACTGCAAACTTATATATTTTCAACTTATTGATGATTTCGTAAAAAGCCAAAAAAGCGGCCTTTTTACGAGACAACCTCAATTCCCATACTTCTGGCAGTGCCTTCCACTATTTTGCTTGCTGCGGCTAAATCATTAGCATTTAAATCAACCATCTTTTGTTTGGCAATCTCTTCTACCTGTTTTCGTGTAACCTTACCGACTATGTTACGTTTGACATCGTCTGCACCTTTGGCTATCTTTGCCGCTTTCTTTAAAAGTATTGATGCAGGCGGTGTTTTTGTAATAAATGTAAATGATTTATCCTGAAAAACAGTTATTAGAACAGGTATAATCATCCCAGTATCATTTGCAGTTCTGGCATTAAAAGCTTTGCAAAAGTCCATAATATTGACGCCATGCTGTCCCAAAGCCGGCCCAATCGGTGGAGATGGATTAGCTTTACCGGCTTCTACTTGTAATTTTATCTGTGCAATAACCCTTTTTGCCATTATCTCTTTTCACTCCTAAATTTGATAATTTATTAAAATTTCATAAAAAACTTATATTATTAACTCATCAGCGATTACAACTTTGAAACTTGAACGAATTCTAATTCAACTGGTGTTGAACGACCAAATATACTCACCAGTACCCTTATTTTTCCCTTTTCATGATTAACATCTTCTACTGTGCCGTTGAAATTTCTAAAAGGCCCATCTATTACACGGATCTCATCTCCGGTCTCAAAAAAGTATTTTGGCTTTGGTTTCAGTTTTCCTGCTTCCATGCGGCTTAAAATCTGTTCAACTTCTTCATCAGATAAGGGAGCCGGCTTCTCTCTGCCGCCTAAAAAACCGCTAACTTTCGCCATATCATTAACTATATGCCAAGTTTCATCATCAAGTTCCATCCTGATTAATATATATCCTGGATAAAATTTGCGAGACGATGTCCTTTTTTTCCCTTTTACAAGTTCAACTATCTCCTCAGTCGGTACAATTATATCACCAAATTTATTCGGGTGTGAAGATGAAGCTATCTTCTCCATTAAAGCAGTTTTAACCTTGCTTTCGAATCCTGAGTAAACATGAACTATATACCATTTTAGTGCCAACCTTTTCTTCTCCTAATTCTTTTAAAGAATTACACGGATTAGACTTGACAAGCCTATATCTACAATTCCAAGAAAAAGTGAAATTATGAAAACAAGCACAATCACGACAACGGTTGAACCTATGGTCTGCTTGCGAGAAGGCCATGTGACTTTTTTAAGTTCAACTTTAACTTCCCTAAGAAACTGTAATACTTTGTCCAGATAACTTTTTTTCAATCTTCCTGCTACAGGAACGGATACGGTTGAAGGCTTAACCTGCATCTGTTTATTATCGATAGGATGCACTTTAGTTAACGCTGTTTTTTTTACTTTAGTGTTACCGATTTTCTTAGGCGATGCTTCAATTCCGGCGATTTGTTTCTTAGTTTTCTTTTTACTCGAAGTTTTTTTTCTTTTTAACCGTCCCAATTTCACTCCCAAAATTTTAAAGCTCAAGGGTAACTCAGATAAAGATATCTGGTAACCGTTCACAATATGCTGGAATGATATGGTAATCAGTGATCGGTGATCAGGTTATCGGTGACCGATTACCGATCACAGATTACCGATCACTCCAGCATTCCGATACCCTGTGAAGGAATACGATATCTGCTACCCTGAGCTTAATTTAGCGAAACCTTTGCAAGGTCTGGCAGGCCAGGAGGGATTCGAACCCCCAACACCCGGATTTGGAGTCCGACGCTCTACCGTTAGAGCTACTGGCCTGCATAAACCCTTATCAAAGTCGCCGATATGTTTTAAATAACACAGAAATAATGGATATCGGCTATTTTGTCTCCTTATGAATAGTGTGTTTCCTGCAAAATCTACAATATTTGTTAAATTCCAGCTTATCTGGGGTTGTTCGTTTATTCTTTGTTGTTGTATAGTTTTTTCTTTTGCATTCAACACATGTAAGAGTAACAATTATTCTCACCGGTGAGTTCCTTTATTATATTTAGGTTAAACAGGATATACAGGATATAATATTATCTTGTTTTTTCATTATTTGACTCAGCGAGGCTTATGCACTCTCTATAAACAAAATCTTGTTAATCCAGCTAATCCTGTCTAAAAAAGAAATTTTCAATCCTATTCAATTATTTCGCTTACCACTCCGGCGCCAACGGTTCGGCCACCT
>CAZLRK010000093.1:0-14289 GCA_964561845.1 uncultured Desulfobacterales bacterium | reverse complement strand
ATTGGTTTTTGTTGCTGAAACCCTATTATAACAGGAAACCCAGATGGTTTTCTACATTTAGTTATTCCTTTGTGCAAAATTCAGGTAGTATCTTCCTTCCGGCATAAGCATTAAGTTAAACAAAGACACATTAACCATTCACAATTAACAATTGGTTATTAATTATTAAGTTGGTGTTTATCATTTCTTTGCAAAAGGGGACGCTTTGCAAATGGCTCGCCTCTTAACAACAGCCGGACGATCTATCTTTATTCTCAGGTGTGTCGACTTGCGCTCTTTGGTTCTCTTCCGTTTCTATCACACAACAACATGAAGAGGAATCCCTCCCCAGAGCTGCATTAATAACTGCTTCAGCGCATCCTACACCTGCCTGAACACTTAAGGCATCTGCAGGGCAGTTCCGGGCGCAAGCCCCGCATTCCATACAAAGGTCCCTATTCTTAATAATTGCATTTCCATTATTCATGCCCAGTACTGCATGCGGACAAACAATTAAGCACATTTCACAGCCAACGCATTTTTCTTTGTTAAGCTCTAAAGTAACAACATTTTTAAGATAAATAAGTTGTCCCATGTTACAAACTCCTTAAGTAGTGAATAGCGAACCAAGCCATAATCCTAATCCAACTACACCGGCTGAGATCTCAAGTGGAACTGCCCATTTCATCTCTTTTTTAACTCCCGAAAGAGATGTATATGTAGAAGCACCTGTGAAATTCATGGCCAGGAAAGCCGAAACAGCAGGGATCAGAAATAACCAGGCCATAATTTCAATAGAATCAGACCGTGTATTTAAGTTTTCAAAACGAAAGATAATAAATATAATTGTTATGAGCAGACCCACGGTCATGCCTTTGAGAGAGAATGCACGGCCCGGAAGCCATGGTAGAAGAATAGGTGTTAAAATCGCCCCTGCTCCCAAAGCGCTTATTAAAGCAAATACGGCAAAAAGACCGTGATTTGTCGCATTGGGCCAGAATCCTTCAGATCCACCAAAACCTCCCATTAAAAAAAAGACAGGGAGAATTATAAGAAACCATTTTAAAGCGCCAACCAGTTCAACCGGGATTAGGACTACTCTTTCCCTTAGCGGAAAAGTCTTTAACCGCATTTCAGGAGTGGCTTTGAGCCCGGCATCCAGAAAAGCCGGCAAATCTTTTACCGATATAGGACCGTATATAACTTTAAAACCGGAGAGTTTTTTGACTATATGAGCTGCAATCCCGGGGCCGGCTAATTGAGGAAGGATCAACTTCCTGTGAGATACAACACGGGATAAATTACTCGATTTAATGCGTTGAACCAACTCTTCAGTTCCGAACGTTCCCTTTCCGGCAGCACACCAGACATTAATGCCCTCAGTGTCAAGAACCAGAATCCATGCGTTCCGGTCAGTCAAGGCTTCACGTAGCCGATCAAAACTCATCTTATAGTTGGCCGTAACAAGAACAGTATCTTTATCATCGGGGTTTCCAAGAGCATAGAGTCCGGGTTCCAACGTATATTTCATACGTCCTATATCCCAACGGGCTTTGATAGCCCCCCAGTGGTCAGTCCAGGATAGAGAAGAGGAAAGTTGGGGTACATCGCCGATGCTAGTTTGAATAGAACCCATCACAAAGAGTTGATTAAGGCTGGGAAGGCCCACCTGAGCCTTTTCTTCTTTAGCTCAGCAACTGGTTCCCGAAATAACTTCTGTGGCAGATACCGGATTTGGATTATTTTTTAAATTACCTGCTTCATTGATGATTGGAAAATCTTTATTGTCATTCATAAAAAGGTAGTTCCCTGTAAGATTGTGGTGGAATGTCAATTAGAGACCTTTGCAAAACGCTCCCTTGTATCCAATTTCTGTGTTAGGCTAAAATTTTAATCCTCGAAATACTCAATGTATGCCTGTGGTTAAAATTTTCGCCTGTCTTGAACTTGAATAAAATTGAACTTTTTCCAAAGGTCTCTAATAATTCTTGGAAATAAATTTCTCTTAAGATACTTAAGAATTTGTTACGATTAACTAATTATAATACTGTTTTTCATTGTTTCAAGAACTAAATTATTCGTAACGTTGTAATAGTTCAGCCACAAAGACACTAAGACACAAAGATTACAATATAATTTTTTAATACCCCTCCTTAATTAGAGATTCGTTAATATTTATAAGTAAAATATATGATGCTATGATTTTGTTTAACCTACTTTAATTTGGCATAATAAAGACCCTCATCAATTTTCATGTAAGATTCAGGTAACAACTTACTTGACATGATGCTATAAATTAACTAAGCAAGATTGATGGCTTTGTAAAAAGTCCATTTTCTGTGTTCCGCTTCATTTCGTTGTCATTGCACCGTACTATAAGTACGCCTTATGACACGAAATTTGCGCGCCTTGAAACTGAAACTTTTTACTTTGCCATCCCAATATTGACTTTTTACGAGATCATCAAGATTATTAATTGATAAATTCAAATTTAATTACATTCGTATAATAAAAGGAGGATAAAATATGTCATTACCTATAGTAAAAAATTATATTAATGGTGAATGGACGGAGTCAAAATCGACAACCCTCGGTGACGTATGGTGCGCTGCCACAGGGGAAAAGATCGCGCAGGTGCCATATGGCACAAAGGAAGACGTGGATCAAGCTGTAAGTGCAGCCAAGGATGCCTTCTGGGAATGGCGTACAACACCCCCGTTGAGCAGGGCCCGGTATCTTTTCCGGCTTAAGGAAGCCTTTGAGGATAATTTTGAAGAAATTGCCAGCACTCTTACCACGGAACAGGGTAAAGCCATCGATGAAGCCCGGGGTGAAGTGCGGCGCATGATTGAGAATGTAGAGCATGCCACAGGCGTGACAACCCTCATGACGCGCTACACCTTGGAAGACATTGCCAAAGACATCGACTGTTATGGTCACCGTCAACCAATGGGGGTGTTTGGGGCAATTGTACCTTATAACTTTCCAGGCATGGTTCCCTGGTGGTTTCTTCCCTATGCCGTTGTCTGCGGCAACACTTTTATCGTGAAACCTTCAGAGCAGGTCCCCACGACCCAAACAAAAATTTTTGAGGTTGTAGATGAGGTCGGTTTTCCTGAAGGAGTAGTTAATATGGTCCATGGATCTCGCGATGTGGTTAATGCAATGCTGGATCATCCGGATATTCAAGGTATTTCCTTTGTTGGATCAACTCCGACAGCACGATATATCTATAAACGTTGCGGTGAAACAGGCAAAAGAGTGCAAGCTCTGGGCGGAGCTAAAAATATTGTGGCGATTATGCCGGACACGAAACTGGATGAAGCCATGCCATCCCTGATCACTTCATTTTTCGGCTGTTCGGGACAGCGCTGTCTTTCAGGATCTGTGCTTGTGCCTGTCGGGGATGTTGCCGAAGAGCTAATAGAGAAATTCATGGCGGCGACAAAAGCAATGAAAGTAGGCAACGGCCTGGATGAGCTAACGGCAATGGGTCCGGTCGTCAGCGCTGCACACAGGGAAAAAGTTTTGAGCTATATTGAGGCTGGCATAAAAGATGGTGCAGATTTGATTCTTGACGGTCGCGATTTTAAGGTTGAAGAATATCCAAACGGTTTCTTTGTCGGCCCCACCATTTTTGACAATGTAACAGCCGATATGACCATTGCCCGGGAAGAGATTTTCGGCCCTGTTGTCAGTATAGTACGGGCTAAAAATCTTGATGAGGTAATCGATTTGATCAATTCTAGAGGCTTTGCAAATGCTGCCTGCATTTATACGCAAAACGGCGGAACAGCTCGTGAATTTAAATATCGTGTATTACCGAGTATGGTCGGAATCAATATAGGTATTGCAGCTCCCATGAGCTTCTTTCCCTTTGGCGGTGCAGGCAACTCCATGTTCGGTGACATAAAAGCTCACGGTCAGGAAATCTTCCACTTTTATACGGATACAAAGGTTGTTATCGAGCGCTGGTTTTAATTGGGCTAATCATATGAACCGATAGATGCGGCGTGTAAGTCAAGACTGTTGGTGATCTTTGGTTTCAGGTGTCGGATGTCAGGTGTCAGAGATGCAAGGGCTGAATCCTGAACACTGAAACCTGAAACCTCTTCCTCTGATAAAGAATGAGTGACTCTATGTTTACCAACAACTGTGATTTACACCCCTTGATGCGGTTTCTGTTATAAGGAGAAATAGATGCCATTAACAAATTTTGGAAGTATTTTAAACTTTGCCGAAGAGCTCGAAAAAATAGATCAGGATTTTTATGAAACCTTGTCTCAGAATCCAAACTGTTCCGAGTATAAGGAAATTTTCCAGCAGTTCGATGCAGATGCAAAGAAAAATATAAAGACAGTCCTTAGAACGCGACGAGAAAACGTGACGGAAATGATCCTGGAATCTATCAAAGATTTCACTCGCGCTCCCTTTCAGGAGGAATATAAAGGGGCGGACGAAATGAGCGCTCAGGATGCGATTGACAAGGCCTGCAGGCTGGAAAAAAGGGCGGAACGATATTATTTAGAGGCTTCAGAGAAAATGAAAGCTCTACCTGAAGTTGCGCGGGCATTAAAAACAATTGCAAAAAAACGTACGGCCCATTTAAAGAAGCTTGAATCCGTATAAGCTTAGTGTCTTCGCCTGCCCCGCCCGCCCCGTAGCTCCGGAAGATGGTACTGGGGTGCCTTTGTGGCCGCTATCTCTTAGAGCAAGATACCTAAACTAAAATAATTGTAAAAAAGGAGAAAATTCAATGAGTGAAATGGAAAACAAAGTCAAAGAATGGACTCAACACACTTATGGCACATGGAATAGGCAGAAGGCATGGTCAACTCCCTTACTTATCAAAGATGCAAAAGGGGTGTATATATATGATGATAAGGGTAAGCCGTATATCGACTTTTCGTCACAACTCATATGCTCCAATCTCGGGCATAAGAACCAGGTGATTATCGATGCCATAAAAACCCAGGCTGATAAGTTGCAATATGTAGCGCCTGCATTCGCAAATGAAGCTGCCATAGCTGCAGTTGAAGCGTTACGTTCAGCAATGCCGGAAGGATTGGATAAATTTTTCTTTTCCACAAGCGGAACCGAGGCCAATGAAGCGGCATTGAAAATGGTTCGACAATCAAAAGCCCCGGCCTATAAGGTTATTTCCAGATATCACTCATACCATGGGGCCACTCCTGCCGGTGCGGCTTTTACCGGAGACCCGAGAAGATGGCCGTCAGAGCAGGCTCGATGCGTTATCCAGGGAGTACGGTTTGCGCCTGATAATTACTGCTATCGATGTCCCTTTGGATTAAAATATTCAGAGTGCAACATTCAGTGTGCCAGGTATTTAGATTATATGTTTAAAGAAGAGGGTAATGTGGCTGCATTTATAGTTGAGCCCGTGGTCGGAACAAACGGAAGGATTGTTCCCCCTCCGGAATATTTTCCCCTGGTAAGAGAAATTTGCGATGAGAACGGAGTTTTGCTTGTCGTAGATGAAGTCATGAGCGGCTGGTTCAGGACTGGCACTACATTTGCCATAGAGAATTGGAATGTTACACCAGATATTCTGACAACCGCAAAGGGTGCAACCGGAGCATATACGCCTGTGGGAATAACGGTATCCAGAAATACTGTTTCAGATTATTTTGAAGATGAATTCTTCTGCCACGGGCATACCTATGCATATCATCCCATTGCCGCGTCTGCAATACCTGCAGCGGTTTCGGAATACAAAAAGCTTATGGCATCAGGCCTTCCTCAAGAAGTCAGCCAGTATCTAAAAAATAAGCTGTACGAACTGGGTGAACGGCATGAATGTATCGGCGATGTCAGGGGCATCGGTCACTTCTGGGCCGTTGAAATAGTAAAAAACCGCAAAACCAAAGAGCCATTCAACGTAAAACCCGATAAGCTGAGCGGTAAACCGCTGATGACTGCAAAGATTGCGGGTGATGCAATGCAAAACGGTCTGTTCATGTTTCCCTGGATTGATACGCTCATTCTTGCGCCGCCCCTGATCATCACCAAAGAAGAGGTGGACCAAGCCATTGCTATTATAGATAAATCCCTTGAAATTGGTGACAAGGAAGTCGAAAGCACAGATGTTCCGCTGTCGAAAAGCTGCGAATATGAATAATTGGTGTTTAGTATTTTGTGTTTTGTTTAGAATATATTCTTTTATACCAGCTTGTTAGATTGCCAAACACTAAACACCAAATACAAAACACTCTCGTAAAATTAAATCATCCAACGGCCTGTTGCACAAACCAAAAACTGATTTGTGCAACAGGCTATTAACAAAGAAAGTTATCCGCTCCTGCTTCTCGCTCCATAGATCTATTCTGATCCAAAAGAAATTGTATTGTATTTGAAAAATGATTCGTATAAATGAAATTCTTGAAAAGTACTATGATCTGGGAAATCTTTTGAATATCAAGGAATTATTCGCCGGGTACGTTAACCGCAGCTTTGTTATTCAGGTTGATAGAAATGGTGAACAGTTAAAATACCTGGTACGCAAATACAACCCGGACATAGACGAAAAAGAGATCAGATTCGAACATGCACTTATCAATCATCTCAAGGCAAACGGAATTACGATCGTTGCCGGTGTTATTCCTAAAAGGGATGGAAGTACATACTGTAGGGAAACAATTCATGCTGAAGGAGAGACTACTGTCGCTTTCTGGGCAATCTTTGAATTTCTTAAGGGTGAAGACCGGTACGATTGGACGGATACGAGCGTTACACCTGAAGAAATGACCAGTGCGTCCGAGGTTCTGGCCCGATTGCATTATGCCGGGCGCGATTTTGTCAAACCCCGCGACGCAGACAGGGCACAGCCTAAAATAATGAATTTGCTGCCCACCATTCCGCAAACTTACGGTGAATACGTTAACAGGGCCGGCAACACCAAATGTGACCGCCTTTTTCTTGAAAATGTCGATAATATTTTAATGATCATCAATAAAACCATCATCCCTGAATCGAAACTTGATCGTATGCCACAGCTTCCCATCCACGGAGATTATCATCAGGGGAATTTAAAATATGTGGGTTCACGGGTTATCGGTGTATTCGATTTTGACTGGTCAAAAGTTGATGCCCGGCTTTTTGATCTTGCTTTAGCCATAATCTATTTTTGCGTTTCCTGGGAGGGAGACGACGCGGGCAGTCTGAGGCTGAATGAATGCGAACTGTTTCTTAAAAACTACAACGAGGCCTGCAGGACATCAGGCGGCCTTACGCCATTAACGGAAATTGAGACAAAATACCTCCCCACAATGATTGCGGCTGCCAACCTGTTCGTACTTCATTGGGATATCGTAGATTTTTACACCAAGGAAAACCCCGATGATGACGAATACATGACCTATATTAACCATAATATGAAGCTCATGTATTGGATTGAAGATAATAAACAGTTAATCGCCGATATGACGAATCAGTCCTGCTGCTAAATTTTAAGTTATCTATCCCTAAACCGAACCCTACGCCGCAAGAATCCGGCTTGACACGTCTCTCTTTTTTCTCTATCTTACCCTGTATTTGAAAGAGGTGGTTATTCATATGAACAAAGGCATCATTGCTTCTATTACGGCTGTGGGAGTATTCTGTCTGACAACCGGACTCTCCTACCCGCTGCTGGCCCTCATTCTAGAAGATATGGGGGCAAGCTCCGGTTTGATCGGTCTCAACGCCGCCATGGGGCCCTTAGGAATTATTCTCTCTGCCCCTTTTGTTCCAAAATTGGCGCGAAAATTCGGTGCCTGGTTCATCTGTGTCGCCAGTCTTTGTTCATCAGCGGTTTTGTTGTTGATGTTGGCTGTATTCAGAGATGTGATGATTTGGTTTCCCATAAGGTTTTTTCTTGGTGTAGCTATTAACGCAATATTCATCATAAGTGAGGCCTGGATTAACCAGCTGGCTATGCCGCGTATCCGGGGGCGGATCATCGGCATTTACATCACTGTTGCATCCGTCGGTTTCGCACTGGGGCCGTTGACCCTCGCTTTGGTCGGATCCCAGGGATGGCCTCCCTTTCTGATTGGCATAACCGGGATACTAATTGCTTTGCCCGTATTTGTTTTGGCCAGGGATCATCTTCCGGGACTCGCCGACAGAGAAGATGTATCCGTATTTTCCTTTTTATCCCTTGCACCAATGCTTTTACTCGCGGTGGCTTTTGCCGCCCTGTTCGATCAAGTTGCGCTATCGTTTCTGCCGATCTACGGGCTGCGTCACGGTCTTACCGAAGCAACCTCTTCGTTAGCACTCGCAGTTATGATTATTGGAAATGTCGTACTTCAAATTCCTATTGGTTGGTTGGCTGATCGGATTTCTCGAAGGCTTTTGATGAGCATTATGGCATTTGCTACCATGATCGGGAGCCTGTTGCTATCCTGGTTGATTGGTGGATCAATGCTGTTGTGGCCCATGCTTTTAGTATGGGGAGCGGTTGCTTTTGGAACCTATACGATTGCTCTTATTGAGCTTGGGGATCAATTTTCCGGTACGCTTCTGCTGGCCGGCAGCGGTGCATTTGCCATGATGTGGGGTATAGGAGGCATTTTGGGGCCTCCCGTTGCAGGCGCTGCCATGGATTTGATAGGTCCTGAAGGACTTCCCATTATATTAGGATTTGCATCTTGTGTCCTTGGAGTAGCAACCTTCTTCATGCCTCTGAATCGAGTCAAACCTAGGCAAAGCTATTGATACGATGAGACCTTTGCAAAGGTCTCTATTTATAAAGGTTGCTTTCAACTATACACGGGAAATCTTTTACACAATTCGAGCACTTCTTTTGATACCCGATCGAGTACATTTTCATTATCATGATTCACAATGGCGGCATCTATCAATTCCGCTACTTTGACAATCTCAGGTTTTCCCATTCCTCTAGTGGTAACGGCCGAGCTGCCCAATCTTATTCCGCTGACCTTTCCCGAACTGTTTGAATCGCTTGGAATGACATTCCTGTTTGTTATTATCCCAACGGATTCCAGAAGTTTTTCAGCGCTATGTCCTTGCAACCCTTTAGATGTTACGTCAACCAGCACCTGGTGGTTATCCGTACCCCCGGTGATGATTCGATAGCCTTTTTGGACAAGCTCTCTTGCAAGACAGTCGGCATTTGCAAGTGTCTTTTTTTGAATATTTATAAATTCCGACTCCATAGCCAGTTTGAAAATAAGCGCCTTTGCGGCAATAAGATTGACGGCGCTCGTTCCCTGGCATCCGGGAAATACAGTTTTGTCAATTTGTTTGCCGTAGTCCTGCTTGCATAAAATCACTCCTCCTCTTCCTCCCATCATTGTTTTATAACAGGTGAAAGTCACAAAGTCGCAATAATGTACCGGACTGGGGATAACCTTTGCCGCAACAAGACCTGCAAGGTGTGCCATATCTGCAAAAAGATATGCTGATATCTCTTTGGCTATTGCAGACATCTTTTCATAATCGATAAGTCTGGGATATGAACTGGCCCCGGCAACGATCATTCTTGGCTTGAATTTATGGGCAAGTTCGCTTACTTCATGATAGTCGATAAGTTCGGTTTTTGTATCTACCCCGTAATGATTGAATTCAAAACATCTTCCGGTTATTGAAGCCCGGTGCCCATGGGAAAGATGCCCCCCATGAGGAAGGCTCATTGAAAGGATTCTGTCTCCAACTTCAAGGACGGAGAAATAGACCGCCAGGTTTGCCGAAGTACCGCTGTGTGGCTGAACATTTACATGTTCCGCATCAAATAGTTGTTTTCCTCGTGAAATTGCTAAATTCTCCAGCTCATCCGCATTTATGCAGCCTGCATGAAACCGCTTGCCCGGATATCCCTCAATTGTCTTGGTAGTGAAAACAGATCCCAGGGCTTCCATGATCGAACGTGGTGAATGATTCTCGGCGGCAATTAAATTTAAGGTATTTTCTATTCTCGATTCTTCTTGCCGAATAATTTCCAACACCTTCTGGTCATCCTTAAGATAATGAATCATTTAAATTTCCTCCATTAATTACTTCAACATATCCAAATACTATAAGATTAGAGGACATTCATGCAGAGTGTGCATACTTTCATAACTAATATATATCTGTAAAATCAGTATCATAATAAAATCTTTTCTGCAATATATAAAAAATTAGACCTCTTAAAAGTTGCACACGTTCTACACAAACGTCCTTTTAGACTTACGCCCCGGAACACTGACTATCCTATATCACGAATGGCTAATTTTTATCAAAATCCAAATTAGCCTTGACTATTTTGGAGTATAGGGTAAAATAGCCATATGCGCTATATCACACCTTACATTCTTGAAGATTTACAGAAAAAAATGGTTTTTGTGGGCGGTCCTCGCCAAGTGGGCAAGACTACCATTGCCAAAGCCATTCTTTCAGAGACCTTTCCTGCCGGTCGTTATCTTAACTGGGATTTTGATGAGGACCGTCAAGATATCATCAAAAAGAGGTGGAGCAGAGATAACACACTCCTGGTATTTGATGAATTGCATAAATTCCCGCGTTGGAAGGGATGGATCAAGGGTATTTACGATGTTTCTCATGAAATGCATTCTTTTCTTATTACGGGTTCAGCTCGTCTCGACGTATATCGCCGGGGTGGTGATTCGTTAATGGGCCGGTATCACTACTGGCGTTTGCACCCCTTCACGCTCGATGAAATCCCAAAAGTTATTGCTCCAAAGGAAGCATTTAAGCGACTTATGACCGTTGGTGGTTTTCCAGAACCCTTTTTAGACGGAGATGAACGCATGGCAAGGCGATGGCGAAGAGAACGCTTTAATCGCGTACTCAGAGAGGATGTGCGTGACCTGGAGTCGATCCGCAATATCCAATTGCTCTGGCTCTTCCTTGATATGCTTCGCCAAAGGGTGGGAAGCTTAATCACTATATCGAACCTTGCCACCGACTTGCAAATTTCTCCCAAGACAGCCAAATCATGGTTGGAAGTTTCAGAGAGAATGTACCTCGTATTTAGTGTCCGTCCTTATACTAAGTCATTACCCAGGGCTGTCTTAAAGCCACCAAAAGTATATTTTTTCGATAACGGAGATATAATTGGGGATGAGGGAGCGCGCTTTGAAAACCTGGTAGCCACATCGCTGCTCAAGCGTCTTCATTTCCTTGAAGACAGGGATGGTTATCGATATGAGTTGCGATATATCCGTGATAAGGAGGGACGGGAAGTCGATTTTGCGATTATTAAAGAAGGCAGACTGGAGGAACTTGTGGAGGCAAAATATTCCGACGAAAATATATCTAAACCCCTTCTTTATTATGCTGAAAGGTTAAAGCCCCGGAAGGCCACGCAAATCGTTGCCAAAATTAAAAGGTCCTATGATAAAGACAGGGTGAGGGTAACCGATCCCATTTCATACTTTAGTAATTTTTTTTAACTCTGCGTTCCCCGTGTTCTCCGTGGTGAAATAATTAGGATAAATCTTTTGATCCATGACACATAGGCCTGTTCGGTTCGAATGGAATAATGTCTGAACCGAATCTGATCACGAACCTGATCCAGTAAACGTTTGGGAGGTTTGTTCATATTTTTTATTGACTTTATTCAATTTTTTTGCTTATTCAATAAATAAGCCGACCAGAAAGTTCGATTACCTCTACCTGATGTAGTAAATAAATTCATTTCTCGTACCAGTTTTTTACCCCATTGATATCGTAGAACTTAGTAAGAATCTCTACTGAAATCGAATCTATCCATGCACATTTTAATGTGTATTGAAGCACAAAATGTTGTGCATTTTAGGGAAAAGCCAAAGTGCGGTTTTTTGTTACAACAAACAGAAAATCAATCTGGGGTTGTAAGATTTATGATTTCGTAAAAATCAAAATTGGGATGGCAAAGTAAAAAGTTCCAGTTCTCCCGCTAAAAAGCAGCGGGACAAGAAGAGCGCGCAAATTTCGTGTCATAAGGCGTACTTATAGTACGTTGCAATGACAACAAAATGAAGCGGAACACAGAAAATGGACTTTTTACGAAGCCATCAAGATTGGATTGATTTAATTTTAACAGAAGAAGGGTAAAAAATTTCCGTAAAATCCTAACAATATTTTTCTGCAATATTCAATATATATTGAAAAGTACCGATTTTTTCCGTAAAATTACAAAAATATTGTGAATACACTGAATTTTCCGATTTTTTAATATACTGAATTTTTTCAGTATACTAACGTTATGTGAGAGAAGATAATGAAAATAAGATCATCGGTACTTGATAATTATTCCATATTGGGTATCGGAATTTTTCCAAAAAATAGATTACCTAAAGACTCTAGATTGCCGGTAAACGCAGAAATAGCGATTTGTGAAGAATGGCTGTTTAAATTTACTGAGCCACAGAAAAGATTTAATAATAGTCACACGTCCTATGGTCTAAAGCACCAGGTCGAAAAATGGGCCGATAAATATGTGTCAAACGGTGCTTTCATCTTTGCTGCTATCAGCCTTAAATACCCGATTAAAGTTATAGAAGATGGCCCAAACGCAATATTTGGAATAAAATTATTAACACCAGAAGAAAAATGGAAGCACGTCAGACCTTCGGGTTTTAGCAAGTGGTTATTCAAAAGAAAAAACGATAATACCGTAATTGGTGATTTAGCAATAGACGCAATTGCAGACAAAAGTTGGCCAAGAAAAGGCGAACATTTCATTGAGTTTTGGGAATATCTGAATTCCCTTAGTGTTCATGAGGGTGTTATCAATAGCCTCTGCGTTGCTTGGGAACATTATTCAGGGCAAAAAGCACCGGCCCCGACCGACAAAATAAATGAAAAATGTGAAGCATTCTATGAGGATGAAGTTGATATTATAACCTATGGTGATACATATAAAAATGCTGTAGATGGGTACACGTTTATCTGTGTCCTATTTGAAGAAGTTGGAGAATATAAAACAAGAAAAGTCCGTTATGTGGGCCAGTCGGTTTGTCCTTCTCAGAGACTTCAGCAACATATTGTTACTCCAGGTAATATTGAAAAAGTAAAGTGGGTTGGGGGACTGCTAAACGAGGAGAAGAAGCCCGCGATGGCCATTATCGATTGTGTACCGTTAAATGACGCCATTCATATGGAAAGATCTTATATCAATGCTTTTGTTCATTTTGAGAGGCAAGCAAATCAACACTATTGCGATGTCCTTTTAAATAAGTCATTGATATAAAAACAATTCACATAACCATTTTCTTCACCCGATTGGTGTTCCGCTACGCTTCACACCAGCCGGTGAGAAATACGTTAGGGTGCGACACGAAGTCGCATAATTGAGTGTATTCAATTAGTTATATTAATACCCGGCATGTTCCTGCCGGTCCCTAAGCGGGCGTGCTTGCCACGCGCTGTGTGGTTGGTGCGAAGCCCCGCTGACAATGTACCGAATTGGGTCGAATTGGTGACAGGTCGACCCCTCCGGGAAGCCTCCCCGGTTAAGGGCTAGGGTCGAATGATATGGTAAAGATATTTGAATGTCCGCACGCATCGTCAAGCAAATACAGGCCTACAGAGGCTTAAAAGGTCAAAGACTATTCCGCTGTGTGAGTAGTATGCGGTCAGGTTGCAAGTCTCTAACGTGCTTGCACGGAACTGTAGTACCGCCGGTGTCCAGGGCGCACCTAAGTTATTCATAGGATCAATTATGTGGAACGTGGGAATCTCATATCTCCGCCTGAACAATCAGGCAGGTGAAATCGTAAGGCACACTGTCGGGGGTGTGGGCGTAAGATGCGGGAAAAAGCGAATGTCAACCTGTAATGGATTGGATACGGGTTCAAAATTTGCCCGACTCGAAAGAGAGCAGACGTCCCGCGGGTGTCCTATTACGAGAAACCTGAAAGAACTACATCAAGAGAGGAAAGCAAAAGACGGCGGCCATTTGGCAGGCTGGTGCACTTCTCGCCGAAAGGCATTGTAGCTATCAGTCAGTATCGTAAAGTTGGCGTAAACTTTACTCCAACGGGTGGCTCAATAAGGGCTCGCCTTTTGGGAGGCTTGAGCCGTGTGATGGGAAACATCACGCACGGTTCTTAGGGGGCTTGGGGCTGGCAACAGCCCCCGACTACCCGGTACTAATCGAAACGGGACTATAGAATGAACCCAGACAAGCCAATCAATCACGTCGAGGAAGACGCATTTGAGAGATTGCCTTTTTCCAAACATCTCGCAGAAATTCTTCTGTTAGAAAAAGGGGAGCCGTCCATTGTAGTTGGCATTAAGGGTAAATGGGGTGAAGGAAAAACATCTTGTATAAACCTAATAAAGGAGGTTCTTAAAGAAGAA
>CAZLRK010000092.1:0-14338 GCA_964561845.1 uncultured Desulfobacterales bacterium | reverse complement strand
GCCCGTAAAAACTCACAAGTTTGATTTGTTCATTTGCCCCGCAAGCGGGATTTCGCTAACGCTCAACAAGACACTTATGGGTGCAGCTGTAGTCCTTCTACCGCAATCCCTTTCGCAACTCGAAGATCCCGCTCAAAGCGGGGAAATGGGCGAATCAGGCGTACCCGAAGGGTGAAGAATTTATCATAAAAATGATATCTTCCGATTACAGCACGTGCATCTATATGAAAATTTATAATCTATGTATTTAATTTATATTACAGTTAATTTTTGTATTATTAATCATAGGATAAATTCTTCATGAGAAATGCGGGTTAGTACGCTTTTGCAAACATTACACGTTTACTCCCCTGCCTGCCGCAAGAGATACACTCTCTTTTTTCAGTTTTGCTATCAAATGGAACACATCGAATCGTCACACCAAGATCATCTTTTATTTTTGACTCACATTTATCCGATCCACACCAGTCTGCTAATGCAAATCCTCCATGTATTTCAGGTTTTTCCTGATTCTTCGGTATAAAAAAATTATAAAAATCTTTGTTATTTTCGATTGTTATTGTATGATCTTCTCTATATGACAAGGCACGCTTAAATAGAGTCTCATGTATTTCATCTAAAATATTGATTATTTCTCCAACAAAAATATCCCTTTTTATTGACTCCTGTTCTTTATGCCCCTTGTCCCTTCTTCCAACAAATACGGAATTATCGGCAATATCTCTAGGACCGATTTCAACACGTAAAGGTATACCCTTTTTAATCCAATCCCATCCTCTAGCGCCTCCGATGTCACGATCGTCAATCTCTACTTCAAGCCTTCGATGGTGGTAATGTTTATCCTTTAACTCCTTGGCAAGATTATCTGTAAATTCCATTACTTTTGACCTGTCTTCTGTCTTTCTTATAATAGGTATTAGAACAACATGGGAAGATGCTATTTTTGGAGGAAGGATAATACCATCATCGTCACCATGAGTCATAATAACGCCGCCAATTAGACGGGTTGATATGCCCCACGAAGTTGTCCATGCATATTCTTCCGTTTCTTTAGCAGACTGAAATTTTATTTCAGACGCTCTTGCAAAATTCTGACCCAAAAAATGGGATGTGCCGCCTTGAAGCGCCTTTCTATCCTGCATCATTGCTTCGATAGACAAAGTATCAACCGCCCCCGGGAATCTTTCCGCCGGCGTCTTTTTCCCGCTTACTACAGGCATGGCAAGGTAATCTTCTGAGAGTTTTTTATAAACATCAAGCATCATTTGGGTTCTTTCTATTGCTTCCTCTTTATTAGCATGTACTGTATGCCCTTCTTGCCATAAAAATTCACTGGTCCTTAAAAATATCCGGGTCCGCATCTCCCACCTGACTACATTTGCCCACTGGTTGATCAGTAACGGAAGATCACGATAGCTGCTAACCCATTTCGAGAATGCATCCCCAATAATCGTTTCGGACGTAGGTCTTACAATCAAAGGTTCCTTCAGGGACCCTGCCGGCACCAGACCACCGTCAGAGCCTTTTTCGAGCCTGTGGTGTGTAACAACAGCACACTCCGTTGCGAAACCTTCGACATGTTCAGCCTCTTTTTCAAGAAAACTTAGCGGTATAAAAAGCGGAAAGTATGCATTTTTAACCCCTGTAGCCTTGAACATTTCATCGGCTACGCGCACAATATTTTCCCAAAGCGCATACCCCCACGGTTTTATAACCATACAGCCTCTTACCGGAGATCGTTCGGCCATATCCGAAGCTTTGATTACCTGTTGATACCATTCCGGATAATCTTCAGCCCTTGTTGGAGATATTGCAGTTTTTTCCTGTTTCAAGATATTGCTCCTTTCTTTTAAGTTTAGATCTCGTTAAGTCGTTGAGTAGTTGAGTAGTTAAGTAGTTGTAATGATAAGAATAATAAAAGTTTTGCAAAATAATTGGACATACAACCATTTGTAAATATTAACATATTGATTTAATTATAATTCTTTTCCTACTCAACCACTTAACCACTTAACTATTTGACTATGTCTGAAATTTAGCTATTCCATTTCTCAATCTCATCAAGTAAAACATCAACCAGTTTATCCTGCGGAAATTTTTTTATAACCTTTCCTTTCTTAAAAAATATCCCCATACCATCACCACCGGCAATACCGATATCCGCCTCCTTTGCTTCTCCAGGTCCGTTTACAATACAACCCATGATTGCAATCTTGATGGGCAAAGGTTTTAACATGAGGGCCTCTTCTATACGTTCAACAATATTAAACAGATCAATATTGCAGCGACCACAGGTCGGACATGAAATGATTTCAGGCCCATGGATGCGAATACCCAGGGCTTTAAGAATTTCGAACCCTGCTCGCACCTCTTCAACAGGATCTCGTGTTAGGGAAACACGAATAGTATCGCCAATACCCTCTGCTAAAAGCATCCCAATACCGAGGGAAGACTTTACGATTCCGGGAAAAAGTGCTCCTGCTTCTGTTACACCGACATGAAGTGGAAGATCAGTTTTTGAAGAAAGAAGCTTATAGGCATTTACTGTACGGCTTACATCAGATGCTTTTATCGAAACTTTTATTTGATTGAAATCTAATGAAATTAATAATTCAATATTCCGTATGGCGCTTTCAACCATAGCTTCGGCGCTTGCGCCGTTATATTTTTTCAATATGTCCTTTTCAAGGGAGCCTGAATTAACACCTATCCGAATAGGAATATTTAATTCTTTTGCGCAATCAACAATAGACTTCACCTTTTTTCTATTCCCGATGTTGCCCGGGTTTATTCTGAGGCCGTCAGCCCCCGCTTTTGCAGATAATATAGCTAAACGATAGTCAAAATGGATGTCCGCTATAATGGGAATAGATATTTTTTCCTTAATTGAAGTAATTGCCTTTGCTGCCTCTTCGTCAGGAACAGCTACACGCACAATTTCACACCCTGCTTTTTCTAATCTTTTTATCTGCGCAACTGTGGCCGGAACATCCTGGGTAAGGGTATTTGTCATGGATTGGACTGTAATAGGAGCATTGCCGCCTACTTTTATGTTTCCGACCATTATTGATTGTGTTCTTTTTCGTTTTACAGGAAAAGGCATAATAGGTATCTATAATTGAATGTTTTCATGCACAATAGCTTCAAGTGGTCATATATACTGTATATTTTTTGAAAAAACAATCATAAAATAGATGTTGCATGTAATTTTTCCCATTTTGGTTAATGTTGACTATTCGATAGTATATAGGATAATAATCCGAACTATGTTGAAGGCTATTTTATTTGATTTAGACAACACACTGGTTTTATATGACGAAGCCAGGTTTTATACGGGCTATTTCCGGCGGATAGAAAAGCTGTTCACGGACATCATGCCTGTGAAAAAATTTGAAGAGCGGTTGATCGGTTCAATCAGGGATTTGGTACAAAATAGCGGCAAATTGACCAATGCCAAGCACTTCATGGATACCTTCGCTAAAGGTTACGAAGACCGGAGAAACGAACTGTGGAACCGGTTTTTATATTTTTATGAAACCGAGTACGACAAAATAGAGATAAACTTTACACTGCCAAATGGTTTACATGAAACCATGGGTAACATCGTCCGGACCGGTTTAAAGCTGGTTCTTGCCTCCAACCCGATCTTCCCTTACACTGTCCATATGAAACGATTAGCCTGGGCCGGATTAGACCAATTGTCATTTAATTTGGTAACCCACATAGAAAATATGTCGTTTTGCAAACCGAGGATCGAGTATTACCTGGAGATCTGCAAAAAAATCAATGAATCTCCCGAAGCCTGTATGATGGTCGGTAATGATCCGGTTAATGACATGGTTGCTGCACATACCGGTATGAAAACCTATCTGACCGACGACAGCAAAGATGCATGGAGGATGAGAGTGGACGCCAGTGAGGTTTTGAAAAGATTTCAGCTTGAGGATATCCCTGAGCCGGACTTTAAAGGTCCTCTTTCTGAAGTACCCTATGCCTTTCAGCGGCATCAATTTTACCTTGCCTAAAGTGAGACCTTTGGAAAAGGCTATCGTTTTACAAACCGGCTTTTTATACCTTCTGCCGTCAATCGCTTCTGGTTGCGTTCTGCTGCTCCTTTTTGTTCAAAAAAGTCACCTACAAACAGAAGGATAGTGTTTTTGTGACCCCTGATGATATAAGGATAATAACCTGATTTTTCAAGACTTTGGAATTGCACTTCCATTTCTTTTTTAGAAGTGAACTCTCCGATAAGGTTAGCATAGGACATTTTTTTGATTAATGCATCACGAAGTTTGTTTGCTTTTTTTACCTTTTCCGCTTCATCCTGAGTTTTATAATGCCCCACATGTAGATTCCACCATACACCGTTTTGCCCTAGATCCAATCTAACAAAAAAAGGAGATAAGCCTTTATTTTTATTATAATTATAATGACTTTGGGCTGTTTTTTTTAGCCGATTGCTTGATATTCGAAGAGAGTAAGGATGAAAAGGTTTTCTTTCCCGATACGCCATATCCATATCTTCAGATGCTGGTTTTTTTGCTACTTTGCTTTTTGTAGGGAATTTTTCAGTAATTTCGGTTTTAGGCGCCGGTGCTTCAGCTGCCTTTTTTTTTATAACAAATTTTTTAACGGCTTTTTCAGACTCGGATTTTTTAACATTTTTATCCGTTAACTGCGGGGCAATCTTTATTTTAGGAGTTATAGCAGGCTTTGTTTCTGTTTTTTGAAAAAGTGGTTGTTTTGATGCAGGTTCCTGAATTTTTTGTAAAGCAGGTATCTTTATTTTCACAATGCGTGGAGATGTTTTAGTAGCGGGTTGTTTCTTAAATACAAAGAACCATAAAGCAATTACTACAAAGCAAACTGTTAATATAATTGCTATTATTTTTTTCATTTTTTTTTTACGCTGCAACTTCTTCTTTAACGGTTACGGCTATTTTAAAAAGAGCTGATAGTATCAGGAAACCTGTTGCCCATACACCGATGGCTATAAGCAGTTCAGGAATCGTTGGCACGTATTCATTCACGTGATGAAGAGGTGAAGGTACAAAACCGCCGGAGATCATTCCCAATCCCTTATCAATCCAGGTTCCGATAAAAACTGCCAGACATGAAACCGCAAGTATGCTTTCGTTTTTCCGGGTTACGGGATTTACGAGGAGAATAATTGCAACTACCATCAATATCATGGATGTCCACATCCATGGCACCAGAGCGCCATGTCCATGAAGCCCTACAAACAAATATTTAAAGTGATCCATGTGTTCCGGTATTCCACTGTAGAAAACTACAAAAACCTCACAAAGGAAGAAAAACACATTCAGACAAATGGCATAAGCAACAATTTTTGAAAGGCTTTGAATCTGCTCCCGGCCGGGATCAAATTTAGTAACTTTCCGAATAAAAAGACTTAATAGTATTAAAAATGCCGGGCCTGCAGCAAATGCTGAAGAGAGAAACCTGGGCGCAAGTATAGCGGTAAGCCAGAAACCCCTGCCGGGAAGCCCGCAGTAAAGATAAGCCGTTACAGTATGGATGCTGACAGCCCATGGAATTGAAATGTATATTAGCGGCTTTAACCATGCGGCAGGTGCTACGGCATTACGTTCGGCTTCCAGAATCTTCCAGCCGATAACAATATTCAATACCAGATATCCATTTAAAACGACTGCATCCCAGAAAAGAACGGAATTTAGCGTCGGGTGTAAAAACATATTTACGACACGCATGGGTTGACCAAGATCCACTAAAATAAACAAACCACACATGCTCACCGAAGCAACTGCCAGAAACTCGCCTAAAATGGTAATTCTGCCAAAAGCCTTATAGTTGTGCAGATAGTATGGGAGAACCACCATTACGGCCGATGCGGCAACACCGACGAGGAATGTAAATTGGGCAATGTAAAAACCCCATGAAACATCCCTGCTCATGCCTGTAATTCCCAGGCCGAATGTCAGCTGCCATAAATAGCAGATAAAACCTACGCCGATAACTGCTAGAAGCGCCGTCATCCAGCCATAGTATCTTTTACTTCCTTTAATCGCCAATTCAAGCATAGTTACCTCTCACTATTTCCAATCTCAGATGGTTTAGTTTTTATCATACCCCAATTGAGCGAAAACGCTCAATTGGATGTTATTCGTTATTCGAAAATGCATTTGCCACGGTTTCATATATCTATCAGCAATGATATATAAAACCGATCAATGATAACCCACAAACCAATAACCGTTAACGATTAACGGATAACCCCTAATCGAGTTTAGACTCGATTAGGGTCACACAATATAGTAAACAGACGGTCCGGTTCCAAGACCCTGTTTACGTCGAATAGTGTAATTTTCTCTTAATAATTCTCTTACTTCAGATTCAGGATCTTCCAGATCCCCGAAAACGATGGCGCCATTGGATGCCTCAACACAGGCAGGCATTTCTCCGACGGCCAGCCTCTCAGCGCAGAAATTGCATTTTTCAACCACCCCTTTCATACGGGTGGGGAATTTAGAATTTCTCTCCTTGATGAAAGGACGGGGATCCTGGAAATTAAAGCTTCTCGATCCATAGGGACATGCGGCCATGCAGAATCTGCATCCGATACAACGATGAAAGTCCATCAGTACAATTCCGTCTTTACGTTTAAACGTTGCTTTAGTAGGGCAGACTCTTACACACGCCGGATTTTCACAGTGATTACAGAGTACCAGAAAAGGCAAATGATTTAATCTTTCATTAAGAAATCTATTTTCTTTTGTCGGAAAAGCGTGCTTATATTCTTCCCCCCATATCCACTTGATTACATGCCTTTTATTTGCCTCTTTATATTTTGGATTTTCTTTATCCAAAAGATCCGGAACATTATGAATTTTATGACAGGCTTCAATTATCGGTTCCAAATCCTCCGCCGATTCGAACGCACGCGTATCAATAATCATAGCCCACTGTTTTGCCGTCAGGGCATTTTCATTCCGGGCCGATTCGATTACGGATTTTTCTTCATGCCCTCCAGATGCTGCGAGAACATCCAAAACAGGTTTGGCTCCCAGACCGAGCGCTGAAATTCCGGCTATTTTTAAGAAGCTTCTTCTGCTGTTTTCCATCACTTTTTCTCCTTTGGATCAATATGGCAATCCCAGCAATATGGGGTTACCGAAGCATAATTGTGGCACTTGTCACAGAATTCGGCCTTTTCTGAGTGGCAATCCAAACAGGTATTGGAAAGACTCATCTCAAACTCTTTCCCTTTACTGTTTATATATGTCCTTTTGGCATCCCGAACAACCGTATCTCTCCAAACATCTAAGAGTTGCATGTGTTCAGCCTTCATGAACTCTTTTGGGCGAACGCATTCCTTCGCAGCTTTTGCTTTATCTGTCAGCTTCGGTTCCGGTGGTGGAGCTGCTTTTCCCATATTATACCAGAGAGGGAATGTTGTAATTACAAAAAAGATAATTAAACCTGGGATGATTATGTTCCTATTGTATATCTGCTTGTTATTCGGCATTATCCTCTTCCTCCATTCCTGGCAACGGTTCCGAGCGCAAGTCCGTTGTTCTTTCCTTTTGTCCTGGCAGATTTAGGGCATTGCCCAACATTTCGTGAACGCCTGTTACATCTACATCGGGAACCCAGTACTCCATAAGAGACGTAAGCGCCGCTCTGTCGATTGCGCATATGCAGGCCAGCATGTTCACCCCGTGTTTTTCATGAACATACTTTACAGCGTTGGCCCTGGGAAGTCCTCCGGTCATTCTTAGTTCCATATCTTCGCCGGCATTAAGACCGGACCCGCTTCCGCAACAAAAAGTCTTCTCTCGAATGGTGTTTGCGGGCATCTCAAAAAAGTTGTTGCATAAATTTTCAATAACATACCGGGGCTCATCTAATAATCCCATGCCCCTGGATGTGTTGCAGGAGTCATGATATGTGACCTTTAAATGGTCGTTGCGACTTGTATCAAGATCGAGTTTGCCGTGTTTTATAAGATCGGCCGTGAACTCGGTAATATGCACCATTTTAGTTGATTTGGCATTTTCAAATTTAGTGCCGGTTATGGGAGAAACCGGTTCTTCCATAAAATCGGCAGGACCATTCATGGTTTCCATATATTGAGTGATTACCCGCCACATATGGCCGCACTCTCCGCCGATTATCCACTTAACACCCAATCTTTTAGCTTCAGCATACATTTTTGCATTTAGCCGTTTCATGGTCTCATGGGATGTAAAAAAACCAAAGTTTCCACCCTCGGAAGCATAAGTGCTCCATGTGATGTCAAAGCCGTATTTCTCTTTTAAAAAGTGAAACAACATCATGTATCCCATTGCAGTATAAGTACCGGGATCGGCAAATACATCACCGGAAGGCGTGATAAACAGAATATCGGCGCCCTTCTTGTTAAAACTGGGTTCAACTTTGATGCCTGTTATTTCCTCTATATCATCAGCGAAAAAATCCATCATGTCTTTATATGCATGGGGCTGGATTCCCAGATGGTTTCCGGTTCTGTAACAATTGGCCACAGGAGTGGCTATCCAGTCGATATTAAGTCCAAGGAGATTTAAAAGTTCCCTGCCCATTATGGTGATTTCGGCCGTATCAATGCCGTAAGGGCAAAATACCGAGCAGCGACGGCATTCCGTACATTGAAAGAAGTAATACCACCACTCCTTTAAAACATCCAGGGTGAGTTCCCTTGCGCCAACCATCTTTCCCAGGATTTTTCCTGCTGTTGTAAAATCGTTTCTATATACCGATCGAAGCAGTTCGGCTCGAAGAACCGGCATGTTCTTGGGATCGCTCGTTCCGATAAAAAAATGGCACTTATCGGCACAGGCGCCGCACCTCACACAGATATCCATAAAGACCTTAAAGGAACGGAACCTATCAAGCCGCTCTCTTAAACCGGTGAGAATTATTTCTTTCCAGTTTTCAGGCAGCTTCCAGTCTTCATCAATAGGATTCCATTCTCTTGCATGGGGAAGGCCGACATATTTAACGCTTTTTGGATTTGCAGCATAACAGTACATCCCCTTCCTTATCTCTGCAGGTGTATCCATCCATCCTATCCCGGAAGGCTTATAATCTATCTTTGATAAAAGTTCATCCGGTTTTGCAAGTTCGTCTGACATTACTTACTCCTTTTCCTCTGATTCTCCAGGTGATTCAGTCGATTCAGTTGATTCAACCACTAGTTCTTTTACTACGGGCAGACCGGCCTCTATCATTTTTTCTCTAAACTCATCCTCATATTCTTCGTAAGTATGAACATCAACAGGGTAATTCCAGGGGTTGATATGTCTCACTGCACGGCCGTTCCCGGGCAGATTTCTCGTGGGGCTAAAGAAAATTCCTCCCATGTGCATGAGTTTGCTAAAAGGAAAATAAGCTAAAAGAACGCTGACAAAAAACAGATGAACATAAAAAAGTCCGCCAACACTCTCCGGAAGGCTGGGATGAAAAGTTACCAAACCCATGGCGATTTCCTTTGCTCCCACTACATCCACTTTGGAAAAGTAACGCATAAGTATTCCGGTAAAAGCCACGCCAAATATTAGAAAGAGCGGAAAAAAGTCTGATGCAAGCGAAATGTACCTCACCTGTGGGATAATTATTCTCCTTATCAGTAAATAAACCACAGCGGCCAAAAGTACAATGCCCGACAATAAAACTCCGGGAAGGCCAACTTGGAGGAATCCATCGATTTTTTCAAGCAACTGTAAGCATACCGGAACAGGTTCAAGAAAGAGTCGCAAATGTCTTATCACTACAGTTGCAAAGGCCCAGTGAAAGGCCAAAGCGCCAAGCCACAGCCATTTTTCCCATTCATATGAGAGCTTGTCTCCCTCTTTTAACTCGCATTTGGTATTTCGGAATAATGAACGGAAAAACAGGATCTCCAGGATCATCCTTACTATTACACCACCTGTTGTTGACGGATTGTCAAAACAGGCTGGTTTAATCCATGAAAGGGATTTTTGTTGGCCGCATGTTGAAGGGATACGAAAGGGAACCGGCGAACGCCCCCAATATACCACACGGTAAATTACTCCGCCGATGAAGGTAATGATAGCAAGATAAGGTATAACGACCCCAAAAAAAACTTGCCCACCCGGTACTTTAACGCCCAAATAGGCAAGCAGAAAGAGTACAAAAACCGCTATGAGGGAAACCATGTAATTTACATTCATTTGCAATTACCTCATTGAATTAGATTTATTGTAATATTTTAGCTGATTAAAAAAAAGCCGCTTCAAAGGTAATTAAATTTTAAACCGTGTAAAACTCGCGCATAAGTGAGTGTAAAGAAAGAACAGTACAAGTCATATTAATAAACAAGTAAGCAATAAGTGCCGATTAGCCTTTGAGACACACCAATTCAATCCCTGTTTTTTCTTAACTCTCACTAATACGCTCAGACAGTTACACAATTAAAAATTTAACAACCTTTAAAGCTTGATAGTTCGTAACCGTTCAGGGTCAGAGGTTCAGAGTTCAAGGCTTACGATTTTTTTATATTCTGAACCCTGAACCTTTGAACCTTGAACCCTGAACGGTTTTGATTTATTCTACATCTGGAATTTCAGCAATCAAACCGGCCCGCTTAAATGCACTGAAAGTTCTATTGCCTACTTCGTTTGCCTTGAGCTGAAAAACCCTTTCTCTGCATTGCATATAAATGTCAAAGGCAATCAGGCTAAGCTCATCTATTTTTAATTCTAATTGAAACAAGTCATTTATTATTTGCTTTTCGTTGATTTCAGTTTTTATATTTTCTCTGATGATCTTTTTCAAAGCAAGAACAAATCCCGTAGCTTGTGAAGGGGAAAAATTCTGAACAGCTCTAATTTTAATGATAGGGTCAAGAAGGGTTGCGGCGGTTTTAAAATTCATTTCAGAAAGTAGTTCGTCAAACAAAGCCCTCAAACCCTGTATTGTTGTGTTTCCGACAGGGTTGGCAAATGGATCCTTCTGGCCTTTTAGAAAATTTGATGTATCTTCCGGATAGGTCTCGACCACCAGATCAAACCATTTTTTAACAATATTTTTTTTTCTTTGTGAGAGTATGGCCTCAAGACTCATTGTAAAAACAACCTCTTTGTGTGAGGAGTCTATAAACAACTTATTAATTCATGTCAAGTATAAAATCGGGTATAAGACAGAGAAAAAACATGTCAATTTTAAAAAAACACAATTGTTTCTGGAGCAATTGAAACAGCATTGTATATCTTATCTGACCCCACAAATTGTATTTAAATCGCATCTTTTCCTTTCTCTCCGGTGCGCACTCTTATTGCCTGGTCAACTGAAAGGACAAAAATTTTTCCATCGCCAATTTTCCCGGTGTTTGCAGCCTCCCGAATTTTATCCACAACCTGATCAGCTCTGTCTGATTCGACGATTATTTCTATCTTGATTTTTGGTATGAAATCAACCACATATTCAGCGCCACGATATATCTCCTTATGGCCCTTCTGTCGACCATATCCCTTCACCTCGGTAATTGTCATCCCTTGAATGCCGATCTCATTTAAAGCTTCTTTCACATCATCAAGTTTAAATGGCTTAATAATTGCCTCGATTTTTTTCATTTTAAATTCTCCTTAGTTCAAATCTCGTTAAGTGGTCGAGTAGTTGAGAAGTTAACCACTCAGCTATTTAACGATGTTTAGACCTTTTACGAGACTATCAATTTTAATTCAACCTATTTCTGGAAGTATTTCTTTTATAGCAGCCTTTATTGCCTCCTCCTGGTCAGGAGAGTCAACTTTCTGTTTGTCAAAATCCCTGACATAAAAAACATCCACGACCTGATCAATTTTTGTTGAGATTTTAGCTATCCAAATATCGAGATTGCATCTGAAAAGTGCGTCTGTAATACTAAAAAGCAACCCGGGAAAGTCGTATGTAAAAACTTCAACTATAGTAAAAAAGCTGGAAGTTGTATTATCCACTATGATTCTATTGGGCCTTTTTGATGTCTTGGGTTTTATTAATCTGTATGCAGACATCTTTTCGCAAAGTTCCGATGCAAGATCCAGACGTTCCGATAAAGCAGATTTAAGATCCTTTTCTACCTGTTCCCATCTTTCATCTTCAAATAATTTATCCAGAGGCGGCTTCACTTCAAAAATATCAAGGGCGATGTTATTTCGCCATGTGAATATTTGGGCGTCGAGGATATCTATGTTATTTAAAGTAAAAGTTCCTGCAATCTTTGAAAAAAGTCCAGGGCGATCTTTAGCGCATATCTTAACGGTTCTAGTATTTTTCCCGGATGCCTTGGTTATTTCCCAGACAAATTCTTTGCTTTCAAGGCTATTGTATAATTTAATGTCATTAATTATTTCGTCAGCATGTGTGTAAAGTAGATATCGGGGTGACATTACGTTAAAAAGTGATTCCAGGTAATCTCTTTTCTGCGGTAAAATAACGGTATTTATGACTTCCTTTCTTTTCTTTTCAACAAGTTCAACCGCTTCACTGGTTGCCAGCTCTCCCCTTTCCAAAATACTTAAAATTTTATGAAACAAATCTCTTAAAAGGGTTGAAATCCATTTGTTCCACGCCTTAGGGCCCGTTGCCATGGAATCTGCAATGGAAAGAAGATAGAGCATTTTCAGTCGCTCAACATCCTTAATCTTCCTGGCACAGAAAATTGCTGTTTCCTCGTCATAAATATCACGGCGCGTTGCGGTTTTAACCAATAGCAGATGCTCTTCGATCAGAAAAGATATTGTTTCTACTTCTTTAGGTTTTAATCCTTTTGCTAAAAGTAGAATTTTAGCAATTTGGGCGCCCCTTTTAGAATGACCTTTCCCGGGGTCTCCTTTTCCTATATCATGAAGAAGAGCCGCCCAGAGTAACAGTTTTCGATGTGTGAGTTCATCATACAAATTGCAGTACAAGGAATCATAAATTTTATTTTCGGCCTCCCCGAAACTTTTTATTATCCGCACAGTCTGCAATAAATGTTTATCCACTGGATAAATATGATACTCATCATACTGGATGCGGTTAATGATTCCTTTTATTTCAGGGATAAATCTCTCAAGAAAACCTGTACTTAACATTTCTTTTAATACATTAAATGTTTGAGCAGGGGCCGATAATATGCGTTCAAAGGATTCTACAACAAATGTGGAAGTTCTAAACTTGTTGTCAATAAGGAAGCCGAATTCAGTAATTATTCGCTTAGCCTCAGCACTCAAGGGAATCTTAAGACGGGAACTTTCTTCAAATATCTTTATTAGAAGCTCCGGAGATTCCCAAACAGCTTCAAGGGAACGAAATCTCAGCATACTTTTTTTAACTTTAAAGTCTTTATTTTTTTTATATTTTGATTGCTTTGATTTATACTTTGGCTTTTTTAAATATTTTTGATCCAGAAACATCAGATACTGCTGTTTTACAAACTCCATCTGTGCATGAAGCTCCCCTAAAAATCTTTCAACAGCTTCCTGTCCGTTTGTTTTTTTAAACATCAGGGTTTTTGCAAGCTCAGGCTGGTATTCAAAATAGAGTTGATCACATTTTCTTCCGGTCATTTGGTGTAAGCAATTTCTTACATGCCATATAAATGAAAGCGCTTTTGTCAACTCTTCATATTCGTTTTGTGAGATGCGGCCGTAGTATTCAAGGTCTCTAGGTTGTTTAAGATTAAAATCTATCCTTCCAATCCACAGCATAGTATGGTAATCTCTTAAACCACCCTTTCCTTCCTTTAGGTTCGGTTGCAAAAGATATGTAGAGTCTCCAAAATGATTGTGGCGTTCTTTATTGATCTCAATGAGCTGTTTAATTATTTTCTTGGGCTGTTGAAAAATAATAATTTCCCGAAGTTGATTCATGAGTTCCGAATATAATGAAGATGAACCGCAAATAAATCTGGCGTCTAAAAGAGGGGTCAGTATATCGAAATTATTGCTTGCGAAGCTAACACATTCCTTCATCGATCGTGTGGCATATGCAACATCAATCCCTATATCCCATAAAGGATAAACAAGTTCCCGGATAAGATCTTTGACTTTGTCAGGGATGCTTCTTTTGAAAAGAAAAAGGAGGTCTATATCGGAATGAACGCATTGTTCTTCCCTTCCGTAGCCGCCCAGGGCAATAATAGCATACGGATTTTTATCTATGCCGATCCGGGAGGTGACTGTACTTTGTTCATAACTTTTACGAAAATAATCGTCAAAAAGCCCTGCGTGCCGTTTCAAAAAAGTAGATGATTTCTCTTTTAATAAGCTTAAAATAAGCTCAATTCTCTTTTGTTGAAGCATCTTTGAAGTATCTTCGGAAATATTTTTCATGTTCGTAACATTTTAACTTTATG
>CAZLRK010000091.1:0-14374 GCA_964561845.1 uncultured Desulfobacterales bacterium | reverse complement strand
TTTTTCTTGGAAACACACCTTAACAAACTGTCTCATTTTTGGGGTCCACTATAATCTTTCTGAGTCGCGGACGCAGCTTTTAAAATATTTTTCAAAGCTCCGGTAAGAATAGCCCATAAATTCGATAGATTGCGAGTAGGTAAAAAATGGAAGATAAAGATTTGATCAAATCTGCGGATTACCATCCGGTTTTGATTATATGAGTGATTCCGCAGATTGAGGCCAAGAATCGGAAAAAGGACTATTTATGGACGGACACTAGCTACGGCTGCGCGCCATGTACACCTCCAACCGCTGAACTAAAAGCGAACAAGGAAGGGTCAGCGGAGTGAATTTCAACCGAATTTCAACCGAATGACAGCGAAGCAAGTGACAAAAACCAATAGCGAAGTTTGTGGCCATTTACAGTATATCATAGAATCTGTGATCACATGGCACGCGCTAAAGTCAGCACATCAACTTGTTTTGCTCCGCAATGCAATAGAACCCTGGCGCACTCATCTGCAGTTGCCCCCGTTGTATAAACATCATCCACAAGAAGTATACTTTTATCAACAATTTTGTAGGAATTCTTGACACTGAAAACATCCTTGATGTTTGTCATCCGTTTTTTTCTACCCAGACCGGTCTGTGGTTCCGCCCAACCACTTCTAATAAAAATATCATCTTCTTTCTGAATATATGGGATTTCAATATTTAAAAAACCGGCAATATCTTCCCAATTCTTAATTAAAAGAAAAGCCTGATTAAAACCCCGTTTCCTTAGTCTTTTTTTATGCAGGGGAACAGGTATAACAATGTCTATATTGTCTATATTCCAATATCGAACAAATGTAGAGAAAAGGAGCTTTCCAAGTGGTCTGGCCAGATGAATTTTTTCTTTATATTTAAAACAATGGATCACCTCCATAAACGTTTGGACGTAGGCGCCGGAAGCACGGGCAATCCTGAATCTTTTTGGTGACTCTATACAATCACCACAAATATGATCTTCCCCTTCACGGCTTTTAAACATGAGGCCGCATTTAGTACAAATCGGAGATTCAATCGATAAAAAGCCTGTCAAGCAGGATGGACACAAAAAAGGGTCCATCAAAGTGCGAAAGTTAAGGTTATTCCGGTAAGCCAATAAAGATTCACACTGAAGATCCTTTTTAAGGAAACAGCCTTTTTGGGATTGAGGCGTATGGAAAAAAGATCCGCAAACCATACATTTCGTAGGAAATAAGCCTTCCTTAAAAGCTTTAATTATCCGGATCAATAATTTTTTGGTAACGTTCAAAAGTGTGTGCATTTCTTTGTAAGCGGTTAAAATTTGAAAAGGTAATGGATGTTTCCAAAAGACGATATCACTGTATAATTCCTCGACTGCTCACAGTGATTAAATATTTGGGATTTGCGCTACATAAGCCCTATTGTTCAAGAAACTGTCTGTTAAATCCCAAATATTTGATCACCCCCTAATAGGTAAATTGATATCGTCTTTTGGAAATATGTATTACCGAATGATGGTTAAATGGATCCTATTTATTGGGGAAACCAATTATTCGCACACTTTTAAACGTTATTAATTTTTTAGGAACCACGGATATTTTCTATAATCCTTTCTGCAAATTCAGAGCACTTTACTTCTTTTGCCATTTTTATCTGACGAGCCAGATCGTATGTTACCGTGCCATTTTTTATGGTAGATATAAGTGCATTTCTGATTATAGCTGAAGCCTTTTCCCAGCCTATGAAATCGAGCATCATCGCTCCCGAAAGAATTAATGAACTTGGATTTACTTTGTCCAGACCCGCATATTTGGGGGCCGTGCCATGAGTTGCTTCAAAAACCGCACACATATCGCCAACATTTGCGCCTGGCGCCATGCCAAGCCCCCCGATTTGGGCTGCCAGTGCATCAGAGATATAATCGCCATTCAAGTTAGGAGTTGCAATAACATGGTATTCTTCAGGTCGAAGAAGCACTTGTTGAAACAACATATCAGCTATACGGTCTTTTAGTACAACCTTTCCTTCCGGTTGATTGCCATTATAAATACTAAACAACTCCTCTTCAGTTATGACCTTATCTTTAAACCTTTCCCTGGCGACTTCGTAACCCCATTTTCTAAATGCCCCCTCTGTAAACTTCATAATATTACCCTTATGCATCAGGGTTACACTTGGAAAACCATTTTCAAGCGCATATAAAACCGCCCTTGCCACCAGCCTTTTGGTGTTTTTCTCGCTTATCGGCTTTATACCAATACCCGTATCTTTTGAAAGAGCAATCCCCATCTCTTCTTTAAGAAAGGATATAATAGATTCTGCTTCATCACTTCCTGATTGCCATTCAATTCCTGCATAAACATCTTCCGTATTCTCACGAAAGACAACCATGTTAATCTTTTCGGGATTCTTCATGGGGCTCGGGACAGCATCTATATATTTTACAGGACGAATGCAGGCATAAAGATCAAGCTTCTGTCGTATGGCAACGTTTATACTTCTTATTCCTTTTCCAACCGGAGTGGTCAACGGTCCCTTTATGGCAATCGTATACTCTCTGATGGCATCCAGGGTTTGCCCAGGCAACCACTCTCCTGTTTCGTGATATCCCTTTTCACCGGCATAAAGCTCAACCCACGATATTTTTCTTTGGTTTTTATAGGCTTTCTGTACCGCGCTTTCAATGACAATTCTTGCTGTACGCCATATGTCAGAACCTATTCCATCCCCTTCAATAAAAGGGATGAAGGGAAAATCCGGAACATATAGGGTTCCATCACTTTGTTTTACTATCTTGTCTTTTTTATCCATGTCCATATACCATTAACCGTTTTTGTAACTTCTAAAAAAATTATGGTAAGCACTGTTGTGGTCGGTGATCAGCGATCAGGTGATCGGTGATCAGGTTATCAGTGATCGGAGACCGATTACCGATTACTGATCACCGATTACCGATTACTGATCACCGATAACCGATAACCGATCACTGCCGTTGTCTGAATGCTTCATACATGACCACCGCACCAGCCACGGAGGCATTCAAAGAATCTATCTTTCCTGCCTGAGGAATTGAAATAAGAAAATCACAATACTTTTTTACAAGTGGACGAATACCTTTTTCTTCTCCACCAATTACAACGGCTAAAGGATGCGTTAAATCACTTATATAAATTGATTTCTCTGCAGCTCTATCCAATCCTGCAATCCAGAGTCCATTTTTTTTTAAGAGTTTAATAGTATTTACTATGTTCGTTGTTCTTGATAGATAGACATGCTCAAGCGCACCTGCAGAGGCTTTAGATACTGTTGGTGTCGGTGAAGCTGATCTATTCCTTGGAATTATAATACCGTCGATTCCAACACAAACTGCCGTCCTGACCAGAGCACCTAGATTTTGAGGATCTAATACATTGTCTATGATCAGAAGAAAGTTATCACAATTTGGCAACTTAGGTCTGTCAATGATATCAGAAATATTCGCCAAGGGATATGGACTTACTTTTACCCCGATCCCCTGATGCATATCGGAGCCTGTCATCGTTTTTAGCTGAGATGATTTTACGTTGTTTATTTGAATTTTTAAGGCTTCGGCAAGATTAATCGCCTTTTCAAGACGTTTCGAAATCTTATCTTTTGCAATATAGACTTCAAAAAAATTTCTTCTTGATGCTTTGAAAGCTTCCATTACAGGATGGATTCCATAGAGTATTTCTTTCTTCACTTTTTTTTGCCTTCAGATATTGTTAAGTCGTCGAGTAGTTGAGTAGTTAAGTAGTTATAATTATAAGAATAATAGTCGTTTTGTAAAATAATTGGACATGCAACTCCAATTGAGTAAAAAACCAATTGGGAGTTATTCGTTATTTGTTATTGATTAATCGTTTAATATGAAAAAATTGTAAGTCATAAACCTTGAACTCTGAACCTCTGAACCGTGAACGGTTTCTATAAATCTTTTCCTACTCAACCACTTAACCACTCAACCATTTGACGAATTCCTACTTGAGCGGTAACTGTCTATTATGGACACTAATTCAGAAATAGATGATGACAGCTTATCGTTTACAACAATATAACGGTAGATGTCCTTTTGCGCCATCTCCTTTTCTGCATCAGCAAGACGTTTTTCAATAACATCTTTACTGTCAGTACCCCTTGATTCCAGACGTGCACGAAGGACATCCAAAGAAGGGGGCATTATGAAAATCGTAATACTTTCAGGATATCGCTCAAGAATTTGAAAAGTACCCTGAACATCAATATCTAAAAAAATATCTTTCCCGGAAGATAAACTATTTGCTAAAAACTCGTCGGAAGTGCCGTATAAATTACCATGAACCTCTGCCCATTCTGCCCATTTGTTTCTTTTAATCCTTTCTATAAAATCATCCTTTGAAATAAAATAGTAGTCAACTCCATTCTTTTCCCCCTTTCTGGGCTTTCTTGTTGTATATGATACTGAATAAAGTAAATCTTGGAATTGACGCTGGACTGCATTGCGCAGTGTTGTCTTGCCCGTGCCTGACGGAGCAGATACAATAAAAAGATGACCACGATTAGCAATCACATTTAATTTTTGCTCAACGCTGGATTGGTCTATTTCCCTATTATTCATAATAGCTTATTGTTGTTTTACTAAAAGGGATGCATAACGCTGGGATATTGTTTCAGCCTGTATGGCGGAAAGGACAATATGATTGCTGTCCATGATAATTATAGAGCGAGTTCTGCGGCCATGTGTTGCGTCAACAAGACGTTTGTCATCTCTGGCTTCATCTCTAAGACGCTTCATCGGTGCAGAATTAGGCGATACAATTGCCACAACCCGATCAATAACAACGGTACTTCCAAACCCAATGTTCAACAGACTTTGATCCATATTACCCCCAAATATTATTTATATTGTTCTGAAATTTATGCTTTTATGGTTAAAGATTTTTGTCGGCATTGTGTCTTTAAACGATTTCAGATTGCAGATTGAAGATTTAAGGAATTTTCCCATTTTTATTTAAAACAGCAGGGCGAGCAGACTTCGCCATAGTGGCTACGGCGGCTGAAAGCGATTTCCATCAATCTGCAATCTACAATCTGCAATCCCATAGTTATTCCACATTCTGTAATTGCTCTCTTATCTTTTCAAGTTCTGATTTAACGTCAACAATCATATGGGATACATTTGCGCTCTGTGCCTTGGAACCCATGGTGTTGAATTCTCTGTTCAGCTCTTGTAATAAAAAATTGAGCTTTCTTCCCACGGGTTCATCTGAATTGCTAATAGCCCGAAATTGTTTTATATGGCTCTTCACCCGTACAATTTCTTCTGAAATATCACTTTTATCAGCAAGAAAAGCCGCCTCCTGGGCTATACGCACAGGATCTATTTCCGCAACACCTCTGGTTAATGCCGATATACGCTCCTTTAAACGATCTTGATAATATGGCAAAAGATCATTAGATTGTTTTTCGATCTTCTCAATAAATTGCTCTATAATATCAAGCCGTTCATCAAAGTCCCCTGCGATAAAATCCCCCTCATTTTTTCGCATGGCATCAAGATCATCCATTACTTTACCAATACAATCTTCAACAGAAAGCCAGACGACCTCAATGTTCCTGTCGCTTTCAGCGGGCATTATTACTCCATCCACACGAGCCAAAAGATCCACGGATATTTCAGAGCAAATATTAAAATTATCTTTCAATCGGCTAAGGACATCATAATATGCTTTTGCTCTATGTGTATTGAGTTCATAATTATATCCTTCATTGGAGCAGTCTTTGATCTGTATCTTAGCCTCGATACGGCCTCTTGACACTTTCTTTGCTATCAGGGCCTTTATCTTATCTTCCAAAATATTGTATCCATACGGAACACGCAAAACAATATCAAGATACTTGCTGTTATACGATCGCATCTCGATTATTACTGTTAATTCCTTTGTTGTTTTCTCCGCCCTTGCAAAGGCGGTCATGCTCTTTATCATTTTTTTTGTTTCCGATTGTATATCTTGCTTTAGGATTAAATGCCACTAAGACACCAAGATTATATATACTTTACAAATACTTTGATAACTTTAGTGCTGTAATTCATTCTTCTTTTTCTTTGTGTCTTGGTGCCTTCGTGGCTAAATAATTACATTTTTATTGGTCATACTCATTATGTTTTTCTCTGCAAGAATCATTAACTGAAAAAGAACCCTGCTTTAAATCAGCTATATATTTATTGCGCACCAGTTCAAGATAATCAAGCATGTTTTTTTCAACATAATCTGGATATGTCCAGGGTAATTTTTGAAAACCACCCTTCGTATAAATCAGGGTCAAATCGGCATAAATTCCCTTATCCACATAAATCCTGTGTGTAAAATTCTTCCCGGTTGCCAAGACAAACCGTTCATGCAGCATGTATCCCGGATCTATATTTACTTTTCTTTTCCCGTTTGTTGAATATTTTACTTCAAGATCATTTGTTGCGTTTTTTATCTTTGACAGATCATTTTGTCTTATTAACTTTTTGAAAGCCGTCACCCGCCTGAAAAGGGGGGCTCCCATTTCAACCTCATAATAATTGGTATAATTAAAAGGAAACCATGAACTTATCAGATCAATATCACCAAATTGTTCTGAAAGTTTTTTTACTAAAGGCTCAAAAAGTCCTTTTTCTCTTAAGAAAATACCTATTACAAGTTTTGCAGATTTCGGGCTCTTTGGGATACTCATATTACGGTAAAACCCCGGTTAAACTTCTATAGGTTTTGCTTCATCAATAAGCATAATCGGAATATCATCTTTTATTTCATATAAAAGTTTACATTTATTGCATATAAGCCCATCTTCCGTATCGTTTAAATAAATGTCACCTTTACATTTCGGACAAGCTAGTATCTCAAGAAGTTCCTGACTTATGGCCATGATTGCTCTCCTTTTGTAATATCTGTTATAATAATACAATTATGATAAACCATAGCAAACAAAATGCGAGCTTGCAAAAACAAATTTTTAATGTTTTATAAAAATAAGAGAACCCTTTGAATCCACTTTCCCTTTTTAGCTTATACTTTTTTCTAATTCAATAGGTTTATTTTCTATTGACACATAACCATCTTGTTTTTAAAATTCAACATATAATGAATCTTCGAAAAAAAATACAACGAATTGGCGAAAATCTGCTTTCTCGCGTCGCCCTTACAGTTCTACCCAACCTTCCCCGCCGCACCATCCTTATCATATCTAAACTCCTGGGCAGTCTTGGGGCTGTCTTGCCAACCAGTGTACGACGAATTGGCCTGGCTAACATTCGCCTTGCCTATGGAAATTCGATTCCAGAGGCTGAAAAGAAAAAAATCATGAGAGATTCTTTTCGTACCATGGTGCTTATGGTGCTCGATTGTTTCTGGTTTACCAAAAACACTGAGAAACGGCTTGATATATATGTTAAATTCGATTCATCCTGTGAAATATTCTATAAAACAAAACCGGCTGTTGTTATTACAAGTCATTTTGGAAATTGGGAAATACTGGCCCAAGCTGCGGCATATCGAGGACATCCCAGCGTAGGTGTCGTAAAACATCTTCCTAATGTTTATTTAGACAGCATGTTGACTAAGTTCCGTGAAGTTGCAGGGCAACAAGTTGTTGCAAAAGAGGGAGCAATCAGAGCACTACTGAGCGCATTAAAAAACGGTAAAAGGATTGCTTTTGTGCTTGACCAAAATACCCAGCCGAAAGACGGAGGAGAGTTTGTAAAATTTTTTGAGCGGTATGTGCCTGTTTCACGCGCAGCAGCAAAGTTGTCTATCCGCACTGGAGCGCCGGTGGTATTCATTTTTTGTATTCCCCGGGATGATGGTTATTACAGGATCTACACTCCGGATTGGCTCGATCCTGAGAAATGGAAAAATAAAAGCCAAAAATTTACCCAGGCAATTACCAGTGAGATCGAAAAACAGGTAAGAACCAGTCCGAAACACTGGAACTGGGTATACAAACGCTGGAAATATATCCCGCAGGGAGAGCCGCGTGAAATGTACCCCTTCTATGCAAAATATTATATCGACTCGAAAAAATCAAAAAAAAATAAATAAATCTATGCCTTCCAACTTAACAATTAAAACAGCCCTCTGGCTCTATAATCTGGCCTGGCATCTCGCTATTCCGGCGCTTCGTATAAATAAACGTCTTGCAGAAGGCTTTGAGCAACGAACGCTTAAACGTCAAATTACAGCACCGGTAGATATTTGGATTCAGGCAGCCTCCGCAGGTGAATCCTATCTGGCGTGGTCCCTTTTGAAAAATTTAAACCCGGAAACCCCAATTAGAGTTCTGGTGACCTCAAACACCACCCAGGGGATGGAAATCCTGAAACGCACAATCTCTGATATTTCACCAAACAATAAGGGTATAAATATAAAATTGGCCTATTTTCCATTTGACAAGCCTGGTATCATGAAAAAAGCCGTCAACAACATATGCCCTGAAGTCATGGTACTTCTGGAATCGGAAATATGGCCCGGTCTTCTTTTTGCCTTAAAAAATTGCGGGTGCAAAACACTTATTATAAACGGCAGGCTCACCTCCAAAAGCCTCAATAGATATCTAATCTGGCCCTCCTTTTGGAGCACACTCAGGCCTGATAAAATCCTCGCCATCTCTGAAAATGACGCAAAACACTTTAGCAAACTTTTTAATATTGAACATGTAGAAGTGATGCAAAACATAAAATTCGACCGTCTTAATCATGCAGATCCTGAAACTTCCTTAAAAAATCCGCTGGAACAAATATTTCAACCTGACACACCCTTTCTTGTACTGGGTTCCATAAGGCGTGAGGAGGAATCCTTTGTTAAAAAAATCATCATTGATATTCACCAAAAACAACCGGAAACGGTTATCGGACTATTTCCCCGGCATATGCACAGAATAAAATACTGGGAAAGGGCTCTTGAACGGCTTGCAATTCCATGGGTGCTAAGATCCAGAATCACAAGGCATGTTCATTCCGGAACAATTATATTATGGGATACTTTCGGCGAACTAACTTTTGCCTATGAGCTGGCAAAGGCTGCATTTGTTGGTGGCAGTCTTGCACCACTTGGTGGACAAAACTTTCTTGAAGCTCTTTATACCGGTCTTATTCCAGTTATCGGACCTTACTGGGAAAACTTTGCATGGGTTGGAAATGAAATTGTTGATCAGGGACTTGTTCACGAAGCATCTGATTGGAGGGAAGTTTCGACCATACTTATAGAAAATATGAAGATACAACAATCACGCAAAAAAGTTTGCAATGAAGCTCTAAAGTATATAAAAGAACATCAGGGCGGTACAAATCGTGCCTGTCGTCTTATTGAAGATTTGTTAAGTCGTTGAGTGGTTGAGTAGTTAAGTAGTTGTAATGATTAGAATAATAATCGTTTTTTAAGAAATTGGACATACAATAGCTTGTAAGTAACTTTTCAATAAGTTCGTGTAATTTTAAAAACGTTTATGTAATTATTATCGTCATTCCCGCGCAGGCGGGAATCCAGTGCCTTTAGGGATTTTCTGGATTCCCGTTTTCACGGGAATGACATTATTCCCCGGACTTATTGATAAAATACACTTGTAAACATTAACATATTGATTTAATTATTTGTTTTTCCTACTCAACAACTTAACCACTCAACTATTTGACGATGGCTGTATTAACAATTTATTAGATAAAATGAAACGAAACAAAGGGGCTCTTCCAAAATGAGCAAACTCCCTAAATGCTATGGAATCATTCCCGCGCGTTACGGATCTACACGTTTTCCCGGCAAGCCGCTTGCAAATATTCTTGGGAAACCAATGTTCTGGCACGTTTTTGATCAGGCAAAAAAGTGTAACGAGCTGTCACAAGTCATCCTGGCAACGGATGACGAGCGGATTAGCTTAGCTGCAAAAGAGCTGGAAGTTCCAGTTGTTATGACCGGAAATGATCATATAAGCGGAACAGATCGGGTTCTTGAAGCAGCGAATCTGCTCAAAGTGCCAGAAAACGCCATTATTGTGAATATTCAGGGAGATGAACCTGCGCTTGAGCCGGCAATGTTGACGGAACTTATCACCCCTTTCACATCGCAAAAAATACAGGTTACTACTCTTGCAAAAAAAATCGATAAAGATGAAGCTGAAAATTCCAACAGGGTTAAAGTTGTTTTTACTAAAGAGGGCCGGGTTCTATATTTTTCCCGCTCTCCGATCCCCTATAGCAGTGATAATGAAAAAAACGAGTTTTATGTACACATCGGTCTATATGCTTTTCGTATGAATATTCTAAAACAATTTGCAGCTCTCGGCCCAAGTCGCCTTGAAACTATGGAAAAACTTGAACAGCTTCGCCTCCTTGAAAATAATATTCCAATCAATGTGGTAGTGACTTCTCACATAAGCATAGGAGTGGATACTCCTGATGACATTAAGATTGTGAGTAAAATCATAACGGGAAAAACATAATATTTACTAATATTTTAGCTGTTTGAAAACAGGCCGAATGTGTAAAACTCTCACTAATGCGCTCAGACAGTTACACGATCTATATAATTCTAATTACTCTCATAAGGCTAACTTGTTATAATATTTATGATTTTTAATCAACTGGAGAATTAAAATGAAAATTGACGTCTCCAACGGGGAACTTGTTGACAAGGTTACTATTTTGTCCATCAAACTGAACAAATTTAAATCTAAGAAAAAGCTGCAAAACGTCCAAAAAGAATTCGATCTTTTATATCAAAGTATGCTGGCTATCGACATATCGGAAAAAAGTTCAGAGTATAAGAATCTTATGGAGATAAATCTTGCCCTTTGGGAAATCGAAGATAAAATCCGGATTAAAGAAGCCGGGAAAGAATTTGATAATGAATTTATTAATTTGGCACGGCAGGTATATTTTGAAAACGACAAACGAGCCAGAATCAAAAGGCAGATCAATATAAAAACACAGTCATCTTTAGTTGAAGAAAAAGAGTATGTTGAATACTGATGAATGTAAATCCCTCTGATATTAAAAAGATTTTATTAGTTCAATTTAGACCGTTCGGAGATGTATTGATGGCAGCATCATACCTTGAGGCATTAAAAAATACTTTACCATGGGCTGAAATCGATTTTCTAGTAAAACAACCTTATCAAGAGGTTTTGGAGGAAAACCCCTATTTATCAAATGTTATTTCTTTTGCACAAAAAAATTGGATCTCAGACATTTTTGAAAGAGTTAAGCTTTATTCCAACATCCGCAAAAGAAAATACGATTTAATTATTGATCAACAGAATGGGACTGGATCAGGACAGGTACTTCTATTTAGTGGTGCAACGTATAGATTAGGTTGGATAAACGGAAAGTGGCGATATATATATAATCTCAAAGGTGTTAAAAGGGAACTTCGTTATAGAGCTTCCCAAAATTTTGACATGCTTAGCCCTCTTGGTATTAAAGAACAGCATTACAAACTCTTTTACCATATCAAACCGGAATCAAAAGTCTACATTAATAAATGGTTGAATGAAAATCGCCTGCACAAAACCAAAATAATTTGTGTATCACCCGGCAGTCCGAGGGTTAAAAAAAAATGGAATAATAGCTATTACACAAAGATAGTTGATGCAATTATAGAAAATACAGAATATGTAGTGGTCATTTTATGGGCGCCAGGTGAATTAAAAGATGCAAAAAAAATTATATCGCATTCAAAAAAAAATCCTATTTTAGCGCCCCCAACAAACTTTAATCAAGCCGCTGCTTTTTTGAAAAAATGCAAATTATTAATTTGCAATGACGGGGGTATAAATCACCTTTCAGTGGCCGTAAAAACACCATCTTTAGCAATTTTTGGGAATACTAATCCAAAAATTTGGTCGCCAGAAGGAGTTTTTCAGCATCATTATCATTTACATAATCCAAACTGGAAAAGGATGTCGGACACAACATTTGGAATTTCGCCGAAAGATGTAATTAATAAGGTTGAAAACATTTTAAATGAGATATGATTTCTTGTTCTCTCCATATCTAAGAGACAAAATTAAATGTATTAATACCAAGGAATAGCTATATTGAAAAGAATTGAGCTGAAAATTGAAAACCCCAAAATACTTGTATTCCGAAATTCGGGAATTGGAAATACTATTGTGGATTCCGTTTTTTTAAAATTAATAAAAGAAATTTATCCAAAATGTACCACATATTGTGTGCTTGATAATATTGGCGAGAAATTATTAAAAGAAAATCCATATATTGATAAAATTGATATTTTTAATAGAAGGACTGATAATTTATACTACCAATGGAAATTGCTTAAACAGTGGAGGAAAGAAAAAATAGACATCTCTTTCCACTTGCGTTCAGGAATTAGACAAGAAATATTAGCCTTTTTAAGTGGTATTCCTGTTAGAGTCGGTTTCAAACTGAATGGCTCATTTCAATTTCTCACACACATTATTAACAAAAATAAAGATTTCCACCGTATCAATAATAGCCGGTTGCTACTTGCTTTGTTAAAAGAGGATATCCCAGAATATTTTCCTGAATTGTATCAGTGTATTGATGATAAAAAGTTTATTTATTCCTATTTAAAAAAACATGGTTTCTTTACTAAAAACTATATAATCATGCATCCATGTGGGAAAACTTACGGTAATGAAAACTGGAATCTGGATTTTTATTCAAAAATTGTTAAAAAATTAAGGAGCTGGTGTGATTATCCGATATTTATTATAGGTAATAAATCAGAAATATGTGTTGTAAAAAAGATACTAGGCGAAAAGGAAGGGTTGACTTACCTTATGAACTTTCATATCGGACAGATTTCTGAACTAATAAATAATTCCTTGCTGTTCATCGGAAATGATAGCGGACCAGCTCATATTGCTGAGGCTTGGAATGTTCCTAAAGTTGTGGTCTATAGAGATGATCACTTGAATTTTATAAAATGGTCCCCTCTTCGCAAAGATCTGTCTTTGGTAATTTTTCAGCATGAATTAATTAATCAAAATACCTTCACAAAAATATATAACTTTTTAAAAATATTGCCAAATTAAAAAGTTGCACTTATGAGAAATAATAAATTAACAATTATCTTCTCAAATTCGAACCCAAAAGAATTATGGGGTGGTGGTGAAAAATGGATGCTCGATGCTGCAAGTGGATTGGTATCAAGAGGTCATCGAATAATAGTTGCTGCAAGAAAAAATTCTATCTTGATAGAAAGGGCAAAAGAAAGAAATCTTGAAACAAAACAATTCAATATTCATATGGATTTTGATCCTTTAAAGATAGTTCAAATCGTATGGTTTTTAAAAAAAGAAAAAGTCGATGTTATTATACTTAATATAAACAAGGATGTTCGTGTTGCTGGAATAGCAGCCCATATAGCTAATACACCCGTAATCCTGGCAAGGCATGGTGCAAAATTAATTAGCGATAAATTAAAACACCGGTTAACCATGTCTCTTGTTGACGGTATTATTACAAATTCAAGAACAAGAAAACAGGAATATGAATCTTACAAATGGATGCCTAATAATAAGATTGAAGTTATCTATAATGGGATTAATATACCTGCAAATAAGCCAAAATTAGACTTGAAAGAAAAGTATAATATCCCAAAAAATCATATTATATTTGGTGCAGTAGGAAGGCTGCAAAGGGTAAAGGGGTTTGACACATTAATCAATGCCTCTATTATTCTTTTAAAAAGGAATTTACCGATAACGCTTTTAATAGCTGGAAAAGGAAAACTTAGAAATGAGCTTCAAAACATAATTCATAGAGAAAGAGTAACTGACAAAATTAGGTTGGTAGGTTTTTGGGAAAATCCACTTGATTTCATTAATTCTATTGATATCTTCGTTCTTTCTTCAAGGTCAGAAGGAATGCCTAATGTAATCATGGAAGCTATGGCTTTGAAAAAAATTGTAATTGCTACTAACGTTGGTGGAATTAATGAAATAATCAGCAATAATGAAAATGGTTTTCTTGTAGAACCTAATAATATAGATGTATTAGCCTCGGCTATGGAAATGATGTTGAAACAAAATAAAAATTTAGGGAAAATTTGCGAAAACGCATTTAATACAATTCAAGAAAAATTCACACTAGGAAAAACAATAGATCATTTAGAACATTATTTTTATAAAAAATATAATTTGTCTTCTCGCCATTGTAAGATTTCACAATAAATTATGAATGGAAATTTTAAAAGAACAATTCGACAAACAAAGGCAACTTACAAAGGAGGTAAAACGCCTAAAACAAAAGGTCTGGAACGATAAAATTGCTAATCTCTATTGTTGGCTCTCAAACCATGTCATAGTGGCCCGTTTCTGAATTGTCAACACCAAAATAGAGAAAGGTCGAAGCAAG
>CAZLRK010000090.1:0-14450 GCA_964561845.1 uncultured Desulfobacterales bacterium | reverse complement strand
AATATCTAAATATATGCAAACCTCAGAACTTGTCATTTATCTTACTCATTCTCATACAGATCACTTTATTGGGTTGCCTGACTGCCTAAATGGTGCAATTAGAAAAAAGATATTTATTGAGTCAGAATTGAGAATTTGTGATGAAAATATGAGGATTATCTTTGACCTGGTGAAAGAATTCTTGAATAGGGTACGTGTTTGTGCACCTGAGATTACATTGGGTGAGGTTTTGAAATATCCAGAATTGCCTGATGTAAATTGGTGTACAATGGAAGTAAAGGATTTACTACCCGGTGATGGTGTTATAACCTATTTTCCTTTGGAACACACGATCAAATGTTTTGGATTTCGGTTAGATTGGCCCGGTCATTCTTTAGCTTATGTAACGGATACGATCGCTAGACCAGAATCGCCATACATAGAAAAAATAAAAGGGGTTAATGTTCTTTTGCATGAGTGTTATATGCCCGATAGCTTGTCAAATGTTTCTGAACAATTGGGACATAGTCATACGAGTGCTGTAGCTCAAGTTGCTGCTGAAGCGCAGGTGAAACGTTTGGTTCTTATTCATCATAATACTTTGGGATTAAAAATCGGACTTGCATCAGCCTGTGAAATTTTTCCAGAAACGGAAATTGGTTTTGATGGTATGGAAATAGAGTTTTAATAAGGCTATTCGTGCTGCAATCAATACCAATCAGGCCTCCTAACAATCCAAATTAACTCGAATTACTACCTTATGGGTTTTTGGAAGTAATCAACCGTCCCACGCTGGCCCGTAATCAGGTTATTTGGGGCCGTTATGTAAAAAAATAAACTCAACGAGAATCAAAGATGAACGACAAAAATTACTCAGCAAAAAAATTATTTTCATCATAATTACATTCTGTATGTTGCTGTCAGGGTGCACTTCCCACCAAATTGTAATCGATCCGAATCTGCATCTGCCATGTGTTTTCTGGCCTGGTATGTGTCAATGGATTTTACTGGTGTTAAAAATTGTTTCTAGCGCATTATAGCTTCCTTTTAAATTTCAATTTGAATGAACTTCCCCGTAGCAAGCTTCGGGGAATTAAACCCTGCAGATTTTGCATTTAGGGGGTTATGACATTTGATCTCCTCTCCATTCAAGTGATTAGAGTAATCCGTGTAATCTGCGAAATCTGTGGATCAAAAAAAAGGCAGAGTAAATATAACTCTGCCTTGATAATTCAAATATGATAAAAACTTTAACCGGCTACGTCAACGCCAAGATTGCATCCCAAAGGATGATCACATCCCAAATTACTTAGTCTTGTGTCAACATGACCCTCTTCTCCCTCTTCCTCTGTTTCAATATATGAATCTTCATTTAATATAAGTTCCATAATAATCACCTCCTATGGAAATTTGTTTTTTATTTACACATACTGGACTGCGTCCAATGTGTATGGTTATAGACAGTTATTAAAAACCGTCTCTGATTACAAAATAAATACAGTGGTTAAAAAGTCAAGATAGCGATTTATATATTTTCTATAAATATAAAAAAAAAAGTTGGCAGTGTTACATTGTGGCATTATTTATACTTACGGACTATATTGCGAATTTATATGATTAAAAAATATTATTAAAAATGAAACTTATGAATAAATCACACGATTTAAATAAAACGCAGCTATTGCATACGGAACAGATCCGGCAGATTTATAAACGTACCCCTATAGGTATAATTGCTTCCCTGCTTAATTCTTTCATTCTCATCATTATACTCTGGAAAGTCGTCTCTCATTCGATCTTAATCTTATGGTTTGCAGCAGTTATATCAACATCATTTTTCAGATACCTGCTTTTTTTAAAATTTTGTCATTCATCACAAACACTTTTTGAAACAGGAAACCAAAATAAGTGGCTTAACATAAGTCTGGCCATCTCAGGTATTGTCTGGGGTTCTGCGGGTATTTTTCTGTTTTCTGCCAGCTCCATAGTACACCAGGCTTTTGTCGCCTTTATACTGGGCGGTATGGTTGCCGGAGCCGCAGGCACATTTTCAGTCATAATGAAAGCTTTTTTGTTTTATAGTCTTCCTGCTTTAATTCCTATCATTATAAGATGCTTTATCATTGGAGACGACATTCATTATGCCATGGGGGGAATGATTTTTCTCTTTGGGGTTTTGATGTTTTTCACAGCAAAACGCATAAACACTGCTACTGTATCTTCATTGCAATTACGTTATGAAAATAATGATCTTATTAACCAATTAGAAGTTGAAAAAAAGCGCCTGGAAGATCGAACCGCAGAATTACAAAACGCAAAAAAGCAGGCCGATGCAGCCAATAAGGCCAAGAGCGAATTTTTGGCAACAATGAGCCATGAACTCAGGACGCCTTTATCCCACATCATCGGCTTTACCGAAATGGTTGTGGATAGAGAAGCAGGAGATTTAAACGAAGAACAGGAAATGTTTCTCAGCCGTAGCCTGAAAGGTGGTCGACATTTGCTTGACCTGATCGGTGACATTTTGGATCTTTCCAGTGTAGAAACAGGGGAAATGGAATTGCAACTTACGGATGTTGACTTGAATATGCTTCTTGAAAATAGTCTTGTTATGTTTAAAGAAAACGGTATGAACCACAAGATAGAACTTTCAATTAAAACTGAAATGATTCCTGAGAAATTCACAGCCGATGAACAAAAGCTAAAAAAGATTATACAAAATCTTTTATCCAATGCAGTGAAATTTACACCTGAAGGCGGCTCAATTACTCTAACCGCAAAAATGGTTCCAGATTATAAGGAGCTGGAAGGAAATAAACCTAATGAACAAAACAATATCCAGCATATGATGCCAAATACACATAGGAATTTCATCGAAATTTCTGTAAAAGACACCGGCATCGGCATCAAACAGGAAGATTTTGAACGTATCTTCAATCCCTTTGAGCAGCTGGATAATTCAACCAGCCGCAAATACCAGGGCACGGGATTGGGCCTGTCCCTGGTAAAAAAACTTGTCGAACTGCATGGCGGTAAAATCTGGGGCGAGAGTGAAGGAGAAGCAAAAGGAAGCAAATTTAGTTTTGTGATACCGCTTTGATTGTTAAATTTAAGGCGGTTCCCCCGCTTGTATGCCCCATCTTTTATGCAAAGATGTAATTACTTCATAATGTTAAAATTATACATAAAACCAAAAAAAGGAATGTAACATGGATTTAGGATTAAGAAAAAAGTCGGTAATTGTCATGGCCTCCAGCGAGGGTCTTGGAAAAGCAACAGCCTTAGAATTTGCCAAAGAAGGTGCAAACGTTATGATCTTCGGTCGTTCAGAAGAACGACTGAAACAGGCGCAAACGGACATCGTAACTGCTACAGGCATAACACCTTCTTATACTGTCGGCGACATGGGCAGCTATGATGATATTCGCGAGGTAATTTCAAAAACTTCGGAACTGTTTGGATCTATCTATGCTCTGGTTAACAATACAGGCGGACCTCTGGCAGGTGCATTTGACACGTTTGATGATAATGCCTGGCAACAAGCATTTGAGCTTACACTGCTCAGCTTCATCCGCAGTATAAGAGAAGTCGTTCCTTTTATGAAAAAAGTCGGCAAGGGCCGAATAGTCAACTTTGCATCGTCTTCCACCAGGAGCGTAATCGACAACCTGATTCTTTCCAATACGTTCCGAATGGGAGTAATGGGGCTGACTAAAACGCTTTCACGCGAGCTTGCGCGTCATAAAATTTTGATCAATGTGATGGGACCCGGAAGAATCGAGACCAAACGCCTTCAACAATTGGATAGGCTCTGGGCTAAAAAAGCAGGCATTTCAAAAGAAGAATTTAAAAAAAATATTGTAAATGAAATACCTCTGGGACGATATGGATCTCCTGAAGAATTTGCTCGGCTTGCTGTTTTTCTGTGTTCGGAAGCCAATACCTACATTACCGGCCAGACCATACTTGCGGACGGTGGAATGGTACGCGCATATTGATAGAATAAGTTTATGGTGATAAGCGCTGCCTGCACAGCCTCTCTTTGGGTTCCAATCTCATTAAAATCTTTCCCAGTTCCCTCCAGAATCAGGACGCTTTTATGCTTAGAATTTGCCAATTTGACTGCCTGCTTAAAAAGCCTTCCGTCAATAATAGACACGGCTAAATCAACCAAGTTTTTCCTTTCGAACAGAACCCGGTTATCCGCAAGATAATCACCCAAAGAAAGCCACCTGATCTCAACATGAACGCCATCCATCTCAGAAAGAAATTTTAAGACTCCGCTTTTTTGTTCCCTGTCATCAGCGGTCACAACAATTTGCATCTTATTCATTTTTCTGTTGATTTTATTAAAAATTTTGTATAAATTCTATTGTTAATCGAAAAACCTATTTTCTCCCAAGTCTTTTAAGTGCTAGTTCCGTCGTAAGAAAATGAAATGAAGCTCCCCGCCGCAAGCGGCGGGGTATCTAGCGGAATTCGGCGTAGCAAACCCGTCTTTCCATTCTCCGTAGCAGGCTACTGCGGAGGACGGGCGCTTTGGTTAGCTTCGACGCGGTTTCGACTCGCCAGAACACCCTGCAGTCCGCCGCGGTGGACAGGGTGTCCTGGCGAAGACGAATAAATTTTTGAAGGGTTCACAGTTCAAAGGTTCAGGGGTTGATGTCCCAATTGTATTAACCCAGCAGAATCAATAGTAATGGGAAAAAGCGCGAAGCGATTAACCCTGAACCTCTGAACGGTGAACGGTTGCAAACATGCTTTATTCCGCATTCTATTTTCAAAAATTGAAATGAAAATTCCGTATTTTTCCATTCGGGCAGAATTTTTTCCATATTTCCCCGTTCGTCCCGAAATAATCCCGTATTTTCTTATTCGGCAGGAAATAATTCCGCTCACTCACTAGTTGGGCGTAGTCATTTATAAACAAATCTCACTTAATTTTTAGTCAAGTAACTGTAACAAAAGTGTTGACACTGTAACAAAATATGATACAATATAAAAAATGATTAAAAGCTTTAAGCACAAGGGACTTGCTGAATTGTTTGAACGGGGCCGTTCCCGTCGGATAAGACATGATTTACAATTACGTTCCCTACGACGTTTGGAAGCTTTAGATCAAGCAGAGTCATTGACGGATTTAAACGTACCCGGATTCAATTTCCACGGTCTGCAGGGAATACCTAAACGTTATAGTATCCATGTTAACGGCCCATGGTGTATCACCTTTGAGTGGGAAGAGGGTGAAGCGCTAAGAGTCGAACTTGAACAATATCACTAAGGTGAAGTCATGGGAGAATATTTTGTTAAGCGTCCTTTAAAACGTCCACCGGTTCATCCCGGTGAGATTTTGCGTGAAGACGTGCTTCCAACCCTTGGTCTGTCAGTAAGTGAAGCTGCAAGACGTCTCGGTATTTCTCGACAGCAGTTGCACCGCGTTTTAGCCTGTACTCATCCAATTACAACGGATATGGCGCTTAGAATCGGCAAGTTTGCTGGCAATGGGCCAGGTCTCTGGTTGCGCATGCAGCAAGCATATGATTTGTGGTATGCTGAGAATAGGATGAGGGACGAGCTATCTAAGATCGAAACAGTTGCATCAGCTGGATCCAGCGCCCAACAAGCGCTTTAACGCAGACCGGGAAAACGATGCCATTTTTCGCTTTTACCCAGGTATCATTAAATATATCTTTAACGTAAAATCGGTTAGCTTTCCCGGCTGGTTAAGCGCTGCGTTAGGCACACACTCAGATCCATTTTATTTTGGAGAATGACATGTCAGCGAAAAAGGTTAGTAAAGAGGCAGCTCAAACAGTATCTCCTCGCCAGTGGATCAGATTAGTTGTGGTGTATCTCCTAATCCCGCTGATTTTATTTATATGCGGTGGGGACCTCGGCTGGTGGCAGGCGTGGCTATATTCCATGCTGATCTTGGCCTCTGGTATTGGTGGGCGCATGTGGGCGGAAAAACGACATCCCGGATTAACAGCCGAAAGACAAAATATTGAAAATATCCAAAACGCAAAGGCCTGGGATAAAGTGCTTGCTCCACTGATGGCGGTGAGTGTCGTGTTCCCTATGGTCATTGTGGCAGGGTTGGACCATCGCTTCAACTGGTCCCCCGAATTTCCGCTATGGCTCAGCGTGGTAGGATTCAGTTTTATCGCGTTCGGTTATGCCTTCGCTGCATGGGCCTTGGCAGAGAACCGGTTCTTTTCCAGTGTGGTACGTATTCAGACAGATCGAGGGCATGTGGTGTGTGACAGTGGCCCATACCGGATTGTGCGGCATCCGGGCTATGCAGGAAATATTCTGCCACTGCTGGGTATTGTGCTGGCCTTAGGCTCGGTGTGGACGCTCGTTACGGCCATGGTGGCACTGATCATCACCGTGGTCAGAACCGCCTTAGAAGACCGAACTCTCCATGAGGAATTACCGGGGTATCGAGAGTATGGACAGCGCGTACGCTATCGTTTGGTTCCGGGGATTTACTGAGGATTCTCACTTCGAGGGTGTGATGTGGGAGAGGAATTGGGATACAACTGCTCTGAGAGGTATAGGCGATCAGGACAGCATGGCATGGAGGCCAGATGTGGAGCAGAGCGTCACAGTAAACGCATGGATACTCGCTAACGCCCATGCTGCAGCGGACGGGAACCCCGCATCGTTCCCTGAAAATATGCCTCGTTTTAAGGTTTTGTGGTCGTTTCATGCGTGGTTGCTTTCGGTGAGGGGCGGGGGTCCCCGCCGCTGAGCATGGGCGTTAGCCATAAAGAGTCGAGACTACTTCCAAACTCAACCTAAAGGCAGCTTGCTTTATGAGTGGTCATACCGACATGGGAGAATCAGTAACATCTTGCCGATAAATGGGCCATTGCCGCAATAATTGGTAATAAATTACCATTTATATCATTACACTTGACTCGTCATTTAATTGGTAATATATTACTGATTGACACTACAAATGGAGGTTAATCAGCAAGAAATGTCTTATAACATTGAATTCTCAATAGCAACGAGTGATCAGATCGAAGCCGCCCTCTGCAAGCGCTTGGAAAGCATAAGGCTTTCCCGCAACATAACCCAAGCACAACTCGCTGAGGAAGCCGGCGTCTCGTCAAGAACCATCGGTCGGCTTGAAAAAGGCCAAGGTGTTTCCATGGATACATTCATTCGGATTATGATGGCGCTTAACATACAACAAAACCTTGAAGCCCTACTGCCGGATCCGACTGTGAGACCAATCGAACGGGTCGGCATGGGCGCCGGAGAGCGTAAGCGCGCACGTCCTACTAAATCTATTGATGAACTCCCAACTTGGTCGTGGGGTGACGGCGAGGACGATGATGAATAATAATGCACGCGTCGTTCTTTGGGGTAGCGTAATCGGTGCCGTCACTTGGCTTGAAGACAGGGAGATCGGGGTCTTCCAATACGCGCCTGACTTCCTGCACAGCGGTATTCAGTTGGCACCGCTCATGATGCCACTTGGTGAATCCCCCTATGAGTTCCCCGCGCTTGCACGGAACACCTTCAAAGGGTTGCCGGGATTGGTTGCAGACTCACTTCCAGACAAATACGGTAATGCGATCATTGACGCCTGGCTTGCTTCACAGGGACGAACCGCAGCGAGTTTCCATCCAGTGGAACGCCTCTGCTATGTCGGCAATCGCGGCATGGGGGCTCTCGAGTTCCAGCCAGCCACACTCGGACCGCCAACCAGCAAGCGCGCAGTTGAGGTCGCAAGTCTCGTCGACCTGGCAAACCAGATCCTTGACGAACGTGCCAGATTCGTCGGCGTCTTCTCCGGTGACGACGATCGAGAAGCAATCAATGATATTCTCCGAGTCGGGACCTCGGCTGGCGGAGCCAGGGCTAAGGCGATTCTCGCCTGGAATAAAGAAACCAACGAATTCAGGTCAGGCCAAGTCGAGGCTGGAGCGGGCTTTGAGTATTGGCTAATGAAATTTGATGGAATCACCAGCAGTAGCGATACAGAAGTCACCACCCCGAAGGGCTACGGTAAAATCGAATATGCCTATCACCTAATGGCTGTTAGGGCCGGCATCGAGATGACGACGTGCCGCCTTCATCATGAAGGTGGCCATAGCCACTTTATGACGAAGAGGTTTGATAGGTCTGCGAACGCTGGGAAATGGCACATGCAGTCCTTGGGGGCTATTGCTCATTATGACTACAGGCAACCTGCGAGCTATTCGTACGAACAGGCGATCCAAGTCATTCGGCGGATGGGACTCCTTCGAAAGGACATGGATCAGCAGGTGCTGCGCACCATTTTCAATGTAGTCGGTCGCAATTGTGATGATCACGTCAAGAACATAGCCTTCCTCATGAATCGACGGGGTGAATGGCGACTATCACCTGCGTTCGACATCTCCTATGCGTGGAACCCCAGTGGCGAGTGGACGAGTCGGCATCAGATGAGCGTAAACGGTAAGCGAGATGGGTTTGAACGTGAGGACTTGCTCGCCCTAGCCAAAGCGGCTGACATCAAGAAGGCACGCGCAGAACAGATGATTCAACGAGTCATTGAAGTCGTGCTCCGCTGGCCCGACTTCGCCGGAGAAGCCGGAGTTAACGATGAACAGGTTAAGAAAATACAGGTCAGTCACCGCACAAACCTATGATCCGCTTTGTGAGACTACCACAGCATTCGATGTAACCAACAAACGGCTAACAAGGCAAATTCAGCCGACACAAAAAGCCGCGCGGCTGATTAGTCCGTTAGGTAGAGACCCTATAAAGGGAGTCTATGGAAGCTAACATATGGCGTGAGCGCATTCAATCAATGGGCGAAGAGATTGCAAATAGCGTCAGTCACGGAATCGGTTTGCTGGCTGCGCTGGCAGCCACACCCATCCTAATAGTGGTTGCCAGCCAACATGTTGGTGCAACCGGAATCGTTGCGGCGAGCATGTTCGGAGCGACCATGATACTCATGTATCTAATGTCGACGATCTATCACGCGCTACCGGAAAGCCGAGCGAAGTGGGTTTTCAATGTTCTCGACCACTGCGCAATCTACGTGTTGATCGCAGGGACCTACACGCCTTTCACCCTCGTCGTGCTCGGTGGCGGTTGGGGTTGGTCGATGTTCGGAGTTATTTGGGGCTTGGCGATAGTGGGGATTGTTTTCAAGGCCGTCGGCATCCCCACATTGAATGACATCTTTGACGAGCTGGCCAAGCCCGGACGCGACCCGAGAGAAAAATTCGAGTCTTTTTCATTTGCTAACGGTATCGAAAAAATCGGTGATCTGCGCAAGGGCATGCAGCTTCCCGGTATCGTGACGAACATAACGGCATTCGGGGCATTCGTGGATATCGGCGTCCATCAGGACGGTCTAGTTCATATCAGCCAGATGGTCGACCGGTTCGTGAAAAACCCAGCCGACATCGTGAAGATTCATCAAAAAGTCACCGTAACCGTACTAGACGTCGATATGGATAGAAACCGGGTATCCCTTTCCATGAAAGGAACTGTTGATCCTCTCGAAAAAAGCACCCTAAAAACCAGAGTCCAAAAGGATCGTCCACGCAAGCCAAAATTGGATAAAAACCGAAAACGCGAAAAAAAACCGGTCTTTCAAGGCCCCCCTGGCAGAAGCGCTGTTCAAAAGTGGGTTGAAGTAGACTCAGGATTAGCTGCGGATTTCATATGGATTTTTAACGACTGGAGGTAGCAAAATGAACATAATGGCCCGACCCTGGGAAATGGGAACCCTTGAAATTAAAAACAGTTTGGTGCGGAGTGCTACGTTTGAAGGATTGTCAACTGAGGACGGGGCGCCCACTCAAAGGCTGATCGATATCACAGTAGAGCTTGCCAGAGGAGGCGTGGGGCTGATAATAGCGGGTGCTGCATATATCAGTGGTGAGGGCAAAGGGGATAAAAATGCCACTGGAATGGACAACAATAGACTTATCGAACCCTTAAGTCGCTTATGCGAAGCGGTTCACAATTCTGGCGGCATCCTTGCGGCCCAGTTATTGCATTGTGGTTCCACCGCAGATCCGGCAATTCTACATGAAAAAGAAGCACTTTTCGGCCCTTCTGAGATGATTGATCCTTTATGTGGTTATCCTGTTGTGGAATTGAGCAAAGATCACATTCTAAGGATTGTTGAAGATTATGAAAAGGCGGCATCAAGAGCGAAAAAAGCCGGGTTTCGGGCTGTTCAGATTCATGCTGCCCACGGTTATCTTATCAATCAATTTTTAAGCGCATCACGCAACCGGCGCAAAGATCAATACGGCGGGCCTCTAAAACATCGTGCCCTATTGTTGTATCAAGTATATGAAGCAGTTCGCGGGGCTGTGGGCAAAGAATTCCCAATATTTATCAAAATGAGCGCCTATGACGGATTTCCCGGTGGAGTAAAGCCAAAAGAGGCTGCACAGGTGGCGTCGACACTCGATGCCATGGGTATCGACGCCATTGAAGTTAGCGCAGGCACCCCCGAGGGCGCTAAAAAAGGCGGCTGGGATCATATCCATCCAGCGCCGTTCAAGGAAGGCTCTTTGTTAAAATATGCCTTGCAGATCAAGGAAAAGGTCAATTGCCCTGTTATCTCCGTTGAGGGGTGGCGGAACCCTTTGGAAATAACAAAAGCCTTAGAAAAAATAGATGCAGTCTCCATGTGTCGCCCCTTTATCAGGGAACCGGATCTGGTCAATCGATGGTTGGGCGGCGACCTTTCTCCAGCTCTCTGCATCTCCTGTAATGAATGTCTTGGTTTAGTAATGGAGTCAGGATTGGGCTGTATTTTTCATAAGCGCAATAAAGATAAGCAACGTGGATTACACCGTGCCTCATAGATGTCGATTGTAGGCGGGCTAAATTGCCTAAAATTTATTATAGGACATTGGACAAAGGAGAAAACTAATTATGAATTTTGGTACTGTTTTGTATGAATCAAAGGATCGGGTAGCCACGATCACATTGAATCGTCCTGAGCGTTTTAATGCAATCAGTGAAACCATGCCGGAAGATATAGCCACAGCTTTTGGTCATGCAAATAATGATGATTCTGTTCATGTGGTTGTGCTGACAGGTGCGGGACGCGGTTTTTGTGGCGGGTATGATTTAAAGTCTTTTGCTGAAACTGCTGGACCCAATCCGGCTATCCAGGATATGCCGTGGGACCCAATGATTGATTATAGTTTTATGAGTCGTTGTACACAAAACTTCATGTCTATCTGGCGGTGCCATAAACCAGTCATCGGTCGCATCCACGGTGATGCGGTTGCTGGTGGCAGTGATATTGCTTTATGTTGCGATATTGTAATTATGAACGAAAAAGCTCGTATTGGTTATCCACCTTCACGGGTCTGGGGTTGCCCGACCACAGCAATGTGGGTATACCGCTTAGGTGCAGAAAAAGCTAAACGAATGCTATTTACAGGAGATCTAATATCCGGGACAAAAGCGAAGGAAATAGGACTTATTTATCAATCGGTGCCATTAGAAGAACTTGATAAAACAGTTAATCAGTTGACGAATCGGATAAAAGGCGTGCCAAAGAATCAACTCATGATGATGAAAATGATGATCAACCAGGCTTATGAAAATATGGGTTTAGCGAATACCCAGTTAATAGCAACCCTATTTGACGGCATAACCAGGCATAGTCCTGAAGGGGTTTGGTTTAAGCAACGAACCGAGGAAGTTGGTTTTAAACAGGCTGTTGCTGAACGTGATTCCGGAGATCCGATACCAGGCAGTAAAAAATGAATTCAAAATCATACTCATTGAACCAGCTGGTACAATAAACACCGGCAATGCGATCACCGATTTGACTGCGAAAGGCGATGTAAGGATAGGACAGGGAAAGTTATGCAACTAAAAATTTACACAACCGGCGGTACAATAGATAAAGTCTATTTTGATAAGAAGAGTGACTATCAGGTGGGAGATCCACAGGCCGGAGGAGTCCTCGAAAGGGCTAATGTTGTGCTTGAATATGAGGTTGAGTCTATTCTTCGGAAGGACAGTCTTGATCTTACCGAGCAGGACCGTAAGCTGATCCGGCAAACCGTCGAATCCAACCCGGAAAATCATGTCGTCATTACCCATGGAACCGATACCATGATCAAGACGGCCAAAGCCCTTCAGGGCGTGGAGGGGAAAACAATTGTTTTAACGGGTTCTATGTATCCGGCACGGTTTCGTGACAGCGATGCCGTATTCAACATAGGTTGTGCCCTCGTCGCTGCTCAAATTCTTCAGCCTGGCGTGTATATAGCAATGAACGGCCGGATCTTTGACCCTCCATCGGCTCTCAAGAATGTGGAATTGAATAGATTTGAGGAAGTAGGCGTATAACATTGAGACCTTTGAAGCTATATAGTTCTAATTACTTTTATAAGGCTAAAATGTTACCTTATTTTTATCGTGCTTTAATTGATAAAAGGAGAACACCATGAAAATTATACATTATTCTGAAGCTGAACCTAAATATTTTAATAATGACACTGTCAAAGGGGTTACCGGAAGAGTTGTTATCGGCAAGGCTGATGGAGCCAACAATTTCTGTATGAGATTTTTTGAATTATCGGAAGGTGGTTGTTCGCCAAAACACTCACATGAATGGGAACATGAAATCATTATCCATTCAGGAAAAGGCGAGGTGTTGAATCAAGATAATTGGGTGCCCGTATCAAAGGGTTATGCTATTTTTATTCCGGGAAATGAAGAACATCAGATAAAAAACACGAGTGATGAGCCTCTGGTGTTTGCCTGTATGATTCCCTCCGGCGCTCCGGAAATATAGTCTCTAGTGTAAGTACAGACATCGTCAAATAGTTGAGTGGTTGAGAGGTTGAGCAGGAAAAGAATTATAATTAAATCAATATGTTAATATTTGCAAACTGTTGTATGTCCAATTATTTTGCAAAGCGGCTTTTTTTCTTATCATTACAACCACTTAACTACTCAACTACTCGACGACTTAACAGGATCTGAAGTATGGAAACAAAATACCGAAATCCGCTTGTAACCGTAGATATCATTATAGAAATCAATGAAGGCATCGTTCTAATTGAACGATCAAATACACCCTATGGATGGGCTTTACCGGGTGGTTTTGTTAATTACGGCGAATCGCTTGAATCATCTGCAATAAGGGAAGCAAAAGAAGAAACATCACTTGATATAAAAATTGAAGAACAGTTTCACACTTATTCAGACCCTGATCGCGATCCCAGACACCATACAGTGACTACGGTTTTCATAGCAAAGGGAACCGGTTCTCTCAAGGCTGCAGATGATGCAAAAAGTGCAAACATTTTTACAAAAACAACCCTACCCTATCCTATTGTTTTTGATCACGGCAAGATTATCAATAACTATTTTCGTTATAAACAAGGAGAGTTGAAAAAAGATATTTTCAAGATATAATCAAAACCAATTGCCACTAAGACACCAAGGCACAAAGAGAAAAGAGGAAGAATATTGCAAAGCAGTAAATTTATAGTGTACTATAATCTTCGTATCTTAGTGCCTTAGTGGCCTTTAAATATTAATGGAGGAACACCATGAAACCCTCCAAAACTTCTACCACCTTCAAATCTTTTAAAGAATTAAAATCTTTATTTGAAAAAGGTCACTTCAAATCTTCACCCGACCCTATTCCAAAAAAAGTCAAGAAGACCAAGAAACAAGCAAATCCTGAAAATGATAAGAGACTTTTTATGGAAGCCATGGCGGGCGTACAAAAAATTTCAAAAAAAGGTGTAATAGAATATTTTATAAAAAAGAGGCCCAAAAAACGCATGGAGAATAATGATGAGGCCGAAACATTAATGCAGCTTAACAATCTTGTAAAACACGGCGAGGGTTTTATTATCGCCGATACCCCGGAATATATTGAAGGTGCGGGATTGGGAACTCATCCGGAGTTTCCAAAACGCTTGCATAGGGGAGATTTTTCAATACAGGCGCATATTGATCTTCATGGACTCAATGTAAAGGATGCACATTTTGCCTTTGAGAATTTTTTAAAAGACGCAGTTAAATCCGGGAAGAAAGGCGTACTGATTATACATGGCCGTGGTCTTTCATCACCTGCAAAACCTGTTTTAAAAACCAAGGTTCACGAATGGCTTACTTCCGGTCCGTGGCGCAAGTGGACAATAGCCTTTACAAGTGCCAGATCTTATGACGGCGGGGCAGGTGCAACTTATGTGCTGCTGAGGCAACGGCCTCTTACTAAACGCTTCAGGAAAAAGGACAAAGTCCGCTGAAGTGAACTTTACTTAATAGTTCACCACGGATTTCCACAACATTACACCAAATTCAGAATTCCTGACCCCCGTTGAAAATGCTTCTCGCTAAGCCTTGAATTGCAAGGAACTACAAAATTTTCACAAATAAACAGCGTAATTTCATATGCAACAATTTGAACATCGAACATCGAACGCTCAACATCGAACGTCGAATAAGGATATCGC
>CAZLRK010000089.1:0-14541 GCA_964561845.1 uncultured Desulfobacterales bacterium | reverse complement strand
TCATAATTGATTGTCTCGTAAAAAGTCAGAAGGCGACCTTTTTACGAACGTTTTAAGTTTTAGGTGTTAAGTTTTAAGTATTTGTAAACAAAGATAATTTTCAACCTAAAACCTAAAACTTAAAACCTAATACCGGATGAACTCGACTTTTTACGAATTCATCAATATTAATATCTCTTCTTAGTGCTGTAGTGACTTAGTGGCTGAACGGTTACCAAAAAACAAATAATATGGCATTACAAAAATATTGACAAGCTTAATCCTACAATATATTGGGAAGCTATTAGAATTGAGACCTTTGCAAAACGCCCCCTTTTGCCCAATTTCTGTGTTAGGCTAAAATTTTAATCCTCGAAATACTCAATGTATGCCTGTGGTTAAAATTTGAGCCTGCCTTGAACTTGAACAAAATTGAACATTTTTCAAAGGTCTCAAATTTTCCACAGGTCTCATGGAGGAGGTTCAAGTATATGTTTTTTAATGCGGCTTTATATACTTCTCTTGTTATCTTTATAATAGGAATGGCCTATAAGCTTTCAACCTGGTTCACACGGGATATTGGCATTTTGGCCGATAATATACAAACTTCAGAAAGATTATTTTCTGCTGTTAAAGGTATATTTGGCACTGTTTTCAGTATGAAAATATTTATACTTATTAAAGTTTTTATACTGGATGTGGTGTTCCAGGCAAGGATCTTAAAAGAAGATACTCTCAGGTGGGTTATGCATATATTTTTATACGGCGGTTTTATGCTATTGCTGCTGATGCACGCCCTGGAAAGTATTATTACAGAATCTATATTTTCCGATTACTATTCAACACTCAATCCATTTATGTTTTTGAGGGATCTGTTTGGGTTTATGGTATTAGTAGGATTAGGTATTGCTGTTTATCGACGTTTTATTTTGAAAGTGCCTCGTCTTAAGACTAATGCCATGGATCATTACGCTATCATTATCCTTGCGGTCATTATGGTTTCAGGCATTCTTTTAGAAGGGGTAAAAATTACATCTCTCACAGAGTTTCAGGCCATGCAAGAGGATTATGCGGGCCTGGACGACGAAGAGGAAATCAAAGCTCTTGAGAGCTATTGGGTTCAATATTATGGCCTTGTTTCTCGAAATGTGGAAAAACCCTTTGATCAGGAGATACTATCACAGGGCCAAGAGATCCACGAGATGAATTGTGCCGAATGCCATTCTCCGCCCCAGTGGGCTTTTACAGGATATGCGGTTGCTAAAATCACAAGCCCCATTGGCTTAGCGTTGGATGGTATGGGAAGTGTCACATTACTTTGGTATATCCATATATTTGCCTGTTTTTTTGGCCTTGCATATCTTCCTTTCAGTAAAATGTTCCATATATTTGCAAGCTCGGCAAGCCTTCTTGCAAATGCGGTGATGGATAAAGAAAAATCAATTCCGGCAAATATCGCTACCAAAGAGGCAATAGAATTGGATGCCTGCACCCATTGCGGCACCTGCAGCCTACGATGTTCAGTTGCCGTTGCCTTTGATAAAATAGGCAATTTAAATATTCTTCCATCAGAAAAATTGCAATTCCTGAAAGCATATGCCGCTAATAAAGATATGGACGAAAAAGGGCTCAGGGCCATTCAGGAAGGAATTTATTTGTGTACAAATTGTGATCGTTGCACTGTGGTCTGCCCTTCGGGAATCAACCTAAGAGATTTGTGGCTAAATGTAAGAGAAAAATTCATTCAAAAAGGGGGTTCGATTCCTCTAATTCTTTCACCACTCTCCTTTTATCGCGGTCTAAATCAACAGGAACTTGGTTCCGAAGATTATCTTAAACCTCTAAATGTGGCGAAAGAGGCAGTTGCTGAAAAATGTGAGTTCATAAACAAACCTGAGCTTGTCGTGCCTTTATCACCAATAAATAAAAGTTTTCAAAATAAAATGACACTATCTTCACAGGCCAAAACTTTTTCATATTGTTTTTCCTGTGAAAATTGCAGCACGATTTGCCCAGTGGTGGAAAATTATGAAGATCCTCAAGGTGTTCTGGGTTTACTTCCGCATCAGATTATGCGTTCAGTCGGACTTGGCCTCAAAGATTTATCTATGGGCTCAAAGATGTTGTGGGATTGTCTTACATGCTATCAATGCCAGGAGAATTGTCCCCAGGGCGTAAAGGTGACCGATGTGCTCTACGAACTGAAAAACATGGCGATAAGAGAGGCAGAAGGACATTAAAATTATTTTAACATAATGGAAATGAGACGATGAAATTTGCAATATTTATTGGCTGTAATATTCCGGCCCGAGTTCAGCACTATGAGCTGTCGGCCAGAGAAGTGTTGGATCAACTAAACGTAGATATAGTAGATATTCGTGAATTTAATTGTTGCGGCTATCCCATTAGAAATGCTGATTCCAAGGCATTTTTACTCCTTTCCGCAAGAAACTTGGCTTTGGCTGAAAAGCGGTCGTTAAATGTGATGACGCTATGCAAATGCTGTTTCGGCAGTTTAAAAACGGCGGATCATCTATTAAAAGAAGATTCCTCGATTAAGGATGAAATCAATACCATTCTGGCTAAAGAGGGTTTAGTCTACAAAGGGGATGTTGAGATAAAGCATTTTTTATCCGTGCTGCATAAAGATATTGGGCTTGATGCTATTGGTAAAAAGATAACGCGTACATTTAAAGACATCAAGGTTGCCACCCACTATGGTTGTCATGCTTTACGTCCAAGCGATGTTATGCAGTTTGACAATCCGGTTGCGCCTGTTATCTTTGATGAACTGGTAGAGGTTACCGGCGCCAAAAGTATTGAATGGCCTTTGAAGCTGGAGTGTTGCGGTGCACCAATGTTGGGAGTAAATGATGAACTTTCCATGGATTTAACACAAAAAAAACTGGCCGACGGAACGCAATCCGGTGCTGACTATCTTTGCACAGCCTGTCCCTGGTGCCAGTTACAATTTGATAATGTCCAAAAGATGATTGGTGTCAAGCGTGGTTCAAACCACCAGCTTCCTTCTGTCGTATTTCCACAGATACTTGGGCTTGCAATGGGTGTTAACGGAAAAGCTTTGGGAATCGACATGAATCAAATAAATATCAGGGGTATAGAAGGTTTTTTAGTAAATGCGGCCAAGCCCGTTTAACAATCATTCGATAACGTATTTTAACAGTACGCCTATGCTGTACAAGATGAGACCCTAAGAATATACAAAAGAAATTTATCACGAAAGCACTAAATTACAAAAACACGAAAAATATAATTTTATTTCGTGATTTCAATCTTTCGTGTTTTCGTGATTATTTTTAAATGCTTTACAATAATTAAAAGTCTATTGAAATGGGAGAAAAAATGTCACAAGAAAAGATTGGTTCAGTAATGGTTGTCGGAGGCGGTATTGCGGGAATGCAGGCTGCACTGGATGTGGCCGACTCCGGCTATTACGTCTATCTTGTTGAAAGAACGACCTCCATCGGTGGGATTATGTCCCAATTGGACAAGACCTTTCCCACCAATGATTGTGCAATGTGAATTATTTCCCCTAAACTGGTCGAGGTCGGCCGGCACAACAACATAGAGTTGCTAACACTGTCAGAGGTAAAAAACATTTCTGGGGAAGAGGGAAATTTTGAAATCGAGCTAACGCAGCATCCACGGTATGTAGACATGGATAAATGTATTGCTTGCGGGCTTTGTGCTGAAAAGTGTCCTAAAAAAGTAGTTAATGAATATGATGCAGGTCTTAATAAACGTAAAGCGGCTTTTGTGAAATATGCCCAGGCCGTGCCCCTTAAATACGCACTCGATTCAAAAAACTGTATTTACTTTAAAAAGGGTAAATGCAAAGCCTGTGAAAAATTTTGTCCAACCGATGCAATTAAATTTGATGAAGAGCAAAAGGATTTTACAATCAGGGTCGGCTCCGTTATCCTGTCAAGCGGTTGTGAAGCCTATGATCCCGGTATCCATGATATATACGGCTATGGAAAATCTGCCAATATCGTAACCAGCTTGGAATTTGAACGGATGCTTTCCTCATCCGGACCTTACGCCGGACATTTAGTTCGGCCTTCAGATAAAAAAGAACCAAAGAAAATAGCGTGGCTCCAATGCATCGGTTCCAGGGACGAGCACGTGGGGGGCAGGGGATATTGCTCGTCGGTATGTTGCACTTATGCCATCAAAGAGGCTATGCTCGCAAAAGAACATAGCAAGGAACCATTGGATACGGCTATTTTTTATATGGATATCCGCACCCATGGCAAAGATTTTGAAAGATATTTTAACAGGGGCAAGGATGAATCCGGCATCAGGTTTATCAAATCAAAAATCAGCAACATTATCCCTGTTGAAGACCCTGAAAAACAACTCATCCGCTATATAGACGAAACAGGCAAAAGGGTTGAAGAAGAATTCGATATTGTTGTTCTTTCCGTCGGTCTTGGCGTGAGCAAAGAAGTGGTTGACCTGGCGGACAAGTTAGGTATTGAGCGAGATCAATATAATTTTGCATCTTCAACAAGTTTTGATCCTGTTAAAACTTCTTCCCCCGGTATTTTTGTGTGCGGCGCTTTTGAAGCCCCAAAAGACATCCCTCAATCAGTCATTGAATCCAGCGCTGCTGCCGGTGTGGCAGGATGCTCCCTTGCTGAATCACGTTGGACCCTGACAAAAACAAAAGAAATAGCAGAAGAGATCGATATTAGTGGAGAGCCTCCCCGGGTAGGCGTGTTTATCTGTCATTGCGGGACCAATATTGGGGGCGTGGTGGATGTTCCGTCCGTTGTAGAATATGCCCGAACTCTGCCGTACGTTGTTTATGCGGAAGAAAATATGTTCAGCTGCTCTCAAGACACTCAGGACAATATGGCGAAGGTTATCAAAGAGAAGCGTTTGAACCGTCTGGTTGTGTCTGCTTGCACTCCCAAGACCCACGAACCTCTCTTTCAGGAAACATTGACTAATGCCGGTATCAATAAATACCTTTTTGAAATGGCCAATATTCGCAACCAATGTTCATGGGTGCATGCTTCTGATCATGACAAAGCAACTCAAAAGGCAAAAGATCTTACAAGAATGGCAATAGCCAAGGCGGCCTTGCACGAACCATTGATTGAACCGGAATTGGAGATCAACCAGTCCGCCCTGGTTATCGGTGGAGGCATTTCAGGAATGGCGGCGACAAGAGCGTTGTCGGACCAGGGATATCATACTTATCTGGTTGAAAAAAATGAAAGACTTGGAGGACAGGCACTGTATCTTCATGAAACCTGGCTGGGCGAGGATATACAGCAAAATCTGAAAAGATGGATTGATGAGGTTCAATCCGACGAAAATATCGATGTCTTTTTAAATGCTGAAATAAAAGGGGTTGACGGATTCGTTGGAAATTTCAAAACAACCATGGAAATGGATGGCAATGAAAAGATAGTGGAGCATGGCGTGACCATTATTGCGTCGGGTGCTGATGAGTTTAAGCCGGATCAGTACTTATATGGTAAGGATCCACGTGTTCTCAGCAGTCTGGAATTAGATCAGAAGTTTATTGAGAACGATCTGTCATTAAAAGAGAAAAAGGCAACCGTTTTTATCCAGTGCATCGGCTCACGGGTAGAGGAACGGCCTTATTGTTCCAAAGTTTGCTGTACCCATTCCATAAAAAGCGCCCTAAAACTCAAAGAACTCAACCATGAAATGGACGTTTTTATCCTTTATCGTGATATGCGCTCCTATGGATTACGCGAAGATCTCTTTCGCGAAGCAAGGTCTAAAGGTATTCATTTTATTCGATACGATTTTAATAAAGAATTAAATGTCGATGTCAATGATGGAGATCTTCAGGTCAGATTTACGGACACAAGCATCAGGAGAGAGATGGAAATAAATCCCGATCTTTTGGTTTTGGCCTCTGCCATTGTACCAAAAAAGGAAAATCCTTTGGCTCAGATGTTCAAGGTGACACAGAATGACGACGGCTTTTTTATGGAGGCGCATGTTAAGCTCCGTCCTGTTGATTGTGCCACAGATGGAGTTTTTATTTGTGGGTTAGCTCATGCACCAAAGCCTGTTGATGAATCCATAGCTCAGGCTCAGGCAGCGGCAACAAGAGGGATAACTTTACTTGCAAAGAAGAAAATTCAGATGAGCGGTACGTCAGCAAAGACTAACCCAATGTTGTGCAGTAGCTGTAGCTCCTGTATTAATGTTTGTCCTTATTCAGCGCCTTCATTTACAGAAGAAGGCCCATTTGCCGGGAAAGCTGAAATTAATCCTGTGTTGTGTAAGGGATGTGGCCTATGTGTAGCCTCTTGCCGCTCAGGAGCGATTCATCTTAAAGGCTTTGATAATGATCAGATTTTTGAACAGATATTTGCATTGAATGAAGCAGTGTAACATCGACAAAATTTTGTCTATGTGGTGATCAGGTGATCAGGTGATCGGTGACCGGTTATCAGGTTATCGGGGTGATCAGTGATCGGTAATTAGTGGGTAACGTTCAAAAGTGTTCGTATTGTTTTGTAAGCGTTCAAAGTCTGAAAAGGTAATGGATGTTTCCGAAAGGCGATATCACTGTATAATTCCTACAGTGCTCACGGTGATTAAATATTTGGGATTTGCGCCCATAGGCTCTAGTGTTAAAGAAGCTGTCTGTTAAATCTCAAATATTTGGTCACCCTCTAATAGGTAAATTGATATCGTCATTCGGAAATATGCATTACCGAATGATTGTTACATGGATCCCATTTATTTGGGAAAACAATTATGCGAACACTTTTGAAAGTTATTAAAGTATTACGAAAATTCGAATGTCGCATTTCCGGTTTAACCGATTTAGGAGATTAATAATATGTCAGATTGGGAACCAAAGATCGCTGCTTTTCTGTGTAACTGGTGTAGCTATGGGGCTGCCGACCTCGCCGGTGTGAGCAGGATGGAATATCCGGCTAATATTAGGGTTATCAGGATTCCCTGCACGGGAAGGATGAGCCCTAAGTTTATTCTGGCTGCCCTGCGGCAAGGGGCGGACGGAGTCTGGGTTTCCGGGTGACATCCTGGTGAATGCCATTACCTGGAAGGTAATTACTACGCTCGAAGAAAGTTTGCTTTATTTCAAAGCCTTATGGAGCATATGGGAATTGAACCCGGTCGTATCCATTTTTCATGGGTTTCTTCTGCCGAATCTACCAAATTCGTTAGTGTGGTCCAAGAAGTCACAGAAGCAGTTAAGGCTCTGGGACCCCATACAAATTTTGTAAAAACAAAGGCCAAGGTAACTTAACATGTTGGGATATAAAGATAAAATAAAGGAAATATCAAAGCGACTATTAAAAGAGTCAAGGGTTGAAATGGTCATGGGTTTTCGAAAAGGCACCGTGCCGATGATGAATGAACCCTATTTTGCAAAAACTGTCGAAGAGGTAGATAATTTTGTGTGGGACAGCAACTGCGGGATCAACCTGGCAAATTATCTAACCGACAGGAAAGAAAAAATTGGTATTATTGCCAAGGGATGCGATTCCCGAAATATTGTCACACATATTATTGAAAATAAGATTAAGCGGGAACAGATATATATCATCGGAGTTCCCTGCAAAGGAATGATTGACAATCATAAGATCTCAGCCATGTTTGATGGTGAAATAAAAGAGGTGGTAGAGCAGGGTGGTAAGATTACCATTAAAGGTAACGGATTTGAAGAGACCTTGGATAAAAAGGATGTGCTGCAGAGAAACTGTGAAACATGCGTTCATCGGAACCCTGTTATACACGATGAACTTGTTGCAGAACCGGTTGAGGAACAAAAGGATTTAGACAGATACGCGGATGTACGCAAAATCGAATCCATGTCTACTGAAGATAAATGGAAATACTTTGACGATCTTATTTCCACCTGTATACGATGTTATGCCTGCAAAAACGCATGTCCGATCTGTTACTGTCCCACCTGCTTTGTGGACGAACACAGACCCCAATGGGTGGGGAAAAGCCTAGACTCCACCGACACCAGGACATTCCATTTTCTTAGAGCATATCATTGTGCCGGACGGTGTACCGAATGTGGCGCTTGTGAGAGGGCATGTCCCATGGGAATAAATGTAAGAATGTTTACCAAAAAACTGGAAAAGGATTGTATGGAGCTATTTGGCTGGGAGGCCGGCCTAACCTTAGAAGAATGTCCGCCCCTGGACACATACAAACCTGAAGATCCGGATGATTTTATTAAATGATATTAATATTGCTGAATTCGTAAAAAGTCGAATTCATCAGGTTTTAGGTTTTAAGTGTTAGGTTTGAAGTTATGGTATTACAATTATTTACAGATACTTAAAACTTAAAACCTCAAACTTAAAACGTTCGTAAAAGAAATTTTTTTCCTTTTTACGAAACCATAAAGGTTAATGTTATGAAGGTTGTACAAATTAATAAGGAAGATTGGGCTGCTGGTTTGGAGAAATTACATGTTTCCCACAGGTTATTTGGTCCGGTAAAAGAAGATAAATTCCATAATTTTAAAGAATTAGACAAGGGTGAACAGCCTGAATTGAATTTTTTAAATACACGCCTTTCACCTAAATCGTTGGTTCATCCACAGTCTGAAGTGATGTTTGAATATTCCCTGGATGAAAAGCAGGAAAATCATCATGTGATGAAAGAAATTGATAAAGATTATTCACCCAGGATAGTAATCGGAATCAGACCTTGTGATGCAGCAGCATTTTTACTGGTTAAACGAAACTTTGATACATCAGAATATAAGGATCCATACTGGATTAAATCCTATGAGGCGACTACATTTGTAGGATTTGCATGTAATGCCCCCGGCAGCACCTGCTTCTGCACAACAGCCGGTTGCGGGCCATTTCATGAAGAGGGACTGGATCTACTTGTAGTTGATACAGAAGAAAATTACTTTATTGAGGTCATTACCGAAAAAGGCGAAAATCTTTTAGCGTCTGCCGGCTGGAATTTAGAGACGGATTCCGATGCTGCAGGTAAGCAGATCGTAAATATGAAACAAGAAGCAGAAGCACGAATAAGTTCACTTGTTTCTACTGATAAATTAAGAGAAAAAACAACAACGGAACTATATGATGCGCCTTTCTGGGAAGATGTGGCTTTTTCATGTATAAATTGTGGCACATGCACATATCTATGTCCAACATGCTGGTGTTTCGACATTCAGGATGAAAATTACGGGTACTCAGGGGTTCGGATGCGCAACTGGGATAGCTGTATGTATCCTCTCTTTACTTTGCATGGAACCGGCCATAATCCCAGAAGTAAAAAAATGCAAAGGGTTCGTCAGAGGTTCATGCACAAGTTGAAATATTATGTGGACAAATATGAGAATGGAATCCAATGTGTCGGATGCGGGCGATGTATTCGCCTCTGTCCGGTTAATATTGATATCCGCAAGGTTTGCGAATTAATGAACAGTTTCGCAGGTTGAAGTCTTTTAAAGATTATCCAACAAGAAAGTGTTTTTACAATATAATTTGTATAAAAAAATCTTCATTGTTCAACAGCTAATATCAGGGGGGTTTCGTGCAAAATCCATATCTACCTTATCCGGTTCGTATAGAGGATGTTTTCATAGAATCTGAAGATAAAAATCTTAAAACATTCAAATTCGTCTTTTTTAACACTGATGATGAAAATAAATTTACTTACAAAGCCGGTCAGTTTGCCGAGCTTTCTATAACAGGAAAGGGTGAAATACCAATCGGAATCGCATCATCTCCTACGGAAAAGGGGTTTGTTAAGTTTACGGTTAATAAGGTCGGTCTAGTAACAAATTATCTTCATGCCATGAAGGTTGGCGATATCATGGGGATTCGAGGCCCGCTCGGAAACTGGTACCCCTGGGAAATTCTTGAAGATAAAAATGTTGTTATAATCGGTGGCGGATTTGCTTTTACAACGTTGCGTTCATCTATTATTTACATGCTGGACCCTGCAAATCGTCCAAAATTTAAAGATATTCATGTTATTTACGGTGCTCGAACTCCCGGTATGCTCCTATATAAGGATGAACTGGCTGAGTGGGAGAAGCGGGATGATATAAACATGCACATTACAGTTGATGGCACTGATGATCCTGAATGGAAGTATAATGTAGGATTTGTACCAACCATTACCGAACAAAAGGCCCCTTCTGCTGATGAAGATACATACGCTATTATTTGCGGTCCTCCTATCATGATTAAATTCACTCAGCCTGTCCTGGATAACCTGGGTTATCAACACGACCATATCATTATGTCGCTTGAAAATAGAATGAAATGCGGGATCGGGATGTGCGGTAGATGCAATGTCGGAAAAGAATTTGTGTGCAAAGATGGTCCGGTTTTTACCCTGGACCAACTCAATAAAATGCCAAAAGAATACTAGTGGATTTCGGATTTGGAAAAAGAAGAAAAATTAAAATTTCATATTGACATGTAAAAAATAATAATATAGATAGAAGGTTTTACATAGAAATTGAGGATAAAAGGCAGCAAGCCAAAAAATAATTCTTTAATAAAGGAGGTTAGTTAAATGCCGACAGTTGAATATGGAGAAAAAACATTTACAGTGGACGAAGATGGATTTATAGATTCATATGATAATTGGTGCGAAGAATGGGTACAGCACGTAAAAACAGTAGAGGGTATTGATGAACTTACAGACGAGCACAAGAAGATTATCGAGGTGCTCCAGGAGTACTATGAAAAGAACGGTATTGCGCCCATGGTACGTATCCTTTCAAAGGTTACCGGTTTTAAACTGAAACACATTTATGAATTGTTTCCGTCCGGCCCTGGAAAGGGAGCATGTAAGATGGCCGGTCTTCCAAAACCGACCGGATGCGTCTAAATAAAAAGACTGTGAACAGTTTTTCTATAATCACTAAAATGGCCCTGCCCATAAAGCAGGGCTTTTTTATTGTGAGGAGGAAATATGGTTATTAAAGTCAAAACAAAAGCCAAAACAGAATTAATTGACATTACGTCTGAGATACAAGGTTTGGTTCGTTCTTCAGGTATAAACGATGGCCTTTGTATGCTATATGTGCCCCATACAACTGCGGCCGTGACAATTAATGAAAGCGCCGATCCAAGCGTAAAAGCCGATATTCTGATGGTGCTAAACAAAATTATACCATGGGAGGCCGGATATAGACATCTTGAAGGAAATTCACCGGCACATATAAAAACAACACTTGTTGGGGCATCGGAGTTGATTTCAATAGAAAAAGGAAATCTTGTACTAGGCACATGGCAGGGGATATTTTTCTGTGAATTTGACGGTCCACGATCCAGAAAGTTACATGTCAAGTTTATAAAGTGACCTCTTTCAATCCTGTATATATAATTAAAACGGTTTTATTTTGAGCTTGCTTGATTCCGTGCCGGATTGGTAATTGGTCATTCAATGGTCATTCAATGGAAATTCAGTAGTCATTCGGTAGAAATTCGATGGTTATTTACTTTTATGAAGTTAGAGAATTTGCAGGTATATCAGTTGTCAATGGAAATTGGTGATAAGTTCTGGGAGATAGTCATCAGATGGGATTATTTTGTAAAAGAAATTGTCTGTAAACAATGTGTTAAAGTTATGGATTCAGTAGTTGCAAATTTGAGCGAAGAAGTTGATAAATAACGACAGAATTTCAGCGAAGCGAATTTCAACCGAATTTCAATTGAATTTCAATCGTATGACAGCGAAGCGAGTGACATGTGTCAAACAACAGGATCCCAAAGTGCAAATTGTGTTCGTTTCAGTATTAAGGAGTAAGTTATGCCCCCAATGGATAACATAGACAGAGCAATTTTAAACCGAATTCAATCAAATTTTCCAATAACACCTCGACCATATTTTTCCATTGCCCAGGATATCGGGCTGCCTGAAAAAGATATTTTAAAACGGATTTCCAGGCTAAAAAAAGTAGGGATTATTCGGAGGATAGGTGGCAATTTTGTTCCTGAAAAGTTAGGATTTGTAAGCACACTTTGCGCAGCAAAAGTTCCGGAAGAAATGATAGACTCTTTTGCAAGAGTAGTTAATTTGTATCCCGGAGTGACTCATAATTACCAGCGGGACGGCAAATTTAATGTTTGGTTTACCTTTATTGCACAATCATCGAATGAAATAAAAAATAACCTTAATAAGATTTCTAAAGAAACCGGAATTGAAAATATTATCAGCCTTCCTGCAACTAAGGTTTTTAAGATAAAAGCGCACTTCGAACTATAAGAAGAAATAGAGTGATGAAAGACATACGAATAGCTACAGTGATATACCACTCAATTGTAGGTAAAACGAGAAATAATCTTGAGCGCATGGTTGGATGGATAAAGGAGGCAAGGAAAAAAGGTGTTGATATCATTTGTTTCCCTGAAATGAATATTACGGGGTACAGTACACATAAAGAGATAATTGTCGATTTCGCGGAATCTGTAAAAGGCTCTATTACTCTTGACCTTTTGAATATTGCTGAAAGTGAAAATATTGTTATCCTTGCAGGAATAGCTGAAAAGGATAAAGATGATCAAATATTTGCGAGTCACCTGGTTATAAAACCTGGTGAGGAAGTTTGTGTCTATAGAAAGCTTCACATTGCTCCACCTGAACGCTCTGTTTTTACACCGGGGGATGAAATTCCACTTTTTGAGGCACATGGTGTTAAATTTGGGATACAACTTTGCTATGATGTCCACTTCCCCGAGCTTTCCACTCATATGGCGTTAAAAGGCGCTGATCTACTTTTTATGCCGCACGCATCTCCGAGAGGAACTCCGGATGAGAAATACAATTCATGGATGCGCCATCTTTCTGCAAGAGCCTATGATAACAGTCTTTTTGTCATTGCCTGCAACCAGACAGGTGAGAATGAAAATGGTCTCAGCTTTCCGGGTATTGCTTTGGTTATTGGGCCATCAGGTGAAATAATTGAGAAGGATTTAAGCGGCAGAGAAAGAATGGTTGTTGCAAACTTAAAGGCTGCTGATTTGGCAGAAGTGCGTGGTCATAGGATGAAATATTTTTTCCCAAACAGAAGGCCGGAGCTCTATGATTGATGAATTCGTAAAAAGCCGAATTCATCACGTTTTAGGTTTGAAGTTTTAGGCTTGAAGTTATGGTATTATAATTATTTACAGATACTTAAAACTTAAAACCTTAAACTTAAAACATTCGTAAAAGAATATTTTTTACTTTTTACGAAACCGTCATGATTAGTACACTTTAAACGTTAACAACTTACTGAAGATTGATCTACACCCTAAAATTTTGCTTATAAAAAAAATACTTAATGATATAAAAATTCATTTGACTTTATTTAAAAAGATGTTATTAATAAAATAATCAATAAAGGCCTGTTCTTAATTGGCGGACCGGTTTCGTTCTGAAGGAAAGATCCATTTGTCATGTTGGCAACCTGCAGTTTGGGACCATGAGAATTTTTAGGAAGGAGGATGTCACTATGACTGATGGAATTGTAAAATGGTTTAATAGCGGTAAAGGCTACGGCTTCATTGAACAGGAAGATGGGCCGGATGTGTTTGTTCATCATTCAGGAATCAATGCAACGGGTTTCAAGTCTCTTAATGAAGGCGACCGTGTTAGCTTTGACATAGAGCAGGGACAAAAAGGTCCTGCTGCAGTAAATGTCACCGTAGTTTAGCTCACTGTTTTGATCACAAAAAGGGCATTCCATAGAATTATGTGGAGTGCCCTTATTTATTGAGCCCCGGAAAACCCCATCCTAATACAAAACATTTTCATAACAATGTCACTTTTTTGACTAAGGGCTTACGCAAAAATATCAGAGTCAAATGGAGGCGATCATGATTTATAAGTATGAAAATAATCCAATTATAAAACCCTCAGATGTGAGACCATCTATGGAAGGGTACGAAGTTGTTGGAGCTTTTAACCCAGGAGCAGTTACATATGGGGAAGAAACCATTTTATTACTGCGTGTAGCTGAAAGATGTGAACCGAAACAAGGATATGTCAGCACACCTATTTATAAATTTGAAAATGGTAATTCATATCCGGATATTATGGACTTTCAAAAAAATGACCCGGATGTTCAATTAAAAGATACACGAGGTGTCATATATAAAGGCAAAGACTATCTTTCAACAATGAGTCATATTAGACTGGCTAGAAGTAAGGATGGTATTAATTTTACAGTTGAAGAAAAACCATTTATATATCCAATAGATGAATCTGAAAAATATGGTTGCGAGGATGCACGTATAACATTCATTGATGGAAAATATTATATTAATTTTACCATTGTTTCAGAGGATTCATGGTCTACAGTACTTGCAGTAACTGAGGATTTTAAAACAATTGAAAGAAAGGGAATAATTTTTCATCCTGAAAATAAAGATGTTGCTATTTTTCCTGAAAAAGTAAATGGGAAATATATTGCACTTCACAGGCCGAATAACTCTGGTTTTGGAAAGGCCTCCATCTGGTACAGTGAATCTCCGGACATGGTGCATTTGTAGATGGTCGTGATAAAGTGAGCCAAAAATGGTCGTTTAAAAATGAGCC
>CAZLRK010000088.1:0-14572 GCA_964561845.1 uncultured Desulfobacterales bacterium | reverse complement strand
TCCATGATAAAAGGGGGTTGGCTTGCACATACGGCTTACCCTGCCGAACTCATATCCCTTATTCTTTCAGATGTAATCGGAGATGACCTGGATATTATTGCATCAGGACTCACCGTGCCGGATCCAAATACTTTTCAGGATTGCGTTCAGATAATAAAAAAATACAACATCCTAAATAAAATACCTAAAGCTATTGCAAGTCATATTGCAGCCGGAGTTTCGGGCAAAGTTCCGGAGACCCCAAAGCCAGGCAATCCCATTTTCGATAACACACATAGCCTGATTATCGGAAGCAACTTTGAAGCTGTAATTGCTGCAAAGCGAAAAGCTGAAAGTATAGGTTACAATACCCTTATTCTCTCTTCCATGATAGAAGGCGAAACAAGAGATGTTGCGCAAGTCCATGGGGCCATAGCAAAAGAGATAAATAAAACCGGCAACCCTCTCCCAATTCCGGCATGTATTCTTTCAGGAGGAGAAACCACGGTAACTCTAAAAGGAAAGGGACGTGGTGGGCGAAATCAAGAATTTGCGCTTGCAACTGCAATTGATATCGCCGGCATGGAAAGTATTGTTGCTCTTAGCGCAGGTACAGACGGTACAGACGGTCCTACGAATGCTGCAGGGGCAATTGCCGATACCAACACCATTAAAAAAGCCCTGGCATCAGGCTTAGATCCTAACAATTTTCTTTCAAACAATGATTCCTATAATTTTTTTAATAAACTTGGTGACTTGTTTATTACAGGTCCTACAAATACTAATGTAATGGATTTGAGGATTATAATTGTGAGTTAATTTCAGGGCTCCTAACCTGACGTAAATCTGAATGCAACATATTCTATTAAACTTTGAACTATGAACTAAAATAAAAAATGAACGTCCAACATCGAACGTTCAACGTCGAACGTCGAATAAGGATATCGCTTCGCTCTATTAAATTATAAAATTGAAACACCGAAGGTGTACATTCATTCGATGTTGGACGTTGGATGTTCGATGTTCAAATTGTTGCATCTGAAATTACGCTGTTTATTTGCCATAAATTTTGTAGTTCCTTGCAATTCAAGGCTTAGCGAGAACTATTTTCTACTGGGGTCAGGAGTTCTGAATTTTGATAAATTCGTCTTTTAAGCTTTACAATCCTATTTCCCTGCAAGATTCCAACATCGGGAAAAAAATCTTCTCCGCCGTTTCCCGAAACTCTTCATCAATAGGATCTGTTTTCCCGAAACAGAGCTCAAAATATGGATCTTGAGACTCTCCTCGGATAAAATCGTTTCCAGCCCATTTATTTCGAGCAATCTTTAGGGCGCTCTCCTCGGATTTTTTCTTTATCATTATCTCTTGTGCATATTTTAATGAAGATTCAGGAAAAAAGTTCAAAGGCTTGATTAACCCCTTCCAATAATAGTTAAGAAGATATCTCAAAACATCCCGACTGTTTTTAACGGAACCAAATTCCCAGGCTGAATCCTTACATACGAGAATACTATTCACCTGATCTTTGTTAAGGTTTAAAGAGCACAAAATAAGATGATAAATCCATGTTTTTAAAAGATATTTAGCCTTTGTGTTTGCATAACATATTTGAATAAGTCCCTTTTCGCATATCTCTGTAAGTCTTCCAAAAAGTTTAAATTCTTCTATTTGAAGGTCAACTTCCATCATTTCTATATGTTTACTTTTTTTGTAATTTTTAATTTTTTCAACAAACGTCTCTGCTTCAACTCTCAACTCATCATAAATAATATCCCCGATATTACCATGAGGAAGCCGGCCCTTGGCTCTCTGAATCGTTAATAAATTTTTTAAATCTATTCCTGCGTTTATATCTTCAACAATACCTTGTCCTATCAGGTATTTTTCTAAATTATCTAAAGAAAAATTTTCCCTTTCATCTGAAACCGTCCCCTCTTCTTCCAAATATATGCCAAGACGTCTCTTGAGTATAAACTTAGCCGGGTTATGTAAAAAAACGCATAAGTCATCGATATCAAGGCTTTTCCATTTATCCGATTCCTCTGAAGGCATGGATAAACCTTTTGAAATAAAAGAAGTATGATCTTTGTGGTCAAACATACTATCGCAGGCAAGCAAATTCTCTTCGGAATAGCTGAACAACTTATCACTTCCTTTAAAATACATCGGAGAAAACGCCTGTAGCCTGTGAGATGTTGCTATCTGCTCTTCTGAAATACCAAATCCCTCTTTTATATAATCGAGAAGTTCACTTACAAGGACAGATGGCGGAATTATAGTGTTGTCCTGAATGTTCCGTCCGACATAGCTTATATAAAGCTTTTCTCTGGCTGAAATAAGTGTTTCAAGGAAAAGATACTTATCATCATCCCTTCTTGATCTGTCCCCAGGTTTGGGATGTTGAGCAACAAGATCAAATCCCACAGAACGATAATCCCGGGGAAACGCATCATTGTTCATACCAATAAGACATATGACCTTAAAGGGAATGCTTCTCATGGGAAGCATTGTACAAAATGTCAGACCCCCCGAAATAAAACCGGAACCGAAATATTCTTGTTTAAGTTGTCTATCTATATATGATCTTATAACTTCAAAATCGATTTCCTGATCAAACCCTGACAGTTCTTTCAGTCTTATCAGGTCGTCGAGAATTCTCCGTATTATCTGTATTTCGCGTTCTGAATCTTCATCGAGATGAAACAATTGTTCAAGTATTTCATTAAGTATTATATTCCAAGTAATTATTTTATTTGGTTGATTAAGTTTTGAAGAATATGAAAATATTTTATCTAAAAATTCCAGGAATTTTCCTAATATTTTAACTTCACTTCCTTCAATATTATCGTAAGGAAGAATCTCAGAAAACATATTCTTGTCATGTCCCGGCATTGCATAGCCTAAAAGAAGTCTTTCTATTCCGGCTTTCCAGGTGTTTTCAGAGAATCCGGGAACTCCAAACTTCACACGGGTTTCAGCATCGAGACCCCACCTGATGTTTGTATCACTTACCCAGCGCTCTGCTATCCCAATGTCTGACTCTGATAAGCCGAATTTTTCTTTTATTCCGGGTGATCCCAGCAGGGCCATAACTTGTGCAGCACCAAACCTGCTGTCCTTCAAATCAAGTAAGGAGAAGAATCCATTGATAATTCTGTTTTCCTTTCCAACATTCTGATCGGCGATGCTGAAAGGTATTTGTAATGCGTCATCTGTCTGCGTATCAAATACCGCATGAATAAATGGTGCATATAATTCAATATCGGGGGTCATCACAACGATATCCTTTGGAAGAAGATCGGGATCGGCTTCAAACATGGCAAGAAGGTTGTCATGCAGAACCTCTATCTCCCTCATGGGACTATGGCATGAATGGATTTGTATGGAAGTGTCATTGGAATGTCCTATAATTGGGGCTTTACTAAATTTACTTTCTTGGGATCTGTCTTGTAAGTTTAAAATATCCCATTGAATACATGAAAGTATATCATCGCATTCCTTATCTTCGAATTGCTCGTGCATTTCACAATCAAACCTGTTTATAAATGAAAAGAAATCCCTTCCATGCGCTCCCATCGAAGATAGAAGCCGATTCCCCTTCTCCAGGTGAAGATCATCAGAGATCTTGTCGGTCTGGATGTATTTTCTCTTTATCCTTTCCATCTCTCTGTCGGAAACAATATCCGCCCAATACTCTTTACATGGGTTCATCAGGAAAAGGTTTACTTGAATAATTCTTGACATTTCCAGGTAAACCATAAGATGAAAGGGAGGCAGATGTGATATTCCGAATATGGATACCCGTTGTGGAATATGATCCATATGGTCAGTTGAACTCTCTATTTTTTCAAAAAGGTCTTTTCGTAACTTTGCCCGATGAATTTTCCCGTTAACCTGTACCAGCTCTCTCCAGAGTTGTGCCTGCCAGTGATCTTCCCTTCCCTCTTCCCATCTAAATATCATTTCCGGTCGAAAAACAAGGTACTGGTCGAAAGCATCTGATATTTTCTCTGAAAGTTGAAACAGTTTAAGCCTGTTTATATCATCTCTCAAATAGATTCTCAGACTTTTAAACCCTTGCCCGTCTACACAGGTAGGAAGGAGCTTCATTATACTAAAAGTCATGACATCAGGTTCAAAAGGATATTCTTCAGGTACATCAGGAATCAACCTTCTTGAAATTTCCTGTAAAAAACTATTTGGAAAGGGGAAATAACAGTTGGCGCAAATCCCGTTATGTTTTGCAAGCTCCATGGATACCCAACGTTCCATACCTCTGCTCTGGACAACAATGATCTCGGGAAATAAAGGTGAAGAAATCGGTTCTTTAACTATTCCGGCCAGTTGTTCAGCCAGGATCTCAAGGTGGTTGCTGGTAAAAATCTTCAGGCCGGGCATATAATATTCTCCCAATATCGGTGAATTCTGCTTGTTCTTGATTAATTATATTTTGCTTGACAAAAATACTTAATTTCACTATATATTTTATGCTGCAGGATAGATAGGGCATTATGAACCGATTATTACTATTGCAGAAAGGAGGTTCCAATGGCTAAGAAGAAAAAGAAGAAAAAGGACAAGGGTAAAAAAAAGGGTAAAAAAAAGTAACGAAAATTCAAAGAAAAAGGGCAGTCTCGCATCACGACTTGACTGCTCTTTTTTTTTAAAAGGGTTTCGGTTACAGCCTTCTGAAAATTATCCCGGCAATTCTTGACCCGACATTATATGTTCTTCCAAGTATCTGATTTCATCAATGCCCGAAACAATGATCGCTGGATCTGGTTTTAATTCTTTTTGGGAAATTTTTTCTTCGTAATCTATTTGGGATAAAATATATTTGATACAGTTGAGTCTTGCTTTTTTCTTGTTGTCGGATCGAACAATTGTCCATGGGGAAACGGTTCGGTTGGTTTCATTCAGCATTTGGAATTTTCTTACGGTATAATCATCCCACATCTCCTGAGCCAATCTATCAACCGGAGAAATTTTATACTGCTTCAATGGATCAGTCTCCCTCGATTTAAACCGCTTAAGCTGCATCTCTTTGGAAACGGAGAAAAAGAATTTAAATAAGATAATTCCGTCTTTTACGAGCATTCGTTCGAGCATTGGCACATCTTTTAAAAAGCGTTTATTTTCCTCATCCGTGCAGAAATTCATTGCCGGTTCAACCATGGCACGATTATACCAGCTGCGGTCGAAAAATACCATCTCTCCGGCAGACGGCAGGTGCGCCATATATCTTTGAAAATACCATTGAGTCCTTTCCGTGTCGCTCGGTTTTAGAAGCGCTACAACCCTACTGCCACGTGGATTCAGATGCTCGATAATCCTTTTTATCGTACCCCCTTTCCCGGCGGCATCCCGCCCTTCAAATAGCATCAAAATGCGCATTCCGTTGGTAATGACGTGTTTTTGCAATTTCAAAAGCTCGATCTGCAGCTTGTGCAGCTCTTCTTCGTATTCAAGGGTAAATTTTTTAACCCAGACAGGAGCACGATCCTTCGCTTTTTTCTTGTCAACATTTTTAAAAGCGGTGTGTTCAGATAATTTACCTTTTACACCTATCTCCTCTACTTTCTTATTCTTTTTTTTCTTGTTTTTTCCCATTTTTACCTCCAAAAAAGTAACAATTCATAGTCATCTCTTAGCTGTCACGCAAGCGATTTTCCATGCTTTTTTTGCTGTTTAATCATTATTTTCAACTCTTTATCTCCCGGAATTACAATATCCGTATCCATTAAAAAATCCAACGTTCTGCTTCTGCCTCTATATCTGGCAGTATTGAGTATTACTTTCATGGTCTCCCGCCGGGCCAGATGTTTATCATCGGACCGAATTATATACCATGGCGCAATCTTTGTATGTGTTTTTTGTAATAATCTGGATTTTTTCTTTGTAAACTCATCCCATAAATCCTGTGCTTGAAGGTCAACTTCACTCAGTTTCCATTGTCTCAATGGATCGTTTTTTCTCCTTTCAAATCGTCTTTGTTGTTCTTCTTTAGATACTGAAAAATATAATTTAAGAAGAATTGTTTTTCCGTCGGCAACGAAATTTTCTTCGTAACTGGTTACTTTTTTCATGAATCGTTTATATTCTTTTTGAGTGCAAAATCCCATCACCGGCTCAATCATTGCCCTATTATACCAACTTCTATCAAATAAAACAATTTCTCCGGCATGGGGAAAATTTTCTATATATCGCTTCATGTGTAGTTCTGTTTTCTGATGGCTGTTAGGCTTCCCCAAAACAACCACTCGATAATGTTTTTGATTCATATATCGTGTAACTCGCCGAATCGTACCGCCTTTTCCGGATGCATCACGCCCATCAAATAGAATGATCATTTTCCTCTTGGTATTTTCAAGGTGATGTTGTAATTTGATTAACTCTGCCTGATATGGTTGCAGCTCATGCTTATCATGATGTTTCTTTAATGCTGCATCTAATATTATTTCCTTTTCTTCTTTATTGAGAAGAGCCTGGATCTTTTCAATCAGCCTGTTTGGATCCTTGAAATTTATTTTTTTTCCGGCCTTATCAACCACCTCTGTGATTTGATCCGATTCCGTTTTTTCAATTTCTATTGTATCTGTATTTTTCATAATATTTTCATCTCGTTATATGACAATAATTAGAACTACATAGCTTCCAAGATTGTTTAATTTTGAATCATGTAACAGCCAGATTACCATTAATTTAATTTTCTCCCTTTGCGGTACATTTCTGCGTAAATATCCGGTAGCCTGTGCTTTTTCAAACCTTTAATTACGTCTCCCACCGGGTAGGTAATTCGAAAATGTTCCACCGATATTTTCTTTGAATAAACATTTAGAATTGCAAAAGATGCTCGAGGATCACTATCAAACATTCGCCCTACACTTCCCGGGTTGATAAAATGGATTCCATCAACTGTCTTATAAAAAGGGTCATGAGAATGTCCGACGATATTTACATTATAGGGTGAATTTTTCGCCAACTCCCTGAAACGCGTTTCCGGTGTATCGGAAACCAGTTCTTCCTCAAAATCAGCAGGTGAACCATGGAATACCCCGATGCTGAGATCTCCTATCATCAAGTTACTTTGTTCGGGCAGGGTTTCCAGAAAATTTATATTTTTCTTGAGTAGATTTTCCGATGTCCAGAAGTACATTATCTGTTTTTCTTTTTTATCCGGTTTTTTTAATTTCTCACCCCTTAAAATTTCTAATATTTTTTTGTCTGTATTTCCTATAATCGATAGCGATTTTTTTTGTTTACGAAACCATTGGATCGTTTCATTTGGAAATGTACTGTATACGGTGAGGTCGCCCGTATTAATTATAATATCTAATTGATTTGTATTTATATAATTATTTACCGCTTTTAGCGCCGGATAATTTGCGTGTACGTCACCCAGTATAAGTATTTTTTTCATTCAAAACCAAATCTCTTGTCTTATAGTCTCATCCAAGCGTCTTTTGGCTTAATACCTTACATTTCTTTGAATATGTTCCAATCTCTTTGATAATTTTTTCATATTTTTTCTTTTTCGGTTTTTTTCCGATTTTCTTCAAAAACAGATTAAGCGAATTGGTGTTCTTAATTATTTTCTTTTTGGCTTTTTTAGGAAGATCATCTACCTTTTTTTCAATTCTTTCTATAGCGGCTATTAGATTATTTGATCGCTTCTTAAAACTGATATATAATTTAAGATATTTCTTCTTCCACAAAGGTTTTAAGTTTTCATCTAGCCGGGATAAAATCTTTTTCAACTCTTTATATTTTTTCTTTAAGTTCAAGTTTATTTTTTCTATTTTTTTATCCTCTCCAGGCTTGGTATATTCGGGTAATGCCTTTTGTTTCTCTTCACCCATCTGCTGCTCTTTATAATATTCAGCCACTGAATTCTTGATAAGTTTTGCATAATGTAAACCGATATTTTTTATCTCTGACAGTTTTTCTACTTGTATTTCATGAAGTTGCTTAAAAGTTGTTATCCCTGCGCTGTTCAATAATTTCATGCGCGCAATACCAATGTTTTTCACCTGAGTCAGATCATCTTGTACCATGATATTCTCCTTTGTGTATTGACTTTGCCCGTAAAAACTCACAAGTTTGATTTGTTCATTTGCAAGGCATAAGGGGTGCAGCTGTAGTCCTTCTACCGCAAACCCTTTCGCAGCTCGAAGATCCCGCTCAAAAGCGGGGAAATGGACAAATCAGGCTTGCCCAATGGGTGAAGAATTTATCCAAAAAATGATATCTTCCGATTGCAGAGTGTTCATATATATGAACACTATAATCTATATATTTAATTAGTATTACATTTAATTTTTTTTATTAATCATAGGATAAATTCTTCATGAGAAATGCGGGCTAAGGTTCTTTCCAATAATCTATGTTACAGGCTTTTTCCTTCGTGTTTGATTTTTAAACTTATAATTTTGATAATCGAGTCATACACATTTTTTTTATTCAATTTTTTCCAATACCGCATGAATGCTGTATAATGTTTTTGTCTGCTAACAATTTGATCTTGCATTAACCTCACTAATCCACCGTACTCGTTTTCAGAAACCATTTGATGGAAGGATCTGACCGTTTCGTTTTTAATGTTCTCTTTTTTTATGGCTTTTTCTATATCTTTAAATTGATCGGACTGCTGTCTAATATGTGTCCCGATTCGTTTCCGCAAAGTATTTACCTGTACATCCTCGTCATGGATATCTCCCAGATATTCCTGAATCTTCTTTATCTCTTTTAAATGATTTTTAAGGGTATCTGTATAAAATGGGCTGAATAATTCCATATTATAACGGAGATTTTTTGCTGCAATTCTCATTTTGTGTAGAATGTCTCTATTTTTATTATGTAAAATCTTGTCTTGAAATGACCATAATTCATTCAAGCAAGGAATAATTGTTTTCTTAGCTGCAAGAAGAACAGGGGTTTTTGATTTGATTTTACTCATGCCTGCTCCCCATTGATTACGTGTAGCCGGGACATTTCGTCCATGGTCAACCTGACATTCATCCTGTTGAAAAACAAGTTGAAATCTTCAATAAAACTCGACTCTCTAACTGAATTAAGGACATCCACAAGAAGAGGTTGCAGTTTGTCTCGCTCTTTAATTTTTTCATCAAGATATTCCCGGATCACCTTACGATCTGTTTCGGGTATTGTTTTAAGATAATTTTTAAGGAAAAGAATGTTAACATCAAGATCCCGTGCTTTACCCGTTAGAGGAGACAGGTCTTTAAGAACACCAAAAAATTGTTTGGATTCTTTCTTAGAAAAAATATTACCAAATGTTTTAAAAACAGCCCTAAGCCGTCTTCCTGAAACCCTAAACTGATGAAGGGGCTCTATATCTTTATTTTCGTTAATACCGTCAAAGTTAGAAATCATTGCTTGAAAGTGTTGCAAAATCAATCTTCGAGCAAATTCCTCCGCCGTGAAATCAGGACTCAAATCTTTTATGTAGTCTTTATTTGTCATTTGAAAAAATGCAAACCCATTAATCAAATTATTTGCAAAATAAAATGCGACTATAACTTTTGCTAAATCAGCCTATCAATTTATTTTTACAAAATAATCTATACATTTCTTAAACTGAATTTGTCAAGTTTTTTTCTCTCCATCAGGGACTGCAGCCTTATAAAGGGTTGCTTCTCCTTCTATAGTATATTTTTCAACTGCAGCAGGAATAATAATTGACATCCCCTTTGTAACAATCATTTTATCATCTTTACCGAAATCGGTGATCTTTGCATTTCCATCCGTGCAGATTAATATTTCAACGCTTTTGTTAATTGAACTTTTATGGAGCATGCCTTTTCTTGTGGAGATAACAGACAGGACAAACTCTTCGGCATGAGTGAAATAGACTTTCTCAGTTTCGCTCCGCTTTTCCGGTAAAAGAATTTTAATCTCATTCTCTTTGAAGTTGAGGACCCTCAGAAGTTCCGGAACATCAACGTGTTTCGGTGTAAGTCCACCTCTGAGGACATTGTCCGAGTTCGCCATCAATTCGATCCCAACACCCCCAAGATATGCATGCGGCTCACCCACCGGAAGAAACATGGCCTGACCCTTATCCAAACAAATAAGGTTTAAAAAAAGAGGAGATAAAACTCCGACATCTCCGGGGTACTCTTCATGAAGATCTATCATCCATCTAAATACAGGATCATCTTCAGAAATCTTTTGCGCCCTTGCGATTGCATCACCTATAACGTGTTCTTTGCGTTCCTCATCCATTGTCATGAGTGAATTGAAAAAGTCTTTTAATCCCCTGGAATTGGGACTAGCTCCAAGATCATTAAGCTCGGAACTCAAACTATCCGGACATACTTTTTCCATGAGTGATATGATATAGGTTATTTTGCGGAAACCATTCAAAGCCCAAAACCGGGTTAGCGCACAAATACACTCTGGTTTATGATTCTCATCTTTATAATTTCTGTTGGGATCATTTAAAGGGATACCCAGCTCATTTTCCCTTTTAAAACCTTCTTTTGCCTGCGATAGACTGGGATGGGCCTGTATAGAAAGCGGTTTTGCAGCAGCCAACACTTTGAATAAATATGGAAGCCTGTTTTTAAATCTCCTTGCTACTCCCTTCCCGAGAATTTCCTCCGGATTTTTCTCGATCAATTCCGATAAAGATATCCAATTATCTTCACATTTAACCATCGAAGGTGCCTTTGGATGTGCACCCATCCAGAGTTCAGCCCGGGGCCTGTCATGAGGACCCTGTCTGTTCAATAACTCAGGAATAGCGGTGAATGAACCCCATGTGTATTCTTGAATAGTATTTTTTAGTATGCTTATACGTTTCATTATCATATAACTTATTATCCTTGTTTAGTAATTTCAAGATATTTTGACTGATATGGACTTTTTTCTTCCTAGCATACACTTTGCTGAATACATATCTTTCGGCATTTTTCTATTGCAAACCTGATGGTAAAATTGATATCTCTTCTTTGTGGCTTTGTGACTTAGTGCCTTAGTGGCGGAACTATTACCATTTTATTAAATTTAAGGGGGTTAAAATGACGGAAAACAGGAAAACAGCTTTGGTGACAGGAGCAAGCAGCGGCATGGGACGGGAAACTGCTAAAAAACTCGCAAAAAATAATTTTCAGGTTATAGCAGTAGCAAGACGGATTGATCGCCTTAATGAACTTGCTGATCAGGTTGAAGGTATCATTCCAAAACAAGTGGACCTCTCAGAGCCTGAAAGCGTTGAGAAATTTTGCCAATACATTTTAAATCTAACTGAGCCTGTATCTGTACTGATAAATAATGCCGGATATAGTATACGAGGAACTCTTGAGGATGTCTCGATAGAAAACATAAGACGTTTGTATGAAGTCAATTTATTCAGCCTAATCCGAGTAACCCAGGCTTGTTTGCCAGGTATGCGAAAACAAAGAAATGGGATTATTGTGAGTCTTAGTTCCATAGTAGGAAAATTCACTTTTCCCATGAGCGGAGTATACGCCTCAACCAAGCATGCTATAGAAGCCATAAATGACTCTTTACGAATGGATTTACGTCCTCTGGGAATAAAAGTGATAACTGTTCGTCCGGGCCCAATTGCAACTGAGTTTAATGAAGTTGGCAATAAGTTAAGCGGGGATGTCCTGGCAAGGACCGATCCGGATTACAACCCGATCTATCAGGCTTCCGGAGCTGCCACTGGCAAATTGTTTGCAGGCGTGTCCGTTCCAGGTCCGGAGTTAATTGCAGACATCATTATAGAGGCTGTCACCTCAGACTCTCCAAAACCGGTTTATTCCGCTGGCCCTTTTACTGAAGATCTTTTAGATCAGCGATTCAAGCTTGACGATGAATCATTCGACAGCTTTATGAACGAAAAGTTCGGTCTAAAGGGTTTGCAGGTCTGAATATCATACGATTTAAATGCAAACCATTTTTTTACTAATCATTGTTAGCCAAGGTTAATATAATGGATCTTCTGGGAGAATTAACAAAACTCCTGTCAAAACTGAAGGAAGAAAATATAGATTTTGCTCTTTGTGGTGGACTGGCCATGGCGGTTTATGCCTTTCCGCGAGCAACATTGGATATAGATATCATGATTGAATCTGAGGTTCTCGAGCGTGTAAAGGAAATTGTGATTAAACTTGGTTTTTCGATTGATACAGGCTTTATGGAATTTAAGAATGGATCAATAAAAATCTATAGGCTCTGCAAAATAACACCTGAATCTAAGGATGAACTTATTCTTGACTTACTTCTTGTGACTCCACAAATATATGATGTATGGGAATCTCGCAAAGAGATATTGTGGGAAGGGGGCGCTCTCCCAGTTGTATCCCCAGAAGGATTGATACGTTTGAAGTCCATTCGTGGAAGTGGTCAGGATAAAGATGATATTGCGCATTTAAGGGATCTTATCGATGAAGACTGACATGAATCCTCAAGCAGTTACAAGGCGTTTAAGGCAAACCAGCGAATTGCGTCGGATTTGTTTAGCTCTTGGCAAGAACAATTTTATTAAGCTTAAAAAGAGTAGTAAAGTTTTGGGCAACAAGTCATTTGAGCTGACAGATAAAAACCGCGGCCATTCGTGAGGATTTTGCTCTTATTTTCAGTTTCAGCTTTTTTTATTTGCCATTGCTTTTGTCCACCACAGCTCAAAAAATATTCGTTGAACTTATCGGCAACCGATAGATGTTGGCCTCGTAAAAAGTCAGAAAAGCGACTTTTTTACGAATTCATCAATAGATAGAAAAAATGTTATATCAGATATCGTCAAATAGTTGAGTGAGGAAATAACCATTGAAATTTCAGAAGGTTATAATCATCTAAATAACGTACGTCCAATTTTCATGCAAATTCAAAATATTATCATAAAAATAACAACTTAACCACTCAACCACTTAACAACTTAACGAGGTCTGTATATTTTATCTGTAACAATATAGATTGAGAGAATAAAATAATGCTCAATAATTTAAAATTCAATTTCCCGGACGGATATGACGAACGGCAATTTATTATCAAATTGACCGACCACTATTCCATCAAAAAAGACCAATCCATTGTCGACAGTTTTACGATTTACGATACATTTGACTGGCGCTTATTTAGCAAATCGCTTGTTCTATATGAATCCGGAAATAATCTATTCTTACGTAAATTATTTGAAAACTCAATTCTTCAAAGCGCTGAAATCACCTCTTTGCCGGTTTTTATATGGGATTTTCCCGATGGTCATTTAAAAGAAAAGTTGGCGCCTATCATAAGAATGCGTGCACTTTTAAAGCTTGTTGAAGTCCATTCTCTATCAAATCCCTATAGAATTTTAAACCGAGATGAAAAAACAGTGGCACGATTGATCTATGAAGAAATTCGTCCATCTCGTGACATAGACGCGACTGCTGTGGCTACTTATTTTTTACTGAAACCGGTAAGGGGATATCTAAAACATTCTCGAAACTTGGCTAAAATATTAGAGGATGCAGGATTTACCAAAAGTAAAAAAGAAGGCATATATTTTAAAGCGCTTGAGGCAGTTGATAAAAAACCGGGCAGTTATGATGGAAAATTAAAAATACAACTCGAGCCTGATATGTGTTCTAATGAAGCAGCTAAAATCATTCTACGCTACTTGTTGCAGGAAATGAAGATCAACGAGGCCAACATTAAAAAGGACCTGGATACTGAAATTTTGCACGATTTTCGAGTCGCCATTCGTCGTACCCGCTCTGCTTTAGGCCAGATTAAATCTGTATTTTCGGCAGAGACTACCGATAGATTTAAAAAAGATTTTGCCTTTGTGGGCAAACTCTCTAACCATTTGCGAGATCTTGATGTTTATCTGCTAAATGAGAATACTTACAAAGACATGCTCCCCTCTGTATTGCGTGACGATATTGATCCCTTATTCGGCTATCTGAGGGAAAAACGATCAAAGGCTTTACAGGAAGTCATTAGCGGTTTGGAATCAAAAAAATACGCGCAAATTTTAAATGATTGGGATGTTTTTTTGGATGAACCGCAACAGGATTCTCAAAAGGCATCCAATGCTGATCTCCCAATAATAGATCTATCCCGGAAAAGAATCTATAAGAGATACAAAAATATTGTAAAAACCGGTAACCGGATACTTGAGAACACCGAAGACGAAATGCTGCATGTCCTAAGAATTGAATGTAAAAAGCTTCGATACTTGATGGAATTTTTCGCAAGTCTGTTTAACCGCAAAAAAATTAATAGATTGATTGGGCAATTAAAGAAATTACAAAACAATCTAGGGGATTTTAATGATCTCTGTGTTCAAGGAGAATATCTTTTAAACATTTGCGAGGAATTGCCTGTAACCGATGAGGAGTCTAAAAAAGTACTTGTGGCAATCGGTAGCCTGATTAAAACACTGGATAGAGAAAAACAGATAGTCAAAGATTCGTTTGCCAAAACTTTCACAGTCTATGCATCATCTAAAAACAAAAAGTTATTCCAAGAACTTTTCGCTTTAAAATAGAAAGAGGGTAATACCCCAATTGAGTAAAAAATCAATTGGGAGTTACCCTTCGACTATGCTCAGGGTGGTGAGCATGTCGAACCATTC
>CAZLRK010000087.1:0-14632 GCA_964561845.1 uncultured Desulfobacterales bacterium | reverse complement strand
GTGCTTTCGTGATAAATTTCTTTTTTAAGGTTTAGGTTTGCAGGGTTAGGGACACCAAACTTTATCTTCTTAGGATCTCAGCTTGTACGACATAGGTGTCCTGGTAAAAATACGTTACCGAATTTATGAGTTAGAGAACTTAGAGCGCTAAGCTAACTGCGATACAACATATTCTCCAATCTTTTCAGCCGATATCCCAAAAAGCTCATCTATCTCAATAAGTTCAAGATATTTATCATCCCATGCAATACTGTTTTCCTGAATAATGTTTTTAACACGCTCATACTTGCCGCCAAGTGCTTTGATCTTTTCAGGAAGCGGAACATTTTCTTTAAAGGAAACGTTTAACAGGAGTAAATATTCAATGGTGTTGGGTGTAGACGGTGATGTGGAAATGATCGGAATAACGAGAATACTTCGATCATCTTTTCGACCTTTACCGACATAAACGTTACCTTCTCCCACAATAATTCTTTTGCTTCCCTTTAATTTGTTATCTTTTTCAACCCGGGATGGAATCGGTTGTAGCACTCCTTCTTTCTTAATTACCTCGATTGTTGTTTCATCTGTTAGTTCGCCCAGAAGGTTCAGACCGCCGATTTTATAAAGAATAGAGCCTTTGATGTTTGAAATTATTTTCTGAAGGTTTTTAAGGACCAAAATATTTTGACCTGTAATTTGTGAAATATTTAAATTGTGGAATGTCAATGATTCAAACAGGATTCCCTCTATCTCTTCACTGATACGACTTGTTCCTACGGTGACGGTTTTTGCCTGGTGTTTGATTGCATCAACCGGTCGTGCCATTTTATTGATTGATCTTCCCAGACATTCAAAAAGCTTATTCAGCATGTTCATTGCAGTGCCTTTAATACCGAAATCAAGTTCAAAATCGGAAACAGGCAACCTGCCTGTGAGATATTTACAAAGTAAGACCAAATCGGAGATAGCTTCCTTTCCCATGGCAACCGGAAAGCGATTCCGGGTTTTTTTCTTTATAAAGTCGTTGTAAAAAGTTGCTATTTTTTCTTTGAAAGATTTTTCAAGAACAACTTCATAAATATCCAGGCCCTTTTTTGCATGTTCATTTATTGTGTTTTGAATTTCTTCGCGGAAGTTGTGTAAAAAACTTGAACTTTCATTAATTGCAAGGGCTGCATAATATCCCCAGATATGCCCGACCAGGGTATTTACGATGGGTGCAAGATGTTCACTTACAACAGGCACATGGAAAACATCTTCTGCATAAGTATCAAACCGGTTTTCTCCTTCATTTGTAATTACAATTGGAGTGGCCTTGTGCGCTTTGAATATCGCGGTATCCTTAATGATGTCGCCAATGACTGTGTTTCTTGTGCCAGCTGCGCAAACAATAATCAGAGGTTCTGATGAAAGATCAATGTGTTTTTTATCTTCGACAAAATCAGATGATATGGTCTTATAACAGAGTTCACTGAGTTTTATTCGTATTTCATTTGCTGAAGCTTTATTAGGTCCGCTTCCGACAGTCGCCCAGTAAGTCTTAGATACGGCAAGCTGTTTTGCCGATTTTTCGATCTTGCTGCGCATTTCAAGGATTTTTTTCATATGAGAAGGAAGTTCAAGCAGTTTTTTTATTTCTTCAGAAATAAATTGTTCATCTCTGCGCCCTTTTATTTTAGCGATGCCCAGGCCTATAAGAGCTCCTGCGACTATCTGTGAATAAAATGCCTTTGTAGAGGCCACGGACATTTCAATGTCCCTGCCACTGCTGGTGTACATGACACCGTCAACCTTGAACGTAATATCTGAATCCCTCCGGTTCACGATGGCGAGGGTATGGGCGCCACGCTCTTTTACCATGTCGACAGTACGATTCGTGTCCGTTGTCGTGCCGGACTGGCTAATGGCTATAACAAGGGTGTCTGCCATACTGTTTGCTTTATCGCTTTCACTAAGCTGAAATCCGCTTAGCTCTGATGCTTTAAGTGCGTTGACATGCAACGACGGGTCACCCATGTAATAATTCAGGATATTGGAACAGGCCAGGGCGGCCACACCCGCAGTTCCCTGACCGACAAAAAAGATACGACGTATCTGATTTTCCAAAAGGGCAGTTTGCATTGATTTTGGGATGGCGTTTTCATCAAGTGCTATTTCACAAAGTTGTTTCTCGTTATCTTTGAATTTCCAGCGATTCTGAAGGGTTTTTTCCACAGAGACAGAGGATTCTGAAATTTCTTTTAAAAAATAATGGGGATATTCCTGCCGGTCTATATCCCTTGATGTAATTTCCGTATGCTTTATATCCTTTTCACTAAGTTCAACCGGGGTTCCATCATAATAGATTGCGTTTATACCGTCCAGTCCTCCCTTTGATTCCTGATTCAAAATAAAAATTTGTCCATGAGTGCTGTTGTTTTCCCCTTCCACTATCTTTTCACCGCCTATTTTGAGATATGCCCGGGTCTCTTCAATAAATCCGTATACCTCTGAAGTAGGCATAAAGTGATTTTCAGCAAGGCCTATGAATATGGCTTGACCGCTTCCTTTTTGGGCGAGAAACAGTTTGCCAGGGGCTAAGTCGGTATGCATGGATATGGCATGGGATCCCTTAAAATCGTTGACAGCGAGTCGGAATGATTCTTCAACATCAAACCCCTCTTTTACGTATTTTTCGATCTGAAGTGGAATGATCTTCGTGTCGGAGGTTATATCTTTGTGTATAAGATTTTCTTTGTTTTCTAATTCTTTCTTAAGTTCCAGATAGTTATCAATATCTCCGTTCAGGCAGACATGGATTATACCACTTTTTTCATTCTGATTTCCCATGGTTTTGTTATCAACCGGATGGCAGTTTTCTTCAGTAATGGCACCGACCGATGCCCAACGGGTATGGGATAAAATCGTATGATATTGAAAGGGAAAAGTGATAATGGATTGCAATAGCGGATCATTTTTTATCTGTTGACGGAGGAAAAGTATATTATCCCCAAGGCTTCCTATTTCAGCGGCAATTTTAAAAGTAAAGGCTATAGTAACGCTCTTTTTTCCATTTTCGTTCTTTATTTTATGAATAGATATGCCCATATTTGTCAGGACATCCCGGGTTTGCCTTTCTTGTAAATCATTAAGAAGATTTTTATCTTCTATAGTTTTCTTGAATTTTTTATATTCAGCCCTTTTAAGAATGAACATTAAAGAAATGCCTGCCGAGTCTCGTCCCCTTACTTCAAGACGATCGATACTGTTAAGTACAGAATTAATTTTCTTAAAAATTTTCAAAGAAGAGGTGGCAAAAGATGGATTTGTCGAGCTAAACAAATTATTAACTTTTTTAATATTATCGATAACCTCTACTTTGAGACACCAGGCTATATCCTTTAGGATATCGATGCGCAGTGCCATGATATCAACTGATTCAGGATCAAGATGTCCCATATTATCAGAAAGCGATTTTTCTTCATTATTGATGATATCCGAAAGAGACTCGGAAAGTTTTAAAATGTCAGCTTTAATATCTTTACTATTAAAAATTTCGCAGAAAAGATCATCCTCATTTAATTTTCCAACATTTCGCAAAAGATCGGTTATAGTGTCCTGTCCACACAGATAATTATTGTCAAGCGAATGATTATTCTTGATACAGGATATGTAGCTGTGCGTATCTATTTTTTGGACCATATCATTTAAAGAGGCAATGTCGACCCGCCTTTTTATTTCATTTTTGGTTTTTATTGAAACAATTCCTGCAAGTCCGCAGCAAAGGAAGTTTGCACGACTGGGAAAGAATACTATAGAATTTTCTGAAACGCCGGTCATGCTTTTTCCAAAATAGACATCTGCTAATAGATAAAAAAGAATTCTGCTATAAAGCTGTCTGATATTGCGAACAATTTTGTTTAAATAGTTCATTATTTTCCTCTCCATATCCGAACAAGCAGGAACCAAGGGATTGTAGATCGCAGAGTGATGATTTTAGAATTGTGGAATCGCTCGCGCAGCGCAGGCGCTTGCGCCGCGTGTCGCTCTCTCTTTTTATTAATAAAATTGGCAGAATTCCTTAAATCTTAAATCCTAAATCTTCAATCTTAAATTGATAGTTAATGGCTTCTAATTGGTTAGAATTTTTTTGCCACAAAAAACACAGAATTTATTGCTAAGAAACTAGCTCAAAGGTGTCCCTGGTTTTACTTTTTTATCTAAGGTTGCAATTGAGCACACATCATTATCAACCGCGGCAATTAGCATCCCTTTTGACAGAGTCCCCATTAGTTTTGCAGGTTTTAGATTAGCAACGACAATTATCTGTTTGCCCACCAATTCTTCAGGTGTATAGGCTGAGGAAATGCCGGCGACAACCGTTCGATTTTCACCAAGATTAACTTCGATTTTCAAGAGTTTCTTTGCCCTGGGGATTGCTTCTGCTCGTATCACGGTACCAACCCTGAGGTCGATCTTGCTGAATTCATCAAGAGTTATTTCAGGTTTAATTTTTGGGACCGAAGCCCCCGAATCATCATCATTTTTTGTTAAAGAAGTTTTATTATTCTTCATATCAATCCTTGGAAAAAGTATTATTGATTTTGGAAGCTTTGTGCCTGATGCAATTGTTCCCCAGGTTCTAAGTATGTTTAGGTTGTAAAACGGTTCTTTCGGATTCATCCCAAGGTGTTTTTGCATTGTTAAGGCAGTGTCGGGCATTATGGGATAGATAAGGCCGGAAATAACCCTGAGACCTTCAAGGAAATTGTAGACTACGGATTCAAGCTGTTTTTGACTTGTTTTTTTCTTTGCAAGAACCCAGGGAGCAGTAATATCAATAGATTTGTTCATTTTGCTGATATAATCCCAGATAGCCATAAGAGCCTTGTGAAAAGAAAAATTATTCATGGCTTTTTCGTATTTATCGATGGTTTTCAATGCATCTGACTCAAGACCGAGGTGTAGCTCTTTATCAATTTCCGGATCAACATCCGGCACTATTCCCTTAAAATATTTGTGAGCCATTGCCAAAACCCTTGAAAAGAGATTTCCTAAATCATTTGCAAGATCTGAGTTGATGCGTTGTATAAGTGCATCTTCGCTGAAATTGGAGTCCAGACCGAATACCATGTCTCGCATCAAGAAAAACCTGAATGCGTCAAGTCCGTAAATATTTTTGAGTTGAAGAGGGTCGACAACGTTTCCAAGGCTCTTGGACATCTTGCTTTGCTCGATATTCCAATATCCATGAACATTCAGATGTTTATATATTGGGATGCCGGCAGCCTTTAACATGATAGGCCAGTAAATACCATGTGGTTTCAAGATATCCTTGGCTACAATGTGCTGAGCATACGGCCAAAATTTATTAAACTCATTTCCATCAGGATATTTGATTGCGGATATATAGTTTAAAAGGGCATCAAACCATACATATGTGACATAATTGTTATCAAAGGGTAGTGTAATTCCCCATTTTAGGCGTGTTTTTGGACGGGATATACAGAGATCTTCAAGGGGTTCTTTTAAGAAAGACAGCACTTCATTTTGGTATTGTTCAGGACGGATAAAGTCAGGATTTTTCTTAATATGATTTATAAGCCAGTCCTGGTATTTACTCATTTTAAAAAAATAATTTGATTCCCTGATAATTTCAGGCTCTGTTTTATGATCAGGGCATTTGCCGTCGACTAATTCACGTTTTGTGTAGAAACGCTCGCATCCAAAGCAATATTGGCCCGTATATTCGCTGAAATAGATGTCTCCGGAATCATAGATTTTTTGTAATATATGTTCTACAACCTCTCTATGGGATGAATCGGTGGTGCGAATGAAATAATTGTAATTTATATTGAGTTCAGGCCAAAGATCCCTAAAAAGTTTGCTTATTTTATCTACATAGTTTCTGGGGGTTAGATTTTCTTTTTTAGCAGCACGTATTATTTTATCTCCATGTTCGTCCGTGCCTGTAAGAAAAAAAGTATCCACCTGGTGCATGGAATTAAACCGGCATGCAATATCAGCCGCAATAGTAGTATATGCATGGCCTAAATGTGGTCTTGCATTCACATAATAGATAGGTGTTGTTATATAAAAAGGCTTGGGCATTTTTTATTCCTTTTCATTGATAATTTTATCGATTTCTGTTTCTATTTCCGTACCTTCATCTAAACGGATGGATATTCGGTTGCATATTACATTGTGTCGGATTACTTTTCCCATTCCCTTCGTGGTTTTTACTTTTTTACCGATTTTTGGAAATTTCGCTTTGAGAGATCGGTATGTTTTATTTTCATAGGTCAGGCAACACATCAATCGGCCGCACTGACCGGAAATTTTGGTGGGATTTAAAGAGAGACTTTGGTTCTTTGCCATGCGTATAGATACTGGTTCGAATTTTTCAAGAAATGACGAACAGCATAATTCGCGGCCGCATCTTCCTAAACCTCCACATAATTTGGCCTGGTTTCGTATTCCTACCTGTCGCATTTCCACCTTGACACCCAGCTCTTTGACCAACATTTTTACAAGTTTTCGGAAATCAACACGACCTTCAGCTGTGAAGAAGAAAGTCAATCTGTCAGCCTCAAAAGTACTTTCAACAGAAAAAAGATTCATCTTGAGGCCGAGATCATTGATGCACTTTGCACAAAAAGAATAAGCAGATTGTTCAATGGAAAGATTATTTTTTTTTTGATCAAAGTCTTTTTCATTTGCCAGTCGAAACACATTTTTCAAGGGCTTCTTTAACAAGTCTACATCTTTGACTACCGGTGGTGTTGCTACAGTTCCGAAACCCAGTCCTTTTTCAGTTTCAACAATTACATGATCTCCGCGATTAAGTACAAATGCACCACAGTCAAAGTCGTAAATTTTTCCGGCTGGTTTAAATTTTACTCCAACTATCTTTTTCATATTATGCCGTAACTTTTGAACGTTATTAATATTTTGATGATTTCGTAAAAATTCAAAAAAGTGACTTTTTTACAAGAGTGTTTTGTATTTAGTGTTTAGTGTTTGGCGGTCTAATGCGCTGGTATAAAAGTATATATTTCAAACAAAACACAAAATACTAAACACCAAACACTTGATGAATTCGTCTTTTTAAGAATTCATCATATTTTAACTGTTTGACAAAAGAGCAAGCCGTGTTGCCATTACATCCAAAGTAAGCCTTAAATTGGCGTTTGATTGAATATTTTTCTGAGCTAACTCAATAGCTTCAATTTGTAAAATAAGGTTTTTAACAGTAATTGTTTGAGATCCATATTGAATCTTGTCGATCAAATCTTTATTGATAATCTTTTCCGGATAATATTTGTAGATAACAAGATCCCTTAGCCAGGACTTGATTATCTCTAAGGAGTCAAGAAGGATTTCTCGATTTTTTGACAACCTTTCGGCAAACGCAAGGATCAAACCGGTCTGTATCGAAGATAGAGATTCAGGTTGGTCTAAGCCCATGGCTTGAATAAGCCAATTTCTTCTATTTATCCAATTTGTCCGGTTCATGGAAACGGCTTTGGAAAAACTTCCGTTTGCCATTGCCGCAATTATCGCAGCTTTATTTTTATCAACTCCTTTCTCTTGGATCAGTAATGCCTCAAGTATTTTTTGGGAAATTGGATTAAATCTGATGTGCCGGCAGCGTGAGACAACTGTTGGGAGAAGATCGGATTTCTGTATGGTAATAAGTATCAGAATGGTATGATCCGGCGGCTCTTCTAAGACTTTAAGAAGCGCATTGCCAGCCTCCGGATTCATAGCCCGGGCTTCTGATATTATAACCACACGTGACCTTGCCTCATAAGGTTTCATGGCAAGGGTTTGATGGAGAGAGCGTATTTGTGCAATCTTGATAAATTGGCCAGACGGCTTTATAAGTATGATATCAGGATGATTGCCTGAATTAATTTTTTTACAAGATCTGCATTGATTGCATGGGCCGGTTATGTTTTGGGTTTTTTCCCCATTATGCACTTGCACAATGCAGTTACATGCCATGGCAAAAGTCATGGCGGCGGCCAGCTTTCCAACCCCTTCAATCCCCGTAAAAAGAAGGGCATGAGGTATTGTTCCCTTCTTAATGAAAGTGGTTAAAATTTGTATAGGCTGTTTTTGATCTATTATCGATCCAAACCCCTGCACAAATTAATAGTCCACCCTTTCTTTAAGTTCTTTACCACATTTGAAAAATGGGAGTTTTTTAGGATTTATGGAAACTTTTTCTCCAGTCTTCGGATTTCTGCCTATATAACTTTTATAGTCTTTAACAAAAAAACTGCACAAACCGCGAACTTCAACACGTTCTCCCTGGCTTAAGGCATCGGTCATGTTATCGAAAACTATTTGAACTACCTTTGCTGCCTCTGATTTTGAGATATCTGCTTCATTTTTTAAAGCTAAGATAAGCCCTAATTTGTTCATATGTCCTCCTTTTTTCATTGGTGAATAGTAGATCTTAGTCCTAATAACCATAACTTAATAAAAAGTCAAGCAGTTATAACAATATTTCGGGTAAAATTTCAATATCTTCCTCACTCACATCTGTTCCGGCAGATTGTCCCATTGCATCAATATTAACAAATACGCGTCCACTGCTGCTGTATCGAACAAATATCCCCGTAACGCCTGCAAATGGTCCATATAACACCATTACCCTATCTCCTTTTTTTATTCGTTTGTCGGTTATAACTTCATTGTCTTCAGACACCATTATTTTAAGTGATTCTATATTCTCTAAGGGAACTGGAACAGGTCCATCTTTAGTGCCGATTAAACGGACAGCGCCAGTTGTTTTTACAATTTCAATCTGTTCATATGGATTAAGATCGCTTTTTACAAATAAATAGCCCGGGAAAAGAGGCGCCCGGATTGTAACTCTTCTGTCGCGGCGTTTACTTTTTACAGAAATTTTTGGCAGGAAGACCTCCATCGATTTTCTTATTAAACCTTCATTAACTACGTTTTCAAACCTGCTTTTTGTATGTAAGACATACCATGCAGGCGAGAGTCTATTTGTTGTCATTATTTCTAATCCTGACATAGTTAAATAGTTGAGTGGTTAAGTGGTTGAGTAGGAAACGATTTATAGTAACCGTTCACAGTTCAGAGGTTCAGGGTTTACGATTTTTTATATTTTTGCTTTTAATAATATCTATAAATCCACGTCCTTTGGGCGTTGTCAGAGTCAACCGGCTTTGCCGTATAGTTTTGTTCTCGCCCGCTCTCTATGGTCGCTTGAGTTCACAGAGAGCACAGAGAGATAAATAATTTGTCTGATTTTTTGAGAGGAAAAATCAGACAAAATTCTCAGCCACTTGCGTGGCAAATAGAATCCGAGGCCATAGACAGTTGAATAGCAACAGAATAGATTGTATCATATCAACATCTCCAGCGATAGCTGGATGTCAGTTTGATCTGAATCGCCCTCTCAGCGATTCAGATCAAGAACTCTGAGAACTCTGTGCGCTCTGCGAGATATAAACAAGACCCTTTTAGGGTGGTTATTGACTCTCAGTGAAAACTTTTGGTTGTCCAATTGTTTTGCAAAACTGCTGTTATTTTTATCATTACAACCACTTAACTACTCAACTACTCAACGACTTAACGAGATCTGTACTAATCAACTTCCAGGCTCTCTTCCCTTTCACTAGTTGTAATGCCGGAACGCAACCCTCCGAGTCCATGGAGATTAACTAAAAATAGGCACTTTTGTTCTCCAGCTTCATCCGTGTAAATGGCTTCAATTGACCAACACTGGGATTTATATAAGAATCCCGCGCCTTTTTTTATGTCTTCATTATAGTAAATATTACGTTCATATTCACCATATGTCGATATTCTATCTGATATTGTTAATATACATTTAGTGTAAATAGATTCTTTTCCATCTTGTATTGATTCACTTGAATCGCGTTCATATCTGTGTTCAACAAATAAGCTGTCTCCGCGTTTATCAAATAATCTTGCCGCAACATTATGGGAAATAATCTCATTGTCATACTGAGACCATTCGGCATCAGCATCCATTAAAAAATATCTTACAGGGACAAGTTCAAGCGTTCCTTTTATTGGTGAAAATGGTTGTTTTGTTTCTTTGTTTGCCCATTTTAGCGGATCAGTTTCGCCGGCTTCATTTATATCATAACTCTGTTCTAATTTGAAGCGCATAAATTCGTGATATTTTAAATAAAATGATTCATTACTATCTTCATTAACCTCGGCTTCCTTGTTAATATATTGTTTATATCTTGATGTAAAGGTGTTTGTAATTGAATAGGTGACAAGGTTTGTTTTACTAATGCGGTCAATAGAATCAAAGTATGGATATTGATCCTGTGTTTTATCAGGTATGTAGACATGGATAATCTGAGGCTTTACTGAATGTTTGATCCTGTCAATGGTCTTACCGTTTATGTCGAATGTTTTGAAAATTTCCGTTGAAAGATCCAATTTGGTATCATAGATAACCCTGTTTTGCGTCATATCGTTTTCAGGTGGAGTGCTTTCATATTCATCAATCCGCCATGCTGTTGCTCTGATTCCATAAGAGGGCTCGAATGTGAAATAATTTTTAAACCTTAAGGGTAGATAGAGCCTTGGATAGGCATCTGTCCTGTGACAACTTGTAATATTTTCACTCGGCGTGCCATCTTTCCTGTAAAAGCGTGTATATTCAGTATTGAGATCAAAATAAAAAGGTGTTCCAAAAAACCGCTGTTTAGACCCGTCAAGCTCGATAAATGGTAATTTCTGCAAAGTTGTATCCGGTTCTTCCTGGCGTCGGATAATTACGTTATCGTACCAGCGTGTTTCAAAATTCAGACTATAATTTGACCAGTTTTTATTTAGATTAAGGCTATTGACCCTTGTAGAATCATCATAATCATCCAGGTCCCGGCCGAAGTTATTATAAAAATACTCATCTGTTTCGTCAAATCCCGTAAATCCATCTCTAAATTCATGAAGGTAGTCCTGGTCACTTACAATATCTAGGTTTAATTTGGCCGAGAAACCTAAAGGCATTTCCTGGTTATTTTTCATCCTGAACCAGTACCTATCTGAGTTGGGTCTAAGCACATCATCGTCTTCATATCCCCAGTCTTTGCTTGAAGTTCCTGTGCCATCGTCTATCTTTCTATCGTTGAGGTAATCATACATCAAGGTTCCCTTTGAATCTTTGCTAAAAATATAGCGATATTCCAAACCGATTTTATCTCCTCGATGTTGGAGGTGATGCTCATAGAAAGTGGCATCTGAACTTTTATTTATAGCCCAGAAAAAAGGCTGGGTATATTCTATACCATTTCGAGTTGAATAGCCCATTTGAGGCGGTAATAATCCAGTCTGGCGTTTTAGCTTTACCGGAAATACTATGTAAGGTGTGTACATCACCGGTATGCTTTTTATCCAGAATGTAGCATGCTTTGCAAAACCATATCCTTCTATGGTAATTTTAAGATTTCTTCCGGTAATTTTCCATGCCGGTTTATCTCCGTCACAGGTTGAGATACTGGCTTTGTCCGCTGTATAGGTATCATCACCGGTCTTTTTTATGTTATCACCTTTAATATAGAAATGGTTTGCCTTTATAAATATAGTTCCATCATCTATAGTTCCAGTCTCGGTTTCCAGATCAAATTCCAAACTACTCCCGGCAAGAAAGTCTTCTTTGACAGTCACCAGCACATGTCCTGTTGCAATTACATTCATGGTTTTGTAATTAAAAAGGACAAAATCAGCAGAAATTTGAATATCCTTTTTTGTTATGACTACATTACCGCTTGCAATATATTGATTATTTTTGTCATCATAACTTATTTCATCTGCACTGAGATGCCACGGTTTATCAGGGTCGATGTCTATGAATCGGTCCTGAGTTTTCTCTGTGGCATACGCAGAAATTGCAATCATTATGGAAATAACAAATGCGAAATATTTCATACCACTGAAGTTTACCAATGTAATTATTTTCATAAGGCTAACTAAAATATTACATAAATCTATATATAACACCTTGAACACAACTAACATTTCGACTATAAAGCGAAATTAATTGAAAAATCAAGATGTAGTTGTGAAAATATGTCTTTTAATGATATGGGTAAGGAATTATAAAAAAATGAATATTCTTATAACCAACGATGATGGTATATTTTCAGAAGGTTTGCAGGCGCTTTACAAGATATTTGCAAAAAAACATTCCGTAACGATAATAGCTCCTGATCGCGAACGAAGCGCTGTTGGGCATGGCATAACCCTGGATAAACCTATACGTGTAACAAAACATAAACTTGATGACGGACATTTGGGATATGCTTTGAGCGGAACCCCTGTTGATTGTATAAAGCTTGGGGTTGTAGCAATACTCGATTCGTATCCCGATATGGTAGTGTCAGGGATAAATCCCGGTGCAAATTTGGGCGTGAATATTAATTATTCCGGGACTGTGTGTGCGGCCAAAGAGGCTGCTTTATATGGAATACCGGCAATTGCAGTATCCGTTTATGGAAATCAAAGTGACAATTATTATGATGCTGCCATTTTTATAGAAAAATTGACGGAGCAAGTTTTCAAAAAAGGACTTCCTTTTGGAACATTTCTGAACGTCAATATTCCGAACACAACCTTGGACAAAGTTGCCGGTGTCCGAATAAGTAGACATGATAACAAACTGCATTCGGAATATTTTGAAAAAAGAGTTGACCCTCGAAATCATGAATACTATTGGCAAGGATGCGATACACAGATTTTTGATAATGACCTGGATATTGATGGGGCAGCGTTGCGTGAAAATTTCATATCCATAACCCCGGTTAAGAGCGATGCAACTAATTACGGGATAATTGACGATCTTAAGGGATGGGATATATGAAAAAGCAGTTTATAAATACAATAAAGGTAGGCGATTTTGTTGACGATGTTTTTGTATTATCAAAAAAAAACCTTGCACAGAAAAGGGATGGAAATAATTTTTTAAATATTACCTTATCAGACAGAACCGGAAGTATAAATGGAGTGGTATGGGATGAAGTGGAACAGATAATTGAAAACATAACTTCAGGAAGCTTTGTACACATAAATGGAAATGTAAATGAATATAGAGAGACTCTTCAACTTGTTGTAAAGAAAATGACTCAATGTCCTGTTGATTCGATTGATCCCTCAGATTATCTTCCAGCGACAGACCGTAATATAGATAATATGTTCAATCGCCTTAAGAAGATAACTGCTTCCATTAAAAAGGAATATTTAAGGGAACTCATTGAAGCATTCTGGAGCGATGAAAAATTTGCTGAAAAATTTAAAAAAGCTCCTGCAGCAAAGAAAATGCATCATGCATATATAGGAGGTCTTCTTGAGCACACACTTTCAATGGCCATTCTAGTAGACAGAATTGCAGGGCATTACAGTGGTATAGACATTGATATTCTTCTTGCCGGTGTGGTTCTTCATGACATCGGGAAAATAAAGGAATACGAATATCAAACTAGTATTGACTATTCAGATGAAGGCAGACTTCTTAGTCATATTGTTATCGGTTTACAGATGATTAATGAAAAAGCGGGAAAAATTAAGAATTTTCCTGTAGAAGAGTTGCTTTTGCTCAAACATATGATTGTCAGCCATCACGGAACCCGAGAATTCGGATCACCAGAACCGCCCAAAACAATTGAGGCGGTTTTGTTGAACTATATAGATGAAATAGACTCAAAGGTTAACGGAATTCGTGACTTTATTTCATCAGAAGATAATAATGAGACGTGGACTTCGTACCACAGAATTTTGGGTCGATATTTTTATATGGGAAAAAAGAACCAGTAGATTAATTATATGTTTATTACATTTGAAGGAATAGAGGGATCAGGAAAGACAACTCAATTGAAAAATGTCGCTGAGTTTCTGAAAGCAAGGGGACACGACTGTATTGTTACAAGAGAACCCGGGGGCACTGAGATTGGGAAAAAAATCCGTTCCATACTGCTCGATCCAAAAAGTAAAGATATGGATCCCATAACTGAACTTCTTCTTTATATGGCTGATAGGGTTCAGCACATTAAGAAACTCATTACTCCACTATTAGCTGAAGGAAAAACGGTTCTATGTGACCGCTATTATGATGCCACAGTTGCCTACCAGGGTTTTGCAAGAAGTCTCGATATAGGTTTAATTAAAAGATTACACAAATTGATTCTTGGAGACCTTAAACCTGATATTACCATACTATTTGATCTTTCCCCTGAAATTGGCCTTTCTCGTGCGTGGAAACAGATAGACAATGGGACCAGAGAAGGCATTGAAACCCGTTTTGAAGAAGAAACAATTTCATTCCATAAAAAAGTGAGAGAAGGCTATCTTGAGCTTGCACGACTTGAGCCTGAACGATTTAGGGTTATTGATGCATCTTTGGATGAAAATCAGGTTAGAGAAGAAATACTAAAGCTTTTTACTTAGTATCTTATATCTGATTTTTTGCGTTTTTATGTCAAAAAACCAAAAAACAAATCATTTACCCTGTTAAATAATGCTTCGCATTAAATCTACGATTTATTTAACAGGGCAGGCAATTCATATTGGATCTTTTTTGAGATTTGGATATTATAATTTGGAATTTATTGTTCCAACGCGTTAGTTCAAAACTATGCGCTTTCAGCGCAAGACTTTC